>JAGWVT010000210.1 GCA_018970765.1 Actinomycetales bacterium
GTGCCAGTAAGGCGAGCCCCGGAAGCCAGGGCAGCCGGGTGATGAGGTCCTGCAGATTCGCCAACCACCCGCTGAGTGGTTCTGGTAGGACGCGCCCAGCGCGCGTAAGCACGGTGACGGCATGTGCTGTTGACAGATTCGTCGGGTTGTTGCGCTCCAACGGGATCGTCCCGGAATAAGAAAGCAGGTTCTGAGCCCAGCCAGTCACATTCGCGGTGAAGCCGCCCGGCCAGACAGCGAACGCCAGCGCGTTGGCGGCTGCCGCAGCCACTGCCGTGAGCACCAACGGCCGCCACTGGCGCAACGCCAACAGGATGAGCGCCAGCAGGATGAACTGCGGGCGCAGCATTGATGCGAGCACGATCGCAGCAGAAACCTGTGCCCAGTGCCGCGTGACCGTGGCCCAGCCAACCCAGAGCAACAGGGGTACCACCAATGCTGCGCTGTTGCCGCGATCCAGCGCGAGGAGAAACGGCTGCGAGGCGACACCGAGCACCAGCAGCAGGACTAGACCTAGGGGTGCCCTCAGTCGCGACGCGAGCAGTGCGGCGGGTACCAGGAGTGCCACCAGGATCGGGAGCAGGTAGAGCAGCAGGCCTATGCGTTCGCTGCCAAACAGGTTGCCCAGGTTGTCGGCAACGACGTGCGGCAGCATCCCGGAAGCGGTGTAGGCGTGTGGGTAGAGCGTGGGATAGACCCAAGTCGGATCGCTTGCCGCAAGTTTTGCAGGGTAGAAGTAGTCCCCGAAGCAGTGCACACCGACGCCGTCGGTGGACGCGGTGCAGTGCCCGTCATCGGCGGGGGCACTGATCACTTCATTGACAGGCACCTGAAGGTACGACCACGAGACCCAGCCGACGGGGATGGCCACCACCCAAATGGCCAGGATCCAGGTGAGCAGCTGGCGGGACCACACGCCATCCGTCGCAGCGCCGCCCTGCGCAGTCATCATCGAAACCGTCCAAGCATGCCGCGCAAACCCCCGACTGCAGGCTCGATCGGCAGTTGGAGTTGCACCTGCGACGGTGCCTCGGGCACCCCCACCGCGGCATGAGCGATACGGGCCAGCCGCCGATACAGGTGGTAGTCCGTAAGCACCCGATCCCGGCTTGCCCGAATCGCTGGCAATCGCTGTTCGTAGGGATCCTGCTGAAGGATCTCCTCGACACGGGCAATGGATCCGGCTAGGTCCTTGATGTCGATTGTCGTGAATGAGTGGGGATCGAAGAACGCTGCGGCGTCGGGCGCACCCCAGTAGATCGGGTAGCACAGGGCTAGGTAGGCATCCATGAGTTTCTCGGTGATGACGTGCGCCGAAGCCTGGTTCTCCAAGACGACCGAGTATCGGTAGGGGGCCAACCCCTCCCACTTCTCGGCGACGGGGTTCACTCCGTTGCCGTACCAATGCAACTGCTCGCCGAAATGCTCCTTGAGCTGCTCGACGAAACGCAGTCTCAAGCGATGCGTTGGCGTGAGTGTCTGCGTAGAGCAGAACACCGACAGTGCTCGGGGCTTATCGAGTGACTGCAGACTTGCCAAGTAGTGCAGGTCACGCTCATGTGGAGCCGTGACGGACGGTCCGTGGTTGGCGTTCACCATCCAGGGTAGGAACGGCAGGGCGTAGGTCACTGTGTCCAGGTAGACGTCGTGACAGGTGAACACGCGCGCGAACTGGCTCAAGTAGTCCATGCGCGCCGGTGAGTCCATGTAGTAGCCGGTGGGGAAGGCAGTTTCCGCAGTCAGAAAGAAGACACGCGATGGGGGAACCTGGCAGTGCAAGTCATCGTCATCTGGTTGCTCCATAACGAACCACACGTCGACGTTCTCAATTTCTGTATTGACGAAGAACCG
>JAGWVT010000072.1 GCA_018970765.1 Actinomycetales bacterium
CCTGCGGTGAATCCACCTGTGCCGCAATCGTAGATCTCATTGTTAACTACATCAATGTAGGCAGAACCGCCCTTCACGTACGCGCACCAGTCGCCTGCATCATGGATGCGATTGCTGGTGATAGCGCCGTACTGCACCGCAACGAAGTCGATTGCGTTGTCGCTCGCACCGCTGATGTCGCTACTGGTGATGGTGATGTGTTGAGACTGATTGATTTTGACCAAATCCCCAACACCACCCTGTGCTGGGTCAGCCCCGCGGACGGTGCTGTTCTCGATGCGCACGTGATCGCATTTCTCGCAGTGGAATCCATCACCACCGGAAGCTTGAATCTTCACGCCCCGCAAAGTCAGGTAGCGAGTGTCAAAGACATTGAGTGATGCCATGGTGACCGATCCACGGCCACGGATGGCATCGATGAGGATTGGAGCAGCAGCAGTGCCGTAACGGGATTCCAGGTAGTTCGGCACCATGGTTTCGGTGAGAACCCCCGGCAGAATTGCGATCCGTACGCCCCTGGTTAGTGGTTTGCCCATCGGTATTCGATTCCATGCCTCGGCAAGCGTGCGCACAGCGCGCGAACGTGTCTTGCCGCTATTCCCATCGTTACCACGAGCTGGATCCACCCAAATCGTGGTGCTGCCGGCTGCGACGGCAGGTCCAGAAACGGGGCCGAACCCGACGAGGGTCGCCCCCAAGACGAGTCCTAACACCACTGGCAGAACATTGCTGCGCATAAGTCCTCACTTGTCATCGAGGTAGCTGTCCCAGTCGGCACCGGCCAGAATGCCTCCGTCAATCACGATGGATTGTCCAGTGATGTAGCTGGCCGCGTCGGAGGCTAGAAAGAGGACAGCTCCAAGCATCTCGTCGGGCGCTGAGAGCCGACCGATCGGCGTGGTGGCATCGAACCAACGCTGGCGGTGTTCCTCGCCCCACAGGGGTTTCGTGAATTCAGTTTTGACGACTGATGGTTCGATGCAGTTGACACGGATGTTGTCCTGAGCCCACTCGCGTGCGAAAGACCGCGTCATTGAGGACACGGCTGCTTTGGTCGCCGCGTAGACCGCGATGGTGTTGAAGGAGAACTTGGCACTGAGCGAACTCAGGTGCACGATGGAGCCGTTACCGGCGGCCTTGAGTGGGGCGTGTGCAGCCTGCGAAAGGAAGAAGACTGACCGCATATTGACGGCGACGATTGCGTTGAAGTCGTCAATGCTGACCTCGTCGATTGGTTTGCGTCGATTGATTCCCGCGCAGGTGATGAGCAGATCCAATCCGCCAAGTAGTTCGGTGGCCTGCTGCACCACCGATGCGCAATTGGTCGGGTCTGCCAGATCACTGCCTAGGGCATGCGCAGTCCCGCCGAGGCTTTGAATCTCCTCGCAGGTGCCGGACACTCGGTCGGGGGTGAGGTCCTGAAGAACTACCGAAGCACCGCTGGCGGCGACCCCCCTTGCAAGGACAGTACCGATGGCCCCGCCGGCACCGGTGAGCAGTGCCCGACGTCCGGCTAGGGAGAACTGCGGATGACTTGACATGGCTCACTGTCCTTTCGGCAAGGGAACGTCAACGATGGAAAACGGTGGAACAGCGAGAGTCATGGGCCCGCCAGAGAGATTGACAACTACCTCATGTGATTCGGTGGTGACATTCATGAGCAGAAGCATGGACTCGTCCGGTTGCTCGAGGGTAACCGCCTGCACGACATCCGGGCGAGTGCTGACAGTCGGCAGAATCTTGCAGTCTCCGGCCAACTGATGCAGCGCCCTCCAGATGGGGAATCGCTCGTCAGGTGCGCTCGCAAAGTTTGCTGGATCCGGCGATCCCGCAGGTTCGGCCATGACGCCACGCCAGCCAATGGTTTCGCCCAGCGTCACGACGTCGATCGTTCCTGCCTCAGCAATTTCTTTCAGGGACAGCAAGGCCCAGATGGCAGCAAAGTCCGTTCGTTGACGTGCATCGACAGCACTGGGTAGTGGAGTGTTTGAGACGTCGAGTTCAGGAGCGGTGGCGTTGGGATTGAACCGTGGTCGCAGTGTCAGTGGCGAAATCGCGAGGGGCAGTCCACCAGAGAGCCGGGGAGCGTCTCGAGCAATCGCACCCAGACCAGCAGAGTTCTGCAGGACAGATTGGTGATCAGCTGCGTGGACTTGAGGGTTGACTGAAAAGCAGATGCCATCAAGGAGGGCTAGTGCCGTGGCACCTAACGGTTCTCGATTGAGTTCGGTGAAGTACAAATCCGTACCACTGATCAGTTGGGCTCTGCCGAGTCTTTCGTCGAGATCCCTGCGAACCACTTGAATCAGTGGTGTGGGCGTGACCTTGGATGTCGGATTGAAGAGGAGCCAGCGATCCACAAGGATCGCGATGTCAAGGGGCAGCTGCTCCAAGAGTGCTCGAATCTGATCCCCGGTAGTGGCATAGAGCGCCACCCAAAGGTTGGTCCGCAACTGTTGTGCCTGACGTATTGCGGTTCTCAAGAGGTCGGCTGCATTGGAGCTTGCGCATTCAATGTCGACCCGTAGATGGTTGAGTTCCAGTGCACTTAGCGCCTCGACCTGCGTCGGTGTGAGTTCGGTTGTGGTGCCACGTGGAATTTGTAGACCGATGCTGGGGACAGGAATGGCGGATCCAGTGACGGTGATCAGCGGGTCGGCCAGTGTCGGCACAGGCGTGGTTGTCGCGCCCTCCAGTCGTACGCTCACCTGCTGTTCGAGCACATCACCGGGTTGAATCGTCACTGGGAATGGCAGACGGATTGGCGTGCAGTAGGTCTTGAAGGATGCGTCCGACCAATTGCGATGGTCCTCGGTCTCAAAGGCCTCGCCGGTGAAGCGAACCGTCGCAAACAGTTCGGGGAGTACCTGGTGGGTCATGGCTCGGATGTCGAGGAACGGTTGATGGGGGGACAGTGACACTGGGAATCTGGTGGCCTCTACGGATCCATCGACGTGCTCAATAGTGACGGGCAACCCGGTGCACTCAGTGATTGGGTGCAACACGCACAGGCCCAGTCGGTTGCGCAGAAATGCCTCAGTCGTGGTCCCTGTTACCCGGTAGGTGATGGTGCCCTCATCGGTGCCGGTGATGGTGGCTGTCCAATTCAGCGGTGTCGCATCAAACGTGCCTCGTGCCTGGACTTGTGCGGTGAAATGGTCCTCGCCATCATCGAGGTCAACCTGATCGATAAGCCATGGGCGCGCAGTCCAATTTTGATCTTGGAAAACCATGTAGATGCGTCGAATGATCTCCAGGCCGCCCAGTCGGATATCGCGCAGGTCACCATCAACCAGGCGCATGGTCAGTGGCCCGGCCCGCAGTATCTGTCCGTTCATGACCAGTTCATGACCTGTGTTGGCGCGTTAGTCAAGGAGAGTGCCGACGCGGTAGCGGGACCCGACTTCTGCCGACTCGTAGGAGCCCAGGGTGATGTCCATCAGTTCTAAAGTTGCTGCCCCTGACGTCTCAGGTGTCGTGCCGGTGTCGAGGCAGTGCACCCAATGTCGTTGAATCGCGTGGACACTGTCCTGGATGGCGTTCCACGGGACACTTGACCAGGTATGACTAGGAATGATCAGATCCTCATTGGTAACCGTCCCCCGCGAAACAACCTGCAGGTGATAATCCGGACCAAGAGTGATCGTGCCTTCGGTGCCCTCCACAATGACAAAGGTCTGTGGGTAGGTGTTGTGGTCGCTCTTCGTCTCGTAACTTGCATCTACGATGCAGGTTGCGTCAGGCATACGAAGAAGAATGGTCGCGACATCCTCGCCGACAATGCGCGGGTTCACGCGAAGTGTGTCTGCGAAGAGAGTCTCCGGCCTACCGATGAAACAGCAGGCGAGATCCAACAGGTGCACGGCCACATCAATGATGATCATTCGGGGGTTGTCGATGAGCCAGGGCTGCGCAGCATAGACGTCATGGGCCGTTCGAAAGGAGATGCGCCCGAAAAAGGGTCGTCCGATCGCGCCACTATCGATGAGTTCCTTGATCCTGCGCATGGGGTATTGGAAACGGAAGTTCTCGTGCACCATGAATGGAAGGTTCTTGTCTGCCATGGCGCGCACCATCGTCTTGGCATCGGTCATCTCCCAGGCCAGCGGTTTCTGGCAGATCGCCGCTACTCCATGTGCTGCCGCCAATTCCACCATCATGCGATGGGTGGGTGCCGTTGTCGCGATGTCTACGAAATCGAGGTCCTCGTTGGCAAAGAGCGCCGCAGCATCGGTATAGGGCGTAGCTCCAAAATCCCGCGCAGCGGCCTGCACCCGCTCCTCATCAATGTCGCACACGGCAACAAGCTCAACCTCGGGAATCTCTGCCCAGGCGTGCAGGTGGTTTTGGGCGAAGAAGCCTGTCCCGATAACGGCAAAGCGGTAGGGGCTTCGGGGTGTGGATTCGGTTGTCATGATGGGCAGGACGGTAGCAGCGAGATCAGAGTTCTACCGGTCTAGTTGGATCCAGAATCCACTCACTCCAGGACCCGACATACATTCGTGACCCGGGAAGCCCGGCAACCTCCATGGCGAGGACGTTCTGAGCTGCGGTGACGCCCGAGCCGCAGTAGTAGATCACCTCTGGTGCAGGCGTGTCGCCAATGAGACGGTCGTAGTGCTCGCGCAGTGCTTCGGCAGACCGAAAGTGGCCGTCTGGGCCCGTGGTTTCCGCCCGGTCGGCAAGTCCCGCTCCACCGATGTGCCCGCGCACTGGGTCGTAGTACTTGCCACCCCCGTGGTACCCCTCGGCGCCACGTGAGTCGAAGACGCAAGTCTTCGTACGTTGTCGTGCCTGATCCACCTCGTCCACCTCGGCAAGCATCTGAGGTCGTAGACGCGGTGTGAATTGTCGAGGTTGGCGTTCCTCGTCACCGCTTGCGACTTGCCCACCAGCCGCCAACCACGCCTGCCATCCGCCGTCCAAGACGGCAACGCGGTCATGGCCCATCCAGCGCACCATCAGCCAAAGTCGCGACGCAGCCATAAGCCCGCATTCGGCGTCATAGACCACAACCTGTGCTGCATCGTCGATTCCCCAGCGAGTGAGCGTCTGCGCAAAGTCCGCAGGGTCCGGAAAGGGCCGCCGCCCGGTGACCCCATTAATGATTGGTCCGGCCATATCGTCAGCCAGATCCGCTCGTAGGGCACCGGCGATGTGTTGCTCCCGGTATGCCCGCGTTCCCCAGGCTTCGTCATCCAGGCTGAAGCGAGCATCCAGGATGACCAGATTGGCATCATCACCGGCACGTCGAGCCTGAAGGTCATCGACGCTGACCAGCGTCGTCCAGGGGCCTTGGGGCGACGTACCACTCGACATTGATCCTCCAGCATGGCTTGAATGTCCTAGCCTAGGCAAACCAGGGCGATGGTTCTGCACGAATGGCAGGGGTGAGCGGCAATGAGATCACGAATTGACCCCGAGTCCATGCAGGGCCTTGATGCCATGCTTGCCCTCACCGGACCAGGTGGGGTTGGTGCAATCCCCGACCTCACGGCGCGGCGTGCGAAACTCGTTGAGATGCGTGTGCTGGCGCAGGCGCAACAGGAGCCGTTCCCGGGGGAGATTGAGAATCGAACAATCCTGAGCGAACAGATCCCGATCCGCATCTACCGGGGTCAGACAACAGCCGCAGGCGCCCCCGGACTGCTGTTCATCCACGGTGGCGGCATGATCTTGGGTGATTTAGACCACGACGATGCTGTTGCGCGCAAACTAACGCTCGAGTTGGGGGCGGTTACGGTCTCCGTGGACTACCGGTTGGCCCCTGAGTTTCCCTTCCCTGCAGGCCTTGAGGACTGTTACGCCACCTTGCGGTGGATGGCTGATAGCGCAGCCGACCTTGGGTTTGACCCTCAGCGCCTTGTCATCTATGGCGGCAGTGCCGGGGGAGCCCTTGCCCTAGCGACGACACTGCTGGCCCGGGACCGCGGATTCAGCGGCATTCGATTCGTCATGGCGCCGTACCCGATGCTTGACTACCGCAACGAGACACCATCCAGTTACGAGGTCATTGATGTTGGCGTATGGGATCGCGCACTCAATATCGAAGCCTGGCAGCACTACTTGGGCCCGAACCCCGTCGACGTCTCGCCATATGCATCCCTGGCGTTGGCGAAGGACCTGAGCAACCTACCGCCGCTATTCATCGACACCGGTGACATCGACCTGTTTCGCGACGAGATCATCACTTTCGTGCAGCGTCTAATGCAGGCAGGTGTGGTGGTGGAGTTCCACCTCTACCCAGGCTCATTCCACGCGTCAGAGATCATCGTTCCGCAGGCACAACTCTCCGAGATGATCTGGGAGACGCGGCTTCGCGCATTCGAACGCGCTCTGCGATAGGGCCACGACCTAAGACGGTTGTTGGGCTCCGGCCTGAAGCCAGTCGGTGACCTGCCTGACGTATTGGTGCAAGTCGGATAGGTCCTCTACCCGATTGAGCACGATCGCATCATCCACTCCGATGTATTCGTGGACTAGGACATTTCGTAAACCTATAGCTTTACGCATGGCGGTTTCTACGCGCGCATCGATCACACCGTGTCGATGCAAGAACGTCATGGCCTCACCGTTGTCGCTTGGAATACCCCAGCTTGAGGACGCGCAGATGTGCTGCGCAACATCGATACACGCCTCAATAGCCGTTTGGAGTAGGTATTTCAAGCCGGGAAGCCAGGTGAGAGCAATGCGCTCGCTCGGCCCCGCAGTGGTCTGCGACTCAAGGAGAGCAACATTGTCGCTCACGCGGGTCAGCAGTCGAAACGCGCGAATCTGATCAACCATGCAGAATCGCCGCCTGGTATTCAGCGATGCTGCGCCGGATCCGAGGGAGCTCGTCGGCGTAGATCTTGCGAGTCATGGCCAGCCAGTTAATCAACGCGGCCTCATCGTCTCGGAGAATGGGGACACCTTCGAAGGAGACTGGACCGGTGATTGCCAGACTTGCTCGGTTCAGAACCACAAGGTCGACTCCTGTGGGTAGCAGCACCTCAAAGGAGGCCGGAGCCGGTTCAGTGAAGTAGGCGGCGATGTCCACGTCGGAGCCTTCATGCGCGTCACCGCGGGCATGACTACCGAAGAGCAATGCGAACCGAGCCCCGGCAGCCCGAAGTGTCGTCAAAACCTCATCAGGCACAGCCGGATGCGAGGACACCCACCTATGGTGCCACGGGAGCGCTAGGGTCACCCGTCATCGACAGTCGAGTATCTGGAGGGCATGTGAATGCGACTCACGCCCAGGGGCCCGCAGCACCAAGAGCGTCAATGAAGCCACGAAGCCACCAGGTCACCGACGGCTATCAGCGCTCCCCGGCACGAGCGATGCTCCGAGCGGTCGGGATGGACGATGCCGACTTCGCCAAGGCTCAGGTCGGGATTGCGTCGTCGTGGAATCAGATCACTCCCTGCAACATGTCGCTGCGTTCACTGGCCGATTCGGCCGCGGCTGGCGTGCGGGAGGCGGGGGGCTTCCCCATGGAGTTCGGCACCATCACGGTGTCGGATGTCATCTGTATGGGGCATGAAGGTATGCACTTCTCACTGGTCAGTCGCGAAGTCATTGCTGATTCAGTTGAGACGGTCATGCAGGCCGAGTGCCTTGATGGCTTTGTCGGATTAGTGGGCTGCGACAAGTCCATACCCGCAATGCTAATGGCGGCTGCGCGGCTTGACGTTGCCTGTGTCATCGCTTACGCGGGATCCTTGCTCCCTGGTCAAACCACACTGGAGGATGGTAGTGAAATCGACGTCAACATCGTGACGTCATTTGAAGCAGTTGGTGCGCATGCCCGCGGGTTGATGAGTGCCGGTGACCTAGAGCGCATCGAACGTGTTGCCTGTCCTAGTGCTGGCACCTGCGGCGGCATGTATACGGCGAACACCATGGCCAGCGCAGCAGAGGCAATGGGCATGGCGCTGCCCGGGTCAAGTTCACCGCCAGCGGTCGATGCTCGTCGGCTTGCCCTGGGCCAGGCGGCGGGTCGTGCAACCGTCAATCTCATCGCCAACGGTGTGACAACGCGGGACATCATCACGCGCGCATCGCTCGAAAATGCCATCACCGTCGTCATGGCGATGGGTGGCTCGACAAATGCTGTGCTGCACCTGCTTGCGATTGCCCATGAGTGTGGAATAGAGCTCGCCATGGAGGACTTTCAGACGATAAGTGCTCGCACTCCACTCATCGCCGATGTCAAGCCCTTCGGCGCCCACCTGATGTTCGACGTGGACCGAGTGGGGGGAGTGCCGGTCATCATGCAGCAGCTTCTCGACGCTGGGCTCCTGCATGGTGACTGCCTGACAGTGACCGGGCAGAGCGTCGCGCAGAACTTGGCTGCATTGCAGATCCCAGCGCCCGATGGTCGCGTGCTGCGAGCGATCGCGGCTCCGATCGCCCCTGCAGGTGGCATCACGATCCTGGGCGGAACATTGGCGCCGCAGGGTGCTGTGGTCAAGACGGCCGGTGTTCCCGTGGAGCATTTCGAGGGCGTGGCGCGGGTGTTCGAGCGCGAGCAGGCCGCAATGGACGCTCTTGCCGACGGCACGATTCAGGCAGGCGATGTCGTGGTGATCCGCTACGAAGGACCCAAGGGTGGCCCGGGCATGCGGGAGATGTTGATGATCACCGGCGCGATCACTGGAGCAGGTCTTGGCAAGCAGGTCCTGCTCATCACGGATGGTCGGTTCTCCGGTGGAACAACAGGTTTGTGTGTCGGACATGTCTCGCCAGAGGCATGTGAGGGCGGTCCGATCGGCCTGGTACGCGACGGTGATCGTGTCCGCATCGACATTCCCAATCGACGACTAGACCTGCTCGTTCCGGAGGCTGAGCTCGAGGAGCGACGGGCTGCCTTTGCGCCACTGCCCCCGCGCTATGAGCGAGGCGTACTGGCCAAGTACGCCCGACTGGTTGGCTCCGCTTCGCTGGGTGCGGTCTGCGATTAGGTGCCGATCCAGCCTTTTCCACGGCCGGATGCAGCTGACGCGCGAGACAACTCCTTGAAGATCATGGGCTCCTAGTGCTCGCGTAGCCGAACTACGCCCACCATGCAGCTGCACAGGCGGGGTTCGTCCGCGCCGGATCCAGGAGCCCCGCAGTTGCTGCTGTGCTGCTCGATCGCATGTGCCGTCTATCGGAGTCCGCCTTTGACAGCTAGTGCGTTGGGGGTGTCGGGCGCACGTCGAAACCAAGCAATCGAGCAGCTGAACCCTGCCGGATGTCAAAGGTGATGATCAAGGAGTTGTAACCTAGGCTTCGTTCCGCCGACGCCACATGCAGGGCGTCAAGACTGCGCAACGAAATCTGTTCGGTGAGTTCTGCTGCACGATTGATAATGTCTGGCGTCACATTGATCAGAAACATGGACGAGATGTCTGTATCAAAGAGATCGCGCATTCGTTGTCGTTCCCGTTCGCTCTGAATCGTCGCTAGACCTCGGCGCACTTCTACAAGAGTGACCTTGGATGTGAACAGGTCGCCGTGCGCGTTCAGCAGGGTAACCGCGGTCGACGAGTCCGATTCCGCGAGGTAGCGCTTCAGCAGCGCGCTGCTATCGACGTATGCAGTCATTGCTCACTGATCACCGCGATCTTCGTCCAAGATCAACTGACTCGGTCGCGTTGCCACTGCGGGGCTGGCATGCTCAAGGGGCGCTCGCTTGGATGGCGGCGTGATCCACCCTTCGGCGAGCCCTTGGTCGATGCGCGATGCTCGCTCGGGAGGTACGAGGAGTGCAACGACCTTGCCGCGGTCGGTTATTGTGACCACTTCACCTGCATTTGCTCGGCGAATGTACTCAGAAAGACGGGCTTTTGCCTCGCGGATCCCGATCACCATGTAGTCACTATAGGAGACAAATGTGGTCACTGACGGAGTGCGTCAGCGGCGCCGCTGACGAAACCAACTAACTAGGCCCCAAATCAGGCCGATCACCAGGCAGACAACGGCGCCCAGCCAATAAATGAGGTATTCGGTCCCCGTGACCAGTGATGGCATGCGGTAAGGCTAGGTCGGGGGTCTGACGCCATGGCCGTTTCGCTGCGCAAGGGGCAGGCGTGACATCTGGGAGAGCGGCCGGTATGGTTCGGCTGTGGCACAGATTCTCGTAGTAAGCCTGCGCGCCGGCTGACGTACCTCGGCTGGCGCGCTCCCTCCGTAACCCCCCGGGGTCGGAGGGTTTTTTCGTAGTACGAGCAGGGACCGTTGGCATCAAAGGAGTGGTGAGGGCAATGGGTGAGCAGATCACCGGGGCGCAGAGTCTGGTCGAGTCCATGGAGGCGGCCGGGGTTGAGGTGGTCTTCGGGATTCCGGGCGGAGCAATCCTGCCGGCCTATGACCCCTTGATGGATTCCAGCCGCATTCGGCACATCTTGGTTCGTCACGAACAGGCCGCTGGTCATGCCGCGGAGGGGTACGCAACGGCGACCGGCCGGGTGGGGGTCTGCATGGCCACCAGCGGGCCGGGGGCGACGAACCTGGTGACTCCGATTGCCGATGCAGCCATGGATTCGGTGCCCATCGTGGCAATCACCGGCCAGGTGCCCAGCGCTGCCATCGGTACCGATGCCTTTCAGGAGGCTGATATCCGCGGTATCACCATGCCCATCACCAAGCACAACTTCCTAGTGACCGATGCCGACGAGATTCCGCGCGCGATCGCCGAGGCCTTTCACATCGCCGCGACGGGTCGCCCGGGTCCGGTGCTGGTGGACATTTCCAAGGACGCACTCCAGGCCATGACGCACTTCTCCTGGCCGGCAACCATCGACCTACCGGGTTATCACCCGACGACCCGCCCGCATGCCAAGCAGGTGCGCGAGGCGGCCCGAATGATCGTCGACGCCAAGGCTCCGGTGCTGTATGTCGGTGGTGGTGTCATTCGCGCCCAGGCAAGCCAAGCTCTGCGTGAGCTCGCTGACATGACCGGTATCCCAGTCGTCACCACTCTTATGGCGCGCGGGGCCTTCCCCGACTCCCATCCCAGTCATCTGGGGATGCCTGGCATGCATGGCACGGTGGCCGCGGTTGGTGCCCTGCAAAAGGCCGACCTGCTGATCACCCTCGGTGCGCGCTTCGATGATCGCGTCACCGGAAAGTTGTCGACATTTGCGCCGAACGCGGCGATCATTCACGCGGATATCGACCCGGCCGAGATCGGCAAGAACCGCCACGCTGATGTGCCGATCGTGGGAGACCTGCGCGAGATCATTCCTGAACTCTGCGCAGCCATTGCCGCCGAACATGCCGCTGGGCGGGTTGGTGACTACGCCGCATGGTGGTCGCAGTTGAGCCGCCTTCGCTCGACCTATCCGCTCGGCTTTGACCTCCCAGACGATGGGACGCTGTCACCGCAGTACGTGATCCAGCGCATTGGGCAGATCTCCGGGCCAGATGCGATCTACGCGGCCGGTGTTGGTCAGCATCAGATGTGGGCGGCCCAATTCGTCAACTACGAGAACCCGCAGACTTGGTTGAACTCCGGCGGCTTGGGCACGATGGGCTACTCCGTGCCAGCGGCTATGGGAGCCAAGGTGGGCCGACCAGAGACGACAGTGTGGGCGATTGACGGTGATGGCTGCTTCCAGATGACCAACCAGGAGTTGGCGACCTGCGCCATCAACGACATCCCGATCAAGGTGGCTGTCATCAACAATGCCAGCCTCGGCATGGTGCGTCAGTGGC
>JAGWVT010000211.1 GCA_018970765.1 Actinomycetales bacterium
TTACGCGCGGCCATCCGGCACGGGCTCTGTCGTGGAAGGCATTGTCACCGCCGCTCCGCAGATGCACGCGTTCTTCGAGGTACTTCGCAAGGTCTCACGCACGGACGCCAGCGTGCTGATCCGTGGCGAATCGGGCACTGGAAAGGAGCTCGTCGCGCACGCCATTCACCGTCTTAGCCCGAGGCGTGCCGGACCGTTCAGGGCCGTTAACTGTGCTACCCTCAACGGGAATCTGCTGGAGTCGGAGCTCTTTGGACACGTTCGCGGAGCTTTTACCGGCGCCGTGAAAGATCGACCGGGACTGTTTGCCTCGGCGCATGGCGGTACCGTCTTTCTGGACGAAATTGCTGAATTGCCGCTGGAACTTCAGGCGCGGCTGTTGCGCGTGCTGCAGGAGCGTTCCTTTGTGCCCGTCGGTGGCACAGAGCCGGTCCATGTCGATGTTCGTGTCCTCTCGGCCACGCACCGCTCGCTGCGCGATGAAGTGGACCGTGGACGTTTCCGCGAAGACCTCATGTACCGACTGCGCGTGGTTCCGGTTTTTCTGCCGCGACTGGTCGAGAGAGAGGGCGACATTGAACTGCTGACCTGGCACTTTATTCACGAGTTTAATCAGCAGGGGTTTCGTACCGTTACCGGGGTCGCTGCCGACGCCATGCAGGCTCTCCTGCGTTACGAGTGGCCCGGTAACATTCGCGAGCTCCGTAATAACATGGAGTATGCGTACGCGATTGGTGAAGGCGAGACGCTGCGGCTCGATGAGCTCACGCCCGAGCTCCGCAATGAGCGTCCCATCGAGTCAGGCCGCACCGCGATGGTGGTACCGGTGAACCCCGAGCGCGCCCGAATTATGGAAGCCCTTCGTCAAGCAAACGGGCGCAAGCAGATCGCTGCAGCAGCCCTTGGCTGGTCGCGCTCTACGCTCTGGCGCAAAATGCGTGAGCATGGCCTGGACGACCGCAACTAGCCGTCGGGTTGCTGCGCAGTCGGCCGAAACACCGGGTCGGCGCACTCACCCGTCGCCGCACAGCGCGTCAACTCCACATAGTCAGGCCGCGACGACGAGCGCTCGTGTCGGTACGACGCGACGACCTTTCCCCGCTGGATCACAAAGACGCCGGGCATTCTGAATCCGTCGCCTTCCAGCGGTCCGTAGCCGTTCTGGTTACGCAGGGCCGCAGCGAACACCAGAAACCACTCCGATAGACCAAAAAGCTGAATAAAACCGCCACGGCCAAGCCCAAATGCACGGTACAGATCGCAATCCCGGTCTTCGATGCGATCCAGTGTCTGCAGGTCAAAGTCCTGAAGAATCTCTTCGGCCCGTTCATCCGTGACCATGTGCACCAGCGCGATTCTGAACCCCGCGTCTTCTACTTCTGCGCGACGGGCTCGAATGTCGGTGAGCGTCTGCCGACAGAACGGACACCCAAACTGACGAAGGAACACCAGCATCACAGGCTGACGGCGCGACAGCTCCATGATGGTCTCGCCGTCCTGGTTGGCTGCCATCTCCAGAAACGGCGCCAGCTCTTCTTCGCTCGTCAGCATGAGCGGTCCCGAAGACTTCCGGAACGCCAGCCAGCCCCGACGCAGCAACATCCATTCAGGGAACGCCCATACCGACATGAGACTCAACGCCGTCATGGCCGGACTCCACGCCAGCCCCATACGCGATGCGTCCAGCACGAGCAGCAACGGCAACCCCACGTGAGAGAGGCTCGACACCAACAGCGAGAACCACTGTCGATGCGGGTCTGTCATCACCACCAGCTGCATCACCGCCCGAAACATCAGCAGCACACTCAGATAGAGAGCGCCCCCACT
>JAGWVT010000212.1 GCA_018970765.1 Actinomycetales bacterium
ATAATGATTGCCACCAGACCTGTGGTCAGCAGTTGCCGATAGGGCTGCCTCGCCTCCATCGCCATGCTCAGCCCATGGGTTGCAAGAACGGCGTAGATCAGGACCAATCCCACCGCAGCAAGGAGCCCCCCCTCCTCGGCGAGCGCCACGAACGGGTAATCCGTATGCGTCGCGGGCACGTAGAGCGGGTATCCGTTTCCGAAACCCCTTCCAAACAAGCCACCACTGCCCAGCGAATACATGGCTTGAACGATCTGAAAGGACCTGCCAAGCGGGTCAATCCAAGGGTCGAGCCAGATCTCAACCCGTAGCCGGACGTGGGCGAAAAGGAAGTAGCAAAGCGTCGCACCTCCCAGGAAGAGACCCATGGACACAATGACGTACCAGACCCTCCCGAGCGCGACGTAGAGAAGGGTGAGAAACACTCCATAGAAGAGCAGTGCTGACCCGAGGTCCCGTTGGACGATGAGCAAGAGGAGGCAGAACCCCCACATTGCGCCCACTGGCAACAAATGGGGGAGCGGAGGCAATGGCAGAACCCAGATTCTCGCTCGAGACTGCGTAAGCTCGTTTCGTTTATCAACCAGATATCCAGCCAAAAAAACCACGAGCAGCACTTTGAGTAGTTCGCTGGGCTGGAACACGTACCCGTCAAGACCTAGCCAAAGCCGGTCACCGCTGCCGTTGGGATCGGTGCCAGCCACCAAGGTCAGGGCTACGAGAACAATTCCCACCGCCGCGACCGAATACTTGAACCGAGACAGCAGAGAGGTTTCCCACGGCCCAACCGCCACAGCCATCGCAATTGAAAGCCCCAGAACAATCCACAAGAGCTGCCTTGGCGCGAGGGCAGGCACGAGCCGTGTGACAAGAAGCATTCCGATACCCGCCAAGCACGCAACCAAAGGCAGCAACAACTGGCTGCTCCTGGTACCGGCGGCAACGAGAACAAGATGGCACGCGACAAAGGCAACGACGAACCCGTATGCAGGCCAGAACCGCTGATCCAGCAGATTGCGTTCCCAAACCGATGCCAGCACCGCGACCCCAAAGAGGACCGGCGCAAAACCGAGGAGTAGCAGCCCGAATTCCACCCATCTCGGTCTGAGCCACCGTCGCCGGATCGTTGCCGCCCGGATGCGGGCCAGCGAACCCGGCTCGTCCATCAGCGACCGTGCACCAACTGAGATCATCGTGTCCGGCCTGCAATTGGTGATGATGAATCGACAAACCGCCAAGTCATCGCTCCGATCCCGACTACGTCGCCCGAAGTGAGGCGCGCGGGAGTGCCGATCCGAGTACCGTTCACCGTCGTGCCGTTCGTGCTGCCGAGGTCTAACACCAGCCACCCGCTGCCAGCGTCGGGCAAAAACTGTGCATGTTGAGACGAGACTGCGTCGTCAAGGACCAGGATGTCGCACGGCGGGCGTCTTCCGATCACGATCTCTCGTTCCAGGTCGACCACACGTCCAACAGGGCCATCCGCGGGTCCACATGCGTCCAGAACAAGCCGGCTTGTCGCCGGCCGTAGGGCGGCGCCATCAGTGGCGTGGGCCGAAGAGGCACGCCGGAGTTGCCGTCTCAAGGCAAGAAATGTGACGACAACAAAGGCGTAGAGCGAGAGGGTGAAGACAATACGCAGAATGAAGGCTGTGGCTTCGCTCACGGTCAGCCCAGGTATCACCGGATCCTCCAGGCCAACGTCATGCCAGTAAGTTGAGGCCGGACATTCATCATGACCTCGCGGTCGACGCCAACGTCACTTCGACATCGCCCAAACGGATCCTCGAACCGGCCACGATAATCGCGGCAGA
>JAGWVT010000213.1 GCA_018970765.1 Actinomycetales bacterium
CCCAGTTCCATCAAACATCCCCACATCGATTCTGGTAATGCGCATGCGCCTCCTGTCGGTTCTGCTGGCCTCAACTAACCTCCGCGCTGGTGCGCACGGTTTGTTGCTTGAACTTACGCGATGCAAACGATACCGCCGCCGCCAGACAATTATCCATAGCACCGAGCAACGCAGGGGCCCTCTATGGCCGAAGTTGTCCAGTGCTGTGGTTAACGCGTCTTCTGTGTTCACAGGGTGGGAGGCGTCCATTCAATTCTCCTTGGCGCTTTGCGCCTCCATGAACAGCGACCTGTTATCAATTATCGACCTGTCTCAAAGAGTCGGTCCAGTACTCCCCGCAACTGGCTCTTTTTGGCGAGGGCAGCAGGCCAGAGGAATATGTGCCGCTGCCTGACGGTCGATCCATTCCGGTCACGATGAGCGGCGGCGCCTTCGGTGGGGACGTCTTCAACATTTCGGTCAGCATCTCGGATGGGGGCGCGTCAAGCCGTGGGGATGACCTGGCCGGACGCGATCTTGGCCGGGCGATTGCCCGCGCCGTGAGGCATGAACTGCTTGCGCAAAAGCGCGCCGGTGGGCTGCTCGATGGACGGAGAGCGGTTTAAGTGGCGACGTTCACTTGGATCCCTTCAGTTGGAGCTAACCTGCCGATGCGGCCCACCATGCGCCGTGTGGCCTTTTGCGGCGGCTATGAGCAGCGTTTGACCTTTGGCATTAACACCCAGCCTCAGGTCTGGTCGCTGGAGTTTCGAGGGCGCACCAGCACCGAGGCGGCTGCAATCGATGCGTTCTTGCGTGCACGGGGTGCCGTGCAGGCCTTTGAGTGGACACCGCCTGGTGGCACTTCTGCCAAGTTCGTGTGCGAGGAGTGGAGCCGATCGGTGGATGAGCCAAACGTTGAAACGGTGCGGGCCACCTTCAAGCAGGTGTTTGATCTGTCATGACCGCATCCGCGATTACCTCCGAAATCCAGAAGCTTGCGCCCAGCAGCGTGATCGAACTCTTTGTGCTGGATCTGGCCCTGTTTGGCCAGGGGCCGGTGCGCTTTCATGCCGGAGCCAATGCCTTGCAGCAGCGGGTTTTCTGGCAGGGCAACGCCTATGAGGCATTTCCCATTGAGGTTGAAGGATTCGAGTTCAATGGGAGCGGCCAGGTACCTCGGCCGCGCCTGCGGGTAGCAAATGTCACAGGTACCATCACGGCGCTGGTCCTCACCTACCAGGACATGTTGGGCGCCAAGATCACCCGTAAGAGGACGCTTGCGAAGTATCTCGATGCGGTGAACTTTGAAGGCGGCGTCAATCCAACGGCTGACCCGTCGGCCGAATTTGCCGATGACGTGTAATACGTCGACCGCAAGTCCAGAGAAACGCGGGATGTGGTCGAGTTTGAGTTGGCCGCATCTTTTGATCTGGAAGGGGTCACACTCCCACGGCGCCAGATCGTTCAAAACGTCTGTCCCTGGCGCTACCGGGGGTCCGAGTGCGGTTACACCGGCACGGCCTGCCTCGATGCCAATGACCAGGTGGTCGGCTCCAGCAGCCTGGATTTCTGCGGCAAGCGTCTGTCTTCGTGCAAGGCCCGATTTGGGCAGAACGCTGAGCTGCCCTTTGGTGGCTTTCCGGCAGCTGGGCTTATTCGTTGATGCTGCCTGAGAACCAAGCCCTGGCGCTCGATCACGCCTGGCAGGCGTATTCAGGGCCAGACGGTCCGCGCGAGTCGTGCGGGCTGCTTGTCATCCGAAAAGGTCGGGAGGTTTACTGGCCGTGCCGAAACCTGGGTGTGGGAACCGATCAGTTCGTGATTCA
>JAGWVT010000214.1 GCA_018970765.1 Actinomycetales bacterium
AAGTTGCTGGCGACATGAGCGACCGCTGAACGCCACGAGTCGCGATGCGAACCCGCGACACACAACGCGGGACCCAAGCCCAAGCAAGGCGAGTTCGCCCTGCCGATTACCGTGAGGTCGGCCGCGGTTCGGCGGAGTTGACGTGACAGGACGGGTAGATCAACACCCTGCTAGCGTAAGTAGACACTTCGCAACATATCCTGTATCTCCGACGTCGCACCTCGCATCTCCGCAAGATCGAGCATAGTTCGACCGTTTGGCGCGTTGATCCGAACATTTGCGCCATTTTCCAAAAGAACTTTTACAATAGCTGCAGAAGACTCACCTGAGAGCGCTAATGCGAGTGGAGTCATTTGATCGGAATTGAATCGGTTCACGTCTGCCCCGCATTCCAGCAATCTCCTTGTCGCACTAACATCGCCACGAGTAACCGCATTATGCAATGCGGCGTTGCCAGTACGGTCAAGCCGATCAACGCTTGCACCTCCTTGAACCAATATCGCGATGCACGGGGCAGCAGGCGCAATTTCAGTGCTTTCAACGACCAAGTGCAAAGCAGTTCGCCCAAACTTGTCCGCAATATCCACATCTGCCTTCGCAGCGACTAACGCGGCGATTACTTCCGGATTCCGCCGGAAACTAGCCCACATCAATGGGGTCCATCCACTAAAATGCTCCAAGAAAAACACGTCGCATCTTCGATCGACGTACGATCCGTCCCGAGCCAACGCTTTGACAGCCGCCACGTCGCCGCGTTTGACTGCTCGCAGCAGGGGCCCCTCGCGATACGGCGACTCGCTCCAAAGCCACAGCATTGCCCCTCCTACGAGTGGCACAACAAATACAAAAGCTACGACCTTAAGGCGAATGTGTTTCATAAACACTTACTCGATTCGCTTCAGCCCACAAGCAGCCAATGCGACGTCAATCATGGCTCGACTGACCTGACCCAGCAACGGTGGACACACAGTTGTTGTCAGACTCGACTCGCCTCGAACTGTTCGGGGCTGACGTAGCCGAGCGACGCGTGAAGACGCTGACGGTTGTAGAACACCTCAATGTAGTCGAACACTGCCGCCCGGGCCTGCTCCATCGTCTTGAACTTCTCGTGGTGCAGCGCCTCGGACTTGAGCTTGCCCCAGAACGACTCCATCGCCGCGTTGTCGTAGCAGTTGCCGCGGCGGCTCATGCTCGCCTCGATCCCGTGCTGCTGCAGCAGCCGCCGGTATCGGCTGCTGGTGTACTGCACGCCCCGGTCGGAGTGGTGCACCAAGCGCTGGGCGTTGTCCCTCGGCAGCCGCTGACTGATGGCCATGCCCAGCGCCCGTTCGACCAGATCGGTCGTCATGGTGTTGTCCATGCTCCAGCCGACGATCCGGCGGCTGAACAGGTCCATCACGCCCGCCAGGTACAAGAAGCCCTCGTCGGTGCGGATGTACGTCAGGTCCACGACCCATCCCCGGTTCGGCTCGTCTGTCGTGAACCGGCGGTCGAGACTGTTGGGCGCGATCGGATTGTCGTGGGATGAGTCGGTCGTGCAGACCCTGAACTTCCGGCCGACTTTCGAGCGGATTCCCGCAGCGGCCATGAGCCGAGCGACGGTCTTGCGGTTGAGTCGGGCGGAGGCGTCGAGCGAGCGTTGGTGGCGGTGAACCTCCTTGAGGATCTTGATGCAGCCGTAGATGCCGCGGGACTGGGCGTGGGCGATGCGGATCTGGTCGGTCAACTCCCGTGCCCGCCTGGCTCTGGCGCTCTCGGGACGCCTGCGCCAGGCGTAGTACCCGGCCGTGGAGAGGCCCAGC
>JAGWVT010000215.1 GCA_018970765.1 Actinomycetales bacterium
CAGCACACACTCAGCGTCACCCTCACCGACACCAACGGCGACACGAGCGAACCCACGACCAGGACATGGAGCGTCGACACAATCGCCCCAGCAGCGCCGCTGCTCAGCGGAATCAGCGCGATCAACAACCTGACGACCGTGTCGCTCTCGATCAGCGGCGAGGTCGGAGCGACCTTCACATGCAGCCTCGACGGAGCAACCGCAAAGAGCTGCACGAGCCCCGCATCCCTCACCGGTCTGGCCGACGGCCAGCACACCGTCAGGGTGCGCCAGACCGATGCCGCAGGCAACGCCGGCCCCGAAGCAACTCTGACGTGGACCACCGACACAATCCCACCGGCAGCTCCGCAGATCAGCGGCGCACCGACCGGCACAACGTCCGTCGCAGCCCCATCCCTGACCTTTACCCACGCGGAGACGGTCACGTACGTTTGCTCAGTCGACGGTGCCACGTTCTCAGCATGCTCGACCCCGTTCACGCTGCCCTCACTGAACGACGGGCCGCACACATTCGCGGTCAAGGCAGTCGATCAGGCCGGCAATACGGGAGCAGAGCGCACAGCAACATGGACGCTTGACGCAACTGCGCCTCCGGCCCCGTGGGCACAGGTTGCGACGAGCATCGCAACCGGCGCGAACCACTCGTGCTCCGTGCTGAGCGATGCCCAGCTCGCCTGCTGGGGGGGCAATGACCGCGGCCAGCTCGGCACCGGCAACATGACCGGACGCACGAGTCCGAACGTGATCGCGGGCCTCACGAACGTTTCCAAGGTCGCCGCAGGCGGACGCTTTACCTGCGCGGTCCTGACCGATCAGACCGCACGCTGCTGGGGAGCCAACACGAACGGCCAACTTGGCAATGGCGGCTCGTCGGACAGTCTCGTCCCGGCAACGGTGACCGGCCTGACGGGGGTCAGTCAGATCGCGCTCGGCACCAGCCACGCATGCGCGATCGTCAGTGATGGGGCGGTCAGGTGCTGGGGCGCGAACGCGAACGGCCAACTCGGAAACGGGGACAGCACGTTGAGTGACTCGAGCACTCCCGTGTCCGTGGCCGGGATTACAGGCGCGACAGCGCTTCAGGCCGGGATCGACAGCACCTGCGCACTGCTCTCCGGTGGAACCGTGAAGTGCTGGGGCAACGGCTCCAACGGCAGGCTCGGCAACGGACTGACCGATCGCAGCACGACCCCTGTGGATGTGACAGGCCTGACGGGGGTCACATCCTTGGGCGGTGGCGCAGCCCACGTCTGCGCGGTCACGGCCGCGACGCTCAAGTGCTGGGGCCTGAACATCAGCGGACAGCTCGGTGACGGAACCACGACCGAACGGCTCACGCCGACAGCCACGACCGGGCTGAGTGGAGTACGGGTCGTTTCCGGCGGGCTCAGCACCGGCAGCACATGCGTGACGCTCACGAACGGAACCGTCCAGTGCTGGGGCATCAACACCAGCGGCCAGCTCGGTGACGGAACCTTCAACCAGCACACATCGCCCGCCGCAGTAGAGGGAGTCTCGGGCGTCCATCAGATCTCATCCGGCTCGAACTTCGTCTGCACCCTTGCCGGCAACGCGACGCTGCGCTGCTGGGGCAACAACTCCGTCAGCCAGCTCGGCGACAGGACGGCAATGACCACCCCGACCCCGGTCGAGACGGCGATGCCCAAGGAGCTCACGGGCGTGCCGAAGCTGCCATCCCGCGTGAGGACAGCGACAATCACCTTCAGCTCGAGCGTTGCAAGCTCATTCAAGTGCTCACTCGACAGCGCGGCGTTCAGCACCTGCACAAGCCCCCT
>JAGWVT010000216.1 GCA_018970765.1 Actinomycetales bacterium
TACTTCGGGCCCGGTTCGGCGGCCTGGGCGGTGCATGCGTCGTTGCCGACGCTGGTCGGTGGGGTGCGTGCACTGCTGATGCAAACCCTGCACCCGGCAGCCCTGGCCGGTGTGATGCAGCATTCGCGGTACGAAGCGGATGCGCTGGGCCGGTTAGCGGGCACCACGCAGTGGTTGACCGTGGTCACGTTTGGTGATCGGGCCGCGGCGGATCGTGAATGCGCGCGGGTGCGCGGGTTGCATCGCCGCGTCGTGGGTAGTTATCCCACTGCCGAAGGAGCGGCTTCGTACTCCGCGTCCGACCCGGACCTGTTGCGCTGGGTGCATGTGGCATTCACGGATTCGTTCCTGGCCACGCACCTGGTGTGGGGTGGGCCGATCCCAGGTGGTCCGGATGCCTACGTGCGGGAGTGGGCTAAGGCCGGGGAACTGGTCGGTGTGGTGGACCCGCCACGTTCGGTTGGTGAACTGCGCGAGCAACTGGCCGACTTCGATCCGATCCTGCGTGGGGATGAGGCAACCGCCCAGACTGTCGCCTTCATTCGGCGCGCGCCTGTGCCGGCGCCGGCGCGACCGGCCTACGGGGTGCTCTTCACCGGCGCGGTGGCCACGCTGCCGGAGCACTATCGGGCGATGCTCGGTGTGCCCAAGGTGTCGCTCGGCGTTGCCAAGCCGGCAGTGTCGGCATTGCTGGGCACGCTGAGCCTGGCCCTTGGCCCGATGTCCCCGTCGCACCGCAATGCGTTAAGCCGGATCGAGCGCTTGGGCGGGCCCGAGCAGCTGAACGACGACACGCGGGCGCAGGCGTTCGCCTAGGCCCGAAACCGGGTGATGATGGTCGGATGCGGCCATCGAAACGCGGGCAGCGCCATGCCCACCAGGCCCTGCATGCCCTGATCGGGGCGGCGATCGCGGCGCCCTTGGCCCTGGTGATGGCCCTGTACCCGATGGGGGCGGTGCAGGCGGCCGGTTCTGGTGAGGTGCAACCGCGGGCGACCGACTCTGCGACGGCTTCATCAACTGCTGCTGCTTCGTCCTCGGCAACATCGTCTGCATCTGCATCGGCTTCAGCATCGACGTCGGCTTCAGCGTCAGCTTCGACAACCGCGTCACCAAGTGCGTCGGCATCGCCCAGTGCCTCGGTGTCACCGAGCCCGTCGGCATCGAGTTCGTCAACAGCAAGTCCATCGGCGGCAAGTCCCTCGGCATCAAGTAGTGCGTCGGCGTCGGCATCTGCATCGGCGTCAGCCGTTGCAACGCCGGTGCTGACCGCGCCGCCGGTGGTGTTGCCTGCCGCGCTGGGGTCATGGTGCGAGGCGCTGTTCCCGCCGATGAACAAGGGCAAGGAGCGGCAGTTAGCGCAGGCGTTGATGAACGGTCAGGTCGACCTGGGTAATGGCGGTCGGTACACGCTGACCGAGCGGCCGAATTGGAAGCCGCAGTCAACCGCGGATACCAGTGGCAATCGCCATGTGAACTCGTTGAACTGGGCGTTGCCGCTGCTGTATCGCGGGGTGCACAAGCAGAACGCGGCGATGGTGGAACGATTCCGGACGTTGCTGCAGTACTGGATCGCCGACCATCAAGGCGATCGCAACAAGTGGGTGGACGCGTCGATCTACGGCGGCCTGCGCACCCAGACGTTGGTCTGTGCGGCGCAGACATTGAATGATCCGGTGATCGCACAGGCGGCACTTGATGATGCGGCACGCATGGTGAACTCGTTCAAGCGTGATCCATCTGTTGCGGTGGGGGCGAACAACACTGACTTGATTCGTCAGACCGGTGCGCTGGCG
>JAGWVT010000073.1 GCA_018970765.1 Actinomycetales bacterium
CCAGGGTCACGCTGAGCCGAGTACTTCATGAGCACGCGCGTATATCGCCAAACCTCGCAGTGCGGCTCGAAGCTGCTGGAGTCGGCACGGCTCGTGCATGGCTCGCCATGCAATCTGCCTGTGATCTCGCTAAGGAACGGGCCTCGGGAACTCCCAAGGTTCGTCGCCTGGTTACGGTCGCCTGACCTCTTGGGGTGAGTGACGGGACTTGAACCCGCGACGTCCTGGACCACAACCAGGTGCTCTACCAGCTGAGCTACACCCACCATGCCTGCCGGAACAGCAGCTGCAGGAGCGCAGCGATGTGCGGGCTGACGTCGGCAGTCTAGCGTTGGGGGATGGATACCCCTCAGTCGCCCAATTTGCCCACGACCACTGTGGTCGATCATCTGGTGCGGCGGTTTCGGGAGGTGGGCTGCGAGGAGGCCTTTGGGATCGTCGGCGACTTCGCGCTGCGGATGTTCGACGGCCTGACCAAGGCTGGGTTCCCCATTCGAGTGACCATGGACGAGCAGGGAGCAGGCTTTGCCGCCGATGCCTATGCCCGTTTGCGGGGCTTTGGTGTGGTGGCGGTGACCTATGGCGCCGGTGGACTCAAGGTGGCGAACGCTGCCGCGAATGCTTGGGCCGAACAGGTACCGCTGCTGGTACTCAGCGGAGCGCCGGGTGTTGCCGAGCGTGCCGGCGATCCGATGTTGCATCACAAGGTCAAGGACTTTCAGACACAACTTCGCGTTTTCGAGGACCTCACCTGCGCTCAGGCAGTGCTCACCAGTGGCCATACCGCGGCCAACGAAATCGATCGTGTGTTGTCAAGCATGCTGTCGCAGCAGCGCCCGGGTTATTTGGAAGTCCCGCGAGACCTGATCGGCGTTCCAATTGAAGCACCCACCGGGCACCTTGAGATTGACCTGCCCCCAGTAGACGACGTGGCACTCACCGAAGCGGTCGCGGACATCCTGCAACACCTTGCGCAGGCCCGAACTACCACGATCCATGCCGGCGTGATGGTGTTGCGTCGGCGGCTTCAGTCAGCTCTCCGGGATCTGGCCATCTCGGGCAATTTCCCAGTCGCCAGTAGCTCCCTGGCCCGCGGCGTGTTCCCGGAGCGCGCGGACCTTGGCCTAGGCCTATACATGGGTGCGGTGAGCCCGGAGGCGATCGTGCGACGGGTGGAAGACGCTGATCTGGTGCTGAGCATGGGCGTGCTGCAGACCGACCTCACGCTTGGCGTGTTCACCACGCAGCTGGAACACGAGCGATTGATTCTGTGTGATGACTCTGAGGTCACTGTGGGCTACCGCACCTATAAGCAGGTGCCACTGTGGGCACTCTTGCCATCACTTGCCCGGGCGGTCGCTGAGCAGAACATCACCCTTGCGCACACTCCACTGGGCCCGGAGGAGATTCATGGCAGTGCAGGCATGGCTGCTGCAACGGACGAACCCCTGACTGTGCAGCGGACAGTGACGCTGCTAGAGCGTCAGCTCGATGAACGCCATGGGCTGCTGCTGGATCCAGGCGAGGCGCTGTTTTCGGCAGTCGACATGCGGGTGCCCAGCTGGGCTCATGGTTCGGCGTACTACGCGACGATGGGCTACGCGGTTCCAGCGGCGCTGGGTGCCGGACGTGCTGATCCGCAGCGTCGGCCGATAGTGGTCGTTGGTGATGGAGCCTTTGCGATGACGGGAATGGAGATAGCTGGCTGCGCCTTCCACGGCGTGCACCCAGTGGTCATCGTGTTGGACAACGCGGGGTACGGCACGCAACGACCGATCATGGACGGACCCTTCAATGACATTCCAGCGCTGCAGTCGGAGCACCTGCCTGCGGTACTAGGACTTGGTCAGGCATGGCGGGTTCGCACAGAGCGGGAATTCGAGGAGGCGCTGCGCGCTGCATTGGCGAGCGAAGAGCTGTCGATCATCCACGTCTGCCTTGCCGCAGGGGATTGCAGCCCAGGCCTTGCCCGACTAGGGGCTGCGTTGGCGCGTCGGGTGTGAAGTAACCGACTAGTGCGGTAATTGCGGGCCATCCTCCGCGTCGTCCTGCCGGATGAGGTCTTGGTGCTACAGGCTGCGGATATCAAGGCTGACTACCCACTTGCGTATGCGGACGCCTTCGCCGCAGCCACGGCAATGCGCTGGGACCTGCCGCTGTGGACCGGGAATCCGGAATTACTCATGACCGATGCGTCGTGGCGTTGGGTGGATTTGCGGGGCTGATCTTTGACCCCTAGCTGGGTTGACGTGCCCGCATGAGGGATTCCTGCACGACCGAGGCAATGAGTGCTCCGGCACGGTCGAAGAACAGCCCGCGCGCCAGCCCGTGGCCACCCTGCGCGACGGGGGTGTCCAGCGCGAAGAGCAACCATTGTTCGGTGTCGATCGCGGTGTGAAACCACACCGCGTGGTCAATGGACGCCAACTGCAGTTGACCGATCGAACCCAGGTGCGGGCTTAGTGCGGTCGTGACCATCGTGAGATCCGACAGGTAAGTCAGTGCACAGGCTTGAATCAGCGGATCACTGGGCAGGTTCTCCGTGATCCGCACCCAAGCCATACGCTCGAACCGCCCGTCACGCAGGATTACCGGCTGCTCGCGATTGACGACTCGAAAATCAATGAGCGCTCGCTCGGGATAGTCCGTTTCGGAGAGTGAGGCCGGGTCCACGGCGAGCATCGCCGCCATGTCTAACTCGGGAATTTCCGTGGGGTCGGGCGCAGCGGGGCGCTCGAATTGATGCTCCGGGCCGCTGTCGGCGACGGCAAAGGATGCCGTCATGAAGAAGATGGTTTCGCCGTGTTGCACGGCACGAACAGTGCGCGTGGAGAACGACCGTCCGTCACGAAGTCGGTCAACCAGGTAGACCATCGTGTCCTTGGTCTGGCCAGGCCGCAGGAAGTAGCCGTGCAGAGAGTGCACACGGCGGGCCGGGTCATCAACCGTGCGCCCGGCAGCCATCAGCGACTGAGCAGCGATCTGGCCACCGTAGGCACGTAGCGGTGCGCCAGAGTGACATTGACCGGTGAAGATGTCGCGATCGAGTTGCTCAAGCTCTAGGCGATCGATGAAGTGCTGGCTCACGACTGATCTCCTGATGCTTGATCCAGGAGGGCAATCTCGTCGACAGTGAGGGTGAGGCTGAGTACGGGAAGGAGTTCGTCAAGTTGGTGCACGCTTCGTGCACTCGCCAGGGGTGCGGCAACGGTGGGTTGCTGCGCCAGCCAGGCCAGGGCGATGCATCCGAGGGAACATCCGTGCGCAGTGGCGATCGTGTCGAGGGCGGCTAGCACTCGGTCACCCTTCGGTGACTCGTAGGCGCGGGAAGCATCGGCTCGCGGGCCCGTCACGTCCTGTGCCTTTGTGTCTCGGTACTTGCCCGTCAAGAAGCCTTTAGCGAGGCCAAAGTAGGGAAACGTCAGCAGGTTGTGTGTCTGCGCCACCTGCTGCAGCGGGCCCTCGTAGGCCGGCCGTTCCATGAGGTTGTAGTGCTGCTGCAGGGCTACGAATGGCTTCAGACCCTCGCGCTTGCTGACCTGCATCGCATCAGCGAGCCGCTCCGCCGTGAAATTGGACGCGCCGATCGCTCGTACCTTGCCAGCCCGGACCAGACCATCAAAGGTCGCTAGGAACTCCTCCATCGGCACGGATTCATCGTCTTCATGGGCGTAGTACAGATCAATGGCCTCCAGGCCAAGGCGTCGCAGTGAACCGTCGAGTGAAGCGGTGATGTTGGCGTGACTCAAACCCGGTGCGGTCGGTGACTTACCCACCTTCGTGGCGATGATCACCTCGTTTCGTCGGCCGGAACGGGCCAGCCAACGGCCGATGATGGCTTCAGATTCCCCGCCTGAGTTGCCCGGTACCCAGTGTGAGTAAGAGTCGGCGGTGTCGATCATCGTGCCGCCGGCCTCGGTGAAGCGATCCAGCACGGCGAAGGACGATGCTTCGTCTGCCGTCCAGCCAAAAACGTTCGCGCCGAGGCCGAGGCGGGCAACCGATAGATCGACGCCGGGAAGCTGGGTGGTCAGGTTCGTTGTCGCGGGCATGGTCACATCGTGCCGCATGGCGCTTGTCGGAATTGCGGAAAGCACGACGGGTGAGAGCTCAGACTGGCACTCTGAGCGGTATGGAGCCATTGCGACTGGGCGTACTCGGGGCTGCCCGCATCTCGCCCCCCGCCATCATTGATCCGGCACACGCCACAGGGACGCCGCTGGTAGCGGTGGCGGCCCGTGACCCCAAGCGAGCGCGCGAATTCGCCCAGGCTCATGGCATTGAGCAGGTACTCGATGACTATCGCGCGGTGGTGACCTCGCCCGACGTCGATGCGATCTACAACCCACTTCCCAACGGTCTGCACGGGCCGTGGAATCTTGCTGCTATCGCTGCTGGCAAGCATGTGCTTTCTGAGAAACCGTTCGCCAGTGACCTCAGCGAAGCGATCGAGGTCCGTGACGCAGCCAATGCTGCGGGTGTCTGTGTCGGTGAGGCGTTCCATTACTGGTACCACCCACTCATGCAGCGTGTGCTCGACCTGGTCGGGTCTGGCGCTCTGGGTGAGATCGAGTCGGTCGATGCCGATATGCAGATCCCGCCCCCGTCCGATAGCGATCCACGATGGTCGTTCGCTTTGGCCGGTGGAGCACTCATGGATGTCGGCTGTTACAGCCTGCATGCTCACCGTGCTCTGGGTGCCTTGCTTGGAGGAGAGCCCACGGTTGTCGCAGCACGTGCCGGTGAGCGACGTCAGGATCCGGGTGTTGATGAGTGGTTAGACGTTGACCTGGTCTTTCCCTCCGGTGCGACAGGTAGCGCACGCTGCTCAATGGTCTGCGAAGGCGTGCACATGCCGCTGCGGGTGACCGGAACCAAGGGCAGCCTTTACGCGCATAATTTCGCGCTTCCCCAACTAGACGACCAACTCGAGGTCACGATCGACGGACAAACGACCGTGCACCCCATGGGTACGCGCACGACCTACACCTATCAACTGGAAGCATTCACGGCCTGGGTTCGCGATGGCCAACCCTTTGCCACTGATGCGGACGACGCTGTCCTGCAAGCTGGTCTGATTGACGACAGCTATCGTGCGGCAGGATTACCCACCCGCCCCCGATCGCCAAAGGTGTAACGACATGTCGCAGCGTTCAAGGCAGTCTCGCGGCAGGATCGATGAGATCGCCCGAACTCCGCTGCTGTTTGGGCCATCGCCACTGCAGCGGTTGCCGCGGCTGAGTCAGCACCTCGGTGGAGCGCAGATCTGGGCCAAGCGTGAGGACTGTAATAGCGGCCTGGCCTTCGGCGGCAACAAGGTTCGCAAGATGGAGTACCTGGTTGCCGAGGCACAGGCCACTGGATGCGACACCCTGGTCACGATCGGCGGAGTGCAGTCCAACCACACGCGTGCCGTTGCGGCCGTTGGTGCGCATTGCGGCATGGATGTGGTGTTGATACAGGAAAGCTGGGTGGACTGGCCTGATGCGGTGTACGACCGCGTTGGCAACATTCTGCTGAGCCGACTGATGGGTGCCGATGTTCGCCTCGTGCAGGCCGAATTCGGGATCGGGTTCAAAGAGAGTTGGGAACGTGCCCTGGAGGAAGTTCGCGAGCGCGGCGGTAAGCCCTATGCCATTCCGGCCGGTGCTTCAGATCATCCCCTTGGCGGGGTGGGCTTCGCCTCGTGGGCGTTGGAGGTCGCCCAGCAGGAGCGCGACCTGGGTGTCTTTTTCGACACCGTCATCGTCTGTTCAGTGACGGGCAGCACACAGGCCGGGATGATTGCCGGGTTTGCCCTGGACGGTCAGCCCCGACGAGTGGTTGGCATTGACGGATCAGCCAAGCCAGAGCAAACGCGCGAACAGATCCGGCGCATCGCTGAGAGCACTGCGGCAACAATTGGACTGGATCGCCCCCTGCATGGTGATGAGTTGATCCTCGACGAGCGGTATCACGCAGATATCTACGGCATTCCGGATGACCAGACGTTGGCCGCAATGCGCCTGGCGGCACGAATGGAAGGAATGATCACCGATCCGGTCTACGAGGGTAAGTCGATGGCGGGCATGATCGACATGGTCGCAAGCGGTGAGATCGATCGGGACTCCACGGTGCTGTTCGCGCATCTTGGTGGCCAGCCGGCCCTTAATGGCTACAGCGCACTCTTTCGTCGTTAGGACAATTCGACATGGCCAAGGATCAGCAAGGCAATGGCGTCATTGAGCATGGCCCCGACGAACCCGCTGGTCATCCCCTCCTTGACCCGCATCCGCGCCCGATCTCGCGGCGCGGCTGGGTGTACGTAGCCATCGCACTGGTGGTCCTTGCCTCGCTTATGACGGTGATCTTCACCCTCTACAACCGTGAGGGGGGTATCACCGTCGACGGCGCGCAGCTTGAGCAGCCACGGGGCATCGGTGTTTCCGTCCGACCACTGGATATCGATCCGGGTACCAATCTGGCGCGTTTGCAGCTGACCTTCAGCGTGCTAGACCCAAGCCTGGTGACGCCGACGGGTGAGCTCGCCGTACCCATCCATATCGCCGTGCAGGATTGGGAGGGTCAACAGGAGATCCGGTACAACGCAGGCTCAGTGGTTGCGCGAAATGACGTCACCGTTCCCATTGACGGTCAGGAAGCAAATTATCCCTTTGACGTGTATAACACGTTCATTTTCATTTCGGCCAACGCCATGGAAAAACAGAAAGACGGAACGCTCACCGTCAAGGAGCAGCTCCCTGTGCTGCTCAGCGGCGACGGTCGTCTCTACGGCTGGGACACCACCATGGATTTCACTGGGGGAGGTGACATCGCGGCGCCAAATTCGATCACTTACTCGCGCGCGTTCAGCACGCAGTTGTTCGCCATCGCGCTGCTGTCCATGATGCTGGCACTGGCGGTCGTCGCCCTGGTCATCGCACTCCTAGTCGCCACCGGGCGACGTCCCATGGAGGTCGCACTGCTTGGATGGTTGGGGTCGATCCTCTTCTCACTCCCGCTGCTGCGCAACTCCCTGCCCAATGGCCCCCCGATCGGTGCGACGATCGATGTGCTGCTGTTTTTCTGGGTGCTGCTTGCCGTGTTGTTATCGGCAGTCCTCGTGGCAATCACCTGGTCGCGGCAGCGTCGCGAAGAGCTCTTCGTTCGCCATCGGCCACGTCAGCCTTAGGCAAGTTAGCTACTTACGTGACTGCGAGTCGCCTGTAGCGAAGATCGGTGACAGTTCGGCCCGCCTGGAGGGCGCGCTCCTCGTAGTGCGTGAGCGCTCGCGCGGCTCGTTCAGCGCGACCACCTGACCACCAAGGACTCTGCTCGATCACCTGCCGCATCTGCTGTGCGTAGTCCGCGTCATCGGTGGCTAATTCCCAAACCGCACCGGGTAAGCAGCGATCCGCTAGTAGGGCGACATTTGCGGCATTGATGAGGCGACGCTTGTGGTGACGCGCCTTCGGCCACGGGTCAGGAAACCAGGTACGGACTGCATGCAATGCAGCGGTGGGTACGCGTTCCTGAAGCAGTACCAGAGCATCGCCATGGACAACAGCAATGTTGTTGAGATTGCGTTCCCGAATGGCGATCATCAGATCCGCGACACCGGTGGTGAAGACATCTGCGACAAGAAAGGCGCGATCAGGCTCAGCCTGGGCGATGTCGGCCGTGCGTCGTCCAGAACCGAATCCGATCTCCAGGGTGATGGGTCGGCCGGTGAAAAGCTCGCCAAGATCAAGTTGCGATCCTTCGGGGCGCAGAAGAGCCGGATCCTGCAGGGCCACGAGCTGGCGATCAGTCAGCCGACCCCGGCGTCCTTTGTACGTGCGAATGGTCACGGGCGGACTGCGACGGGCAGTTCCACAGAGCCATTGATTCGGGTCGGTCGCTCGCCGGTGATGCGCCACGCGGATTTGCGACCGCGGGAGCGGAATGGCCATTTGGCACCATTAGGTGCGTTGGCCTCGGGTGCATCGGCCTCGGGTTCGCCGATCAGCGCCGTGTCCTCGTCGATCCCGATCACCGTGGCCTTTGGGTCTACCAAGGGACGCATAGCGAAGCCGGGGATCCAGCGACTCGTGCGATCGAAGTGCGGCAGGACACGCAGGGTGGGCAGCAGTCCGAGCCCAGGGGTGCCGCCGGAGCGGGGGTGCCGAAAGTCTGGGACGTAGCCACCCAGTGCCATGGCTCCCGCGCTGCAACCAGCCAACGAGGCTCCTGCCAGCCAGGCGCGCCGAATGGCGATCCAAACCTTGGTGTCGATCAAGGTCTTGGCGAGGTAACCAGGATTGCCACCGGAGAGATAGATGAGCCCGGCACCCTCGATCAGCGCAGCCAGCGCCGGATCGTTTGCGTCATCACGATTGCGGACGTCAACAACGATCTGTTCTGCACCCAGGCGCGCGGCGGCCTGGGCACCGAGGGCGTGCCAACGCTGTAGTGATCGTTCCCCCTCGGGGGCCGCCGCAGTAGCTAACTGCACGTACCGCGGCGGCCGACCTTCAAGGAGCCAGGCTTCAACGTCATGCATCACAGGCAGGTACTCGCCACTCCCGACCAGCGCGATTCGTCCCGGCAGCGTTATCACGACGTACCTTCAATTCCGTGCGGCTTGCGACTACGCGCGGGTGAAGGGCAGGACGGTGGTCAGCCACTCGATGAGCGCGCCCGGATTGCGGGATTGCGTCCACACGCGCCCTGGCCCGGTCATGTCGACGACGAGACCCTCACCGGACTTCATCGACGTCATCAGCCCGGCCACAGTGCGCGTCTGCAAGCTAATGGTGTTGTCGTAGGCGACCAGGTGGCCACTGTCGACCGTAAAGGCCTCGCCGGCCTGCAGCTGATGCAGGTCGAGTGCGCCGTATGACGCGATGACAACGGGGCCGTTGCCGGTCATGTTCGCAACGAAGCCACCCTCGCCACCGAAGAAGTTCTTGGCACCACCCCAGGCAGTGTCCATCTGCACTGTCGAGGCATTGGCGAGCCAGGAACCCTTGGTGACGGCGACGCCCTGCTGGTCGCTCACCTCAACGACGGCAATGTCACCGGGCAGGTGCGCTGCGACATCAACCCAGCCACCGTCGACGCTGCAGTTGTAGGTTGTAACGAAGAAGGATTCGCCACCCAAGGCGCTGCGCTTGAGTGCCTTGAGGAAACCGCCCTCCATCTTCGCCTCGATCGCAATGCCCTGGCTCATGGCGGCCATTGCGCCGGCCTCGGCTTTGCAAGTCTCACCCGCGGCAAGCGTGAGTCGTGCCACGGCAAATGAGGGTTGGTGCCTGACCTGAATCTGCATGGTTCCTCCAACAGTCTGAATGTCCACTGGCCAGCAGTGCGGTCAGCGGTTTTCTTGCTGAGCAGTCTGCCCCATGGTCAAGGAGGCACCGTCACCCTGGGAACCCAGGCCAGCCAGCCAGCCCAGCAGGAGTCCGACAAGGTGCAGTAGCACTCCGACGAGGATCACTGTGGTGATGCCGATACCCAACAGTGCCCCAAAGACCGCCGAAGCAATCGCGGCGCCCAGCATCTTCAGCGCCGCTGCGGTGGTGAAAACCTGGGTGCGAACCTGATCGGTGGATTCGCGGGCCCGGATCAGAAAGCCCGAGGTCATCAATGGGCCATCGCACATGCCCATCAGAGCTGCGCTGAGCAGCACCCAGGTGATGCCGGGTACGAAGTCGAAGGCCAACAACGCGGCAGCCGAACCAAGTGTGCAGAGCACCATCATGCGGTCGGGTCGTCGGATCGGGAATCGGGTAGCCAGTAACGAGGTGACGACCGCACCCGCCGCGAAGGTCCCCAGGATGACTCCGGCAAACGCAATGTCCCCGGTGAGTTCGCGTGCCTTGATTGGCGCGGTGATCACCAGAGCCATCTGCCCGGACAGGGTGATGGTGCTGATGACGACGGCGCGACGAAGCCGTGGCCGACCGAACAGGGTGGCGAACCCGGCACGGAGGTTCGCCAAGAGCGGTACGACCGGGCCAGCCTCTCGCGCCCGCAGCGGAACACTGGGCAGCAGAACCATGGCCAGGACCAACAGGGCTGCAGGTACCAACAGTGGTCCAGATGCTGTCAAGACCAGCGTGGCCGCGGCCAGTGGTGGACCCAGAACCGAACCGATGCTGTACATGCCGGCGTCGGCTGCATAGCCACGGGTGAGTAGGTCACCCTGAACAAGTCGCGGCAACTGAGCCGTCCAAGCGGCAATCACGCCCGGATAGCCGAGCCCGGCCAGGATGGCGAAGGCGATGAGTAAAGGCACGGGTGCATGGCCGATGAGGAGCGCCAGCCCCACGAAGCCCGCGCACAGCACCGCAATCATCACGGAGAACGATCGAATGGGGTGCATTGTGCGGTCCAACAGTGAGCCACTGACCGGTCCAGTTATGGCAGCGGTCGCGATGACCACCGCGACGAGCATTGAGCCCAGTGCTGGGTCGTCCAATGTTGCGATGGTGACCAGCAGAATCGCCGTGCTGGTCGACTCCGTGGCTATGCGCGCGACGAGTGAGATGCCGAGGAATCGCGCCAACGTCGACGGCGTCGAGGTGGTGGAAACGGAATCTGCTCTGGCTGGGGTGCTGATGTCAGCGAGCGTACTGTGAGGCCTGAAGGGGGTGCCATGTCCACGCTGACAACTGATCAGGAACTGGATATTCCGGTCATCGGCATGACCTGTGCCTCCTGCGCGCAACGTATTCAGTCGCGGCTCAATGACCTACCCGGCGTGGCGGCCACGGTGAACTACGCAACCGAGTCAGCGCACGTGCGTATGACCGGGTCCGCTGGGCTCGATGCGATTCTCCGGGCTATTCGTGAAGCCGGCTACCAGGGCGTTCCCCCAGAGGGCACCGCTGATGCGGCCCTCATCGAACAGGGTCGTTCGTTGCGACTGCACCTGGTTGTCTCGGCGGCACTGGCGCTGCCGGTGGTGCTGCTATCCATGATCCCGGCACTGGCTTTCCCGGGCTGGCAGTGGCTGGTCCTGGTCCTCACGACCGTTGTGGTGTTCTGGGGCGCCTGGCCATTCCATCGCGCCGCAGTGTTGAACCTGAAGCACCGGGCAGCCACGATGGACACCCTCATCAGTATGGGCACACTTGCTGCCTACGCCTGGAGCGTCTGGGTGTTGTTCACCACCCCGGCCGGTGCTATCGGCTATCAGCCTGAGCATCAGATGTTCGGTATGACAGGCATGACAGGCATGGTGATGGTGGGTTCACAAGCCGTGCCGGGTTTGTATTTCGAGGTGGCAGCTGCAGTTCCAGTGTTTGTCCTCGCTGGGCGTTGGTTTGAATCGCGGGC
>JAGWVT010000217.1 GCA_018970765.1 Actinomycetales bacterium
AGTGGCCGCGAAGTTGCGAGCCAGTGTCGCTCTTGGCGATTCGGCCGGATCGCAAGCCATGTTCCAAGTGGCCACCGGCGACGGAGCAGCCTTGACGGCACTGGCCACCTGCAAGAGCGACATCCATCGCTCGTTCTGGCTGTACGTCAAGCACCCGGAACTGTTTGACCGTGCCGGTGATGTGGATCACTTCGAGCGCCAATCGGCCAACGCCCAGCAGCATGACTTGGGCGTCAAAACCATCCCTGACACATCGGATGCCGCGCTGAGCGCACTGCGCGCCGATGTCGCCGCCTTCTACCAACGTGAGCTGCAGTGTGGCGACCGGAGCAAGGCCTATCTGATGGAGCGCAGCCCCGGCGTGTTCCTGCTGAGCGTGCACGTGAAGGACCTGTCAACGGTCCAGTTGGAATTCCAGGGCGATGACCTCAAGCGCCGCGTCGGCAACCCCAACATCCACTCGGTGCTGGAGTACTCGACCCGAACCGGCGTCACCCGCTCGCTGGTCAAGGGCGGGGCCAAGTACCACCAGATGCTGCTCAAGGCGTTCGCCGAGCATCTGCTGCACACCGCTCTAGATGCGCAACGCTTGAAGGCACCGACGCTCGATTTGTCGGTGCTGCGGCTGGGATTCGATGTGCCGCAGGCGCAGATCGACGGCTTCAATGTGCTGCAGGTGAAGTCGATCAGCCTGCTTAGCCCGGACAACCAGTTGAAGCTTGACTGCACAGCCATGGCGGCAAGCGACCACCGCTGCGTCACCGACCTGCTGGCAGAAAAGCTGCCGGGCCCGTTGTCGGAGAACTGGATGGTCACCGCCGCGCAGATCAATCTGTACTACCCAACCGAGCCTGGCAAGTCGAAGGCGAAGTTGGTGACCATCGAAATCACCCGCAAAGGGCGGCTGAACCTGCACAAGTTCGACGCGCCATTGCAGGCGCAGTTGGAAGGCTACCTGGTGGCCCTGGGCATTCTGGCCAAGGGGCAGACGCTCAACGCGCAGGAGGTGCCTATGAGTGATGCGCCGAATCTGCAACCCGCCTACGAGGACTGATGGATGTCGACCCACGTAGCGTGGTCGCTGGTCTGTCGCCTGTTTCGGGGCGGCACGCCGATATTCCGAGGGGCGTTGTCACCACCTGAGGTGACGGCCTGCGCCAGCATGGGGGCGGCGATCAAGGCGACAGTCATCAGCCGTGCGTTTGTGCTGTGCCCGTATTGCCAGCTGCAAAGCGGTCAGATCGTTGGTGATGGCAAGGGTGGACAGGTCTGCCAGTGTCCTGAATGCGGTCCCATCACGCTGACACCTGACGATCGGGCGGCGGTGATGTTGGACGAAGGGTGGCTGCGGTCAAAGCTGCGGATGGCCCTGGAAATCGAAAGCCGCGACGGCATCACCGACATCGCCGATGGTGTCTGGCGGTTGGGCGACGCACGGCGCTCGCCGGTGTTGCTGGCCAGGAGCCTGAGCCGGCTGTGGTCCGATCCGTCCATCTTCGAGCGCGTCCGTATCGCCGGCGCCGATATCCGGGTCATCGCCCCCAAGGCACCAGAGGTCCGTGGCAATCCGTTTGCGCTTGGCATCGAGTGGTTGCCGCTGGAGGAACGGTTCACGCTCTACGGCGGCGGGATTGCATTGATCGGTTCCGATACGGGCCAGGCACCCATGATGGTGGCCGAACCCTGGGCCACGTACCTTGGCCCCTTCTCGGCGGACTTCAGGTGGGTGTCGCTGGATGACTGGCCCCACGGTCCGATCCGCTGCACCGAAGGCCAGGC
>JAGWVT010000218.1 GCA_018970765.1 Actinomycetales bacterium
ATGGGGTGTAGCCGTCGGTGAACACAATGACGATGTGTGGAGCAGGGCGCATCATGGCTGCGAACTCTATGCCGACGCCCATGTCAGTGCCTCCGCCACCCTCGAGTTTGATCTTCTCGATATCACTGGTGCTACGGACTCGCTGCGGCGGATAGGCTTCGGCGTCACATGCGATGACGGTGACGCCGGTGGCAACGCCGCTCGCACGCGTTATGCCGGACACCTCTGCGAGGAACTCCCGGAGTTGCTGATCCTGAATGGATCCACTGGTGTCAATCACACACGCAACGCGGGGTGGTGCCGGTTGGCGCATGGCGGGCAAGATCACCTGCGAGCCGGCCAGGCGCATGGCTTCTTGGCGTCGGGATGGCCGCGTGTACACGTAGTCGCGACGCCCAGCGATCATTGCTAGGTCACGTCGTAATCGACTCGCCAACGCTTCTCGCCAGTCCACCTTCGGGTTGAGAAGTGCTTCGGCCCATCGCAGGAGCCCGGCAGGCACAGTGCCGCGATCGCGGGCATGACTGATGATGTCTTGAGCTACGCGATCACGGATAACGTCTTGCTGATCCGAGCGCACGGCCGGAGAAGTATCGTGCGCCCGGGGAAGTTCGTACTCGCGTGACTGGCCTCCGATAACCGAACCACAGTCGTCGCCGATATCAAGGCCTTCGGGATGCTGCTCGCGGTAGTCAAGCATCTGAAAGAAGGCGCCCTCGGTCGTCATGTCACGTTTGACGCCATATTTCCGGAGGGAGGCATATCGGACTGGTTCAACCGTGGGCCATGGCATCTTGTCTTCGTCCAGGGTTTCATTAATAGCGGCGTCACCTGCGATGTTCCACAGTGGATGCTCTTCGCGCGGCTGATTCAATGCCTGGAACCGCGCACCATGCTGGTGCAGGCAGTGCAGACATTCGTGCAGCAGAACGGTTGCCAATGCCTCAGGAGTCTGGGCGGCCACGAAGACTGGAGAGAAATACAGTCGCCACCCGTCATCAACCGCCATAGTGGGCAGCTGGTCGTGCGGCACTTCGACGAGCTTGAAGTTAAAGAGCAGGTTTGACACGTAGGGCCAGCGTCGCTGCGCGATGACTCGAGCAGCCATGACCCGCAGTCGTGCGTCAGCGGGCTCGGCTGCTGCTTTGTCCCGCCTACTCATATCAGGCGGGCTTCCTTCATCAACGGAATCAGGGCTTTGAGGATCCCATCCTGGGGAGCCTGACCGCTGGGTCGCTCCTTCAACCAGTCGCGGGCGAAGGCCACCGCGATGTCGGGATGGCCGCCAGAAGCGATCCGCTCAAACACCACACCAGCTGCATGCCAGCGATCAACGGTCATGTTGCTGCGCAGCACCGCCAAGACGCCTGCCCCCATCACATAAACCTGGTCGGCACGAGCGGGAATGACACATTTGTCGGGATTAGCCAGCACCTGTTCAGGATCAGGAAGATCCAGATTGTCTCGGTAGGTGAGGTACTCGGCGCTCGCACCGGGACCTATGCATCCGCGGACTAACATCCTGCGCACGCCCGCGGACTGGTCCGTTGCGTCAACCCAGCCTGAGAGCACTGAGACCATGTCCCAGGACCGTGGTGTTGGGAATGCTCGGCCCTGTTCTGCGGAGGTATCCGGAATGATCGTGGTGAGGTCCGGTCGAGCAGTCAGGAAGCCTGCGACGCGCACACGCTCTCGTGTCACGGCGTCAGCGGCCCTTTCGGGGGGTGGCATGGGCACTTCGTAGTTACGCCAACTTCCGGCAAAGCCGTCGCGAAC
>JAGWVT010000219.1 GCA_018970765.1 Actinomycetales bacterium
GGCATCATGCCGACGACTGCTCCAGCGGCACTCGACAGCACCGATGGTCCCATCGTCATCATGACCGGGGACGAGCCACGCAAGAACACTTATGGCGCTTTGGCAGCAGTCGGTGCCGCAACGGCAGGTACCGACGAAACCCGCGACGTCGTCGTCATCGGCATGGCCGGGCAGCAGCAGCGCGTCCATCACTGGTCCATCGCCGCAGGAATGCGTCCCGACGAGGCCCGCACCCTTGATCGCATCGACGACGACACCATGCATCAACTCCTCGCCCAGGCACCTGTGGTCGTGGTCGCGTCGTTCGACGAGGGCTTGTCACTGCCGGTAATCGAGGCCCTGGCCCATGGCACACCCGTGGTCGCCTCAAACATCTCTGCCCACCGCGAACTCATCGGTCGAGCCAAGGCCATGGCATCGCCTGGGGATCTGCGCGCACTCGCCCGAACCATTCGACGCACGAGTAAGCATCGCAGCAGCAACCATCGGCATCAGTGGCGTCGCCTGCAGCGTCATGCGCATCGCGACCTCGAAGCCGTGATCACGGAATGGGTGCAGGGTGCCAAGGTAGAAGCCGCTGCAAAGAGCGCTTGGCCAAAATCGACACCGGGCTACCTGAGCGCCGGCAGGATCAGCATCGGCGTGGCAACTCCATGGACACCCCAGCGCACCGGGGTTGCTGACTTCTCCGCCACGACGATTACCGCGCTAGCCGAACTCACCGACGAGGTCGACGTTACGGTCTACACCACGGCTGATGCCGAAGTAGTAGGCCTTTCCAGCAGGCCAGTAGAGGACGTACTCGCGGGCCGAGCCGATCGGCACGACCACTTTGTCACCGTGATCGGCAACAGCCACTTCCACCTACCGCATCTGGAACTCCTAGGGCGTATCCCGTCCATGGTCATCGCCCATGACACGCGTATGAACGAGCTCTACCTGTCGCTACGCAGCGAGGGTGGACTTCGGGAGGTCATGCTGCGCGATGCGCGTACCGATCGTCCCCGGCGAATCGAGCCGGATTTGGTGTATCAAATCGAAGACATGCGACTGCTGCAGAACGCCGCCTTCTGGGAGGTCGCCAATCAGGCTCAGCCCCTCGTGCTGCACTCGGTCACGTCGGCGAACCGCATCGCGGCGGAAACCGGCGTGCAGCCGCATGTGTTGCCTTTTGCAAATCAGCGGGTGCCAGACACGGCTACGGTTACCGACGCGATGCGGCTGCAGGCGCGTGCGCGACTTGGGTTTGACGCAGACCATGTGCACCTTGGGTCGTTCGGCTCCATCGACACCCGTGCCAAGCTCTCCGACGTTGTCGTGGAATCAGCGGCGTGGTTGAACCGGTGGGGTATCCCAACCATCGTCCACCTCGTCGGTGGTGGTCTGCCCGAACAGTGTGAGCAGTTACGTGTGCAGGCCGAGCAGGCTGGGGTTGCCGGGCTTGAAATCGTCGGCTTCGCCGACGAAGCGCGCTTTCGTGACTACCTGATGGCCGTGGACCTCGGCATACAGCTACGGGTGAGCCCATTGCTAGGGGTGAGTGGACCTCTGTCGGACCTGGCGGCCTTCGGTACACCGTCGCTGGCGAGTCTTGGGCTGTGCCAGGACGTCGACACTCCCGCCTACGTCGACCGCCTGCCCGACGAGGTCAGCCCGCTGCTGGTTGCTGAGGCGGTGCAGGCCCGGCTGAGCAACCCGTGGGATGAAGGAACACGTGAAGCTTTGCGGCAGGAGTATCTGCTGGGCAAGCGCCCAGAGGTCTA
>JAGWVT010000220.1 GCA_018970765.1 Actinomycetales bacterium
ATCGACAGCAGGGTCTTGACGGGAGGCTCCTTACTCATGCCGATGAAGCTGGCGAAGGTCAGCAACTGCACGGCGAACAACTCGGGTGGCCCGAAATGGAGCGCAAACCGGGCCACCACGGGCGCGAGGAAGGTCACCATCAGCACAGCGACCAGCGCACCGACGAAGGATGAGGTGAACGCAGCGGTCAGCGCCTTGGCGGCCTGTCCCTTCTGGGCCATGGGGTAGCCATCAAAGGTGGTTGCGACCGACCAGGGCTCGCCCGGGATGTTGAACAGGATCGAGGTAATCGCTCCGCCGAACAAGGCGCCCCAGTAGATACAGGACAGCATGATGATCGCCGAGGTGGGCGACATGCCAAAGGTCAAGGGCAACAGGATCGCCACCCCATTGGCCCCGCCCAGGCCGGGCAGCACGCCGATCAGCACCCCGAGGAAGATGCCGATCAGCATGTAGCCCAGATTGGGCAAGGTGAGCGCGACCGAGAAACCGTGCAATAGCTGGGCGATCTCGTCCATCGTTAATAGCCCAACCACTGTTCCACGGGGCCTTTGGGCAAGGGCAATTGGAACCAGATCTCGAAAAGCAGAAAAAGCGTCGCGCTGATGAGAAGTCCGACTGCGAGCGACCTGCCCCACGCATAGCGCCCCTGCCAGACCATAAAGCCCGAGATGAAGGCCAAGGACGCAAGGTAGATGCCCAGAACGGCCAGCACCAAGAGATAAAGGCCCGTGGGTACCAGCATCTTCAGGACCAGCCGCCACTGCCGGGCCTCGGTGAACACGCTGCGGCCGCCGTCGCTGCGCCAGCGCAGGCAGGTCTGCAGGATCACCCAACCGGCGCCCGCCAGCATCAGGCAGCCGATGTAGAAGGGAAAGTAGCCTGGCTGCGGTCCGTCGCTGCCCCAGGCGTTGCCGGTTCGCAGGCTGTCAACGATCACCAAGGTCGCTACGCCGACAAAGCAGAGGGCGACCAGGAGCTCGATCCAGCGCAGTTGGATGGGCTTCTCGTCGTTCAAGTCGGTGTCCGTTTGAGGCTCACTTGGCAACAAAGCCAGCCTCTCGCATCAGGCGCAGGTGATCGGCTTCAGCGCTGACCAGCCAGTCATTGAAGTCCTTGCCGGTGAGGAAGACGTCCTTGAACGCCCCCGTTTCCATGAATTCCTTCCACTCGGGCAGTTGTCGCACCTGCCGGAACAATTGGACGAAATAGGCCACCTGTTGCGGGGTTGATCGAGGCGCCATGAATATGCCGCGCAGCATCAGGTACTCCACCTCCAGGCCCTGCGATCGGCAAGTGGGGATGTCCTGCCAGGACTGCGCGCTGGTGATCTTCCGCTCATAGGGCATCACCTTGCTGTCGAACACGCACAGGGGCCTGAGGCTTCCGCCACGCCAATGCGAGACGGCCTCGATGGGGTTGTTCACCGTCATGTCGATATGCCGGCCCACCAGTTGCACCGCGACATCACCGCCGCCCTTGTAAGGGATATAGGTGATCTTCTGGCCGGCCGCCTTTTCGATCGCGACCGTGATGATCTGATCCTCCTGTTTGGAGCCCGTGCCGCCCATCCTGAACTTGGCTGCGGGGCCCTGCTGAATGACCTTGGTCAGGTCGCCTGCGTGCTGATAGGGCGAGTCGGCATGCACCCACAGCACAAACTCATCGAGCGCCAACATGGCCACGGGCGTGAGGTCTTTCCAGTTAAACGGGATCCCGGTGGCGAGCGGTGTGGTGAAGAGGTTTGACAGGGAGATGATG
>JAGWVT010000221.1 GCA_018970765.1 Actinomycetales bacterium
ATCGTGCGCGGGATTGCGATGCCTGTCGCCAGTGTGCCGGGTAACTGCGAGCGCCAGGCCCACAGCAAAGCGGCTGCGACGAGGGAACTCCCAAACAGCAGGATCACCGGTAGGACGTTTCGCGAGCTCCGTGGGGTGGTGCGCTCAGTAAAGATCTGCCAGAGCACCGTCAACGCGACCGCGATCCAAGCAAGCAGGCCGTACTCACGAATGGTGAAGGCAAAAACGCCGGATGCTGCTGCACAGGCGAGCAGGATTGATCGTCGACGTCCGTTTGCGTTCAGTGTCGCGGCACCGAAGCTGAGAGTTATCAGGGTGAGGAACAGGGCTGGGATGTCGGTCATGAACGACAGTGCCAGGGAGCCGAACATGGGGCCCAGCGCCAGGGGAAGTACTGCTAGAGCGGCCAGTGCGGGAGGAAGGATGCGGCGCGCGAGGTCGTAGGCCAACACCAGACTCGCCACTGCCAGCGCGGCGACAAAAATCTGCAGGGCTGCGGTGCTACCAGCGGTGAGGGTGATGACCGGTTGGGCAAGCACCGCCTGCCCGATGAAGAACATCTGGACCCATCCGGTTAGTTGCACCTGACCCGTCTCGGCGAGGTCGAGGGCCACTCGAAGGTAGGACCAGTCGTCGTTGCGGGGGATCCCGAGCGCGCCATGCACCGCTGTCAGTGCCGTGATCGCGGCGACAATAACCAGCGCCACGGTCCACACGGCAGCGCGTTCGGCCGCCGAGATTTGGCGCACCGGGCAAGGGTACGTTCTTGCCTACACTGCAACGGTGGCCGCAACGGTGCCGGAGGCAGGTGCGCACCGACGGGCAGATATCCAGGGACTCCGGGCTATCGCTGTGCTGCTCGTGGTCGCATTCCACGCCGGACTGCCGGTGCCGGGTGGCTTCGTCGGCGTTGACGTGTTTTTCGTCATCTCTGGATTCGTGATCACGGGTCTATTGCTGCGCGAATTCGCCGGAAGTGGACGACTGAACTTTCGACGGTTCTACTCGCGCCGCTTTCGACGACTGATCCCGGCGCTGGCACTGGTCGTCACGGTCACCGCACTCCTGGCGATTCCACTGCAGTCCCCCTTCGGCGCCCAACAAGTGACCGCGAAGACTGGTATTGGTTCGATGCTCCTGCTGGCCAACGCGGTGATCTACCAGGTCAGCGGCGCCTACTTCGACGGGCCAGCCGAACTGAACGCACTGCTCAACACCTGGTCGTTATCAGTTGAAGAGCAGTTCTACCTTCTGTTTCCCGCAGTGCTGGCCGTGGGCTGGTGGCTAAGTCGACGTTGGTTTTCTCGCGTCGGCCACCGTGAACTTGGCGCGATAACCCTTGTTGCACTGCTCTCTGGAGCGTCCTTTGCATTGAGTGTTTGGTTCACCTTCGCGGACCACCCGATCGGGTTCATCGAACGCCCCGCCCAATTCGCCTTCTATGCCTCGCTCACCCGCGCCTGGGAATTCGGTGCTGGAGCGCTGCTCGCCTTCGCCGCGCAACGGTGGCAGCCGAGTCAGCGTGCCGGTTTGATCCTCGGATCGGCCGGAGCCGTGCTGCTGATTCTCAGCGTCTTCTTAATCGATGGTGCTGTGCCGTTTCCGGGCTGGGCAGCCTTGCCGCCGGTGGCGGCAACTCTGCTGCTCATTGCGGCCGGCCCAACCAGCGCCACTGGCCGGGCGCTCAGTGTTGGGGTGATGGTGTGGATCGGGGCGTTGTCGTATAGCTGGTACCTGTGGCACTGGCCGCTGATCGTCTT
>JAGWVT010000222.1 GCA_018970765.1 Actinomycetales bacterium
CCTTCCTTTCGATAGGCGATCACCAGCCCCAGTCGGTCGTTCTTGACCCAGGCGGCTACAGACGGATGGGATCCGAGGTACTCAGCAGCCTGGCGCTCCCAGTCGGAATCAAACACCGCCGCGTTGAGGTGACACCGCAGGACATCATGCAGCGGCTTGCCAGTATGAAAGTCGACGTAGCGCGTGGACCGAATGGCCGACGCACCCGGCGCGAGCACAGCCGTCTCTTTACTGGCGCCACCGTCGTCAACGGTCTCCATGGCGTTGAACAACATCGCCACCGCCCGACCAAAGTGCGGGTTGATCGCCAGATCCTGCTTGGCGCCGCTCTCGACGGGCTCCACGTGCGCGTCGATGAATTGGTTGGCGGCATCCAGCATCTGTGGGAAGAGCCGATGCACCGGAATGGCCTCGCCACGATCGGCCACCCATTTTTGTGTCAACACGCGGGCCAGTTCAAAGGCCACTTGTTGGATGCGAACCCCATTTCGCCAAGCCTGTAGGCTGACGCGAACAGACGAACCGGGCCCATAGGCGATCAACCGACCGTCCTGTGTGGTCAACCCCTTGAGCAGCACGTCGTCAGGCACCGTGTCCGGATCGATGACCAACTCACCCACGCGGTCCCAGTCGACTTTGATTTGTATGACGCCCGGGTCCTGGTACCCCTCCACCACCGGGAATTCGATCTCGTACTCGGACCGATCAGGCTCGGCGTACACATGATTGGCAGGTGGAGAAGGGGGCTGGGGCTTTCCGCCCTCCACCTTGAACGGAATCAACTCGAAAGGCACGCCAAAGATCTGGGCGGTTTCTTCGGTGAAGAGGCCAGTCTGCGGATCGACCGCGTAAGACGTCCGTCGAAGGGCTCGACCCACCACCTGCTCGCAGAGGAGTTGTGACCCGAACGGGCGGAGCCCGACCACATGGGTCACGGTGGTGGCATCCCAGCCCTCGGACAGCATCGACACCGAGATGATGCAGCGCACGTTGCGCCCGGGCGGCACTTCCGGGTTGAGGGTGACCGTGTCCCCCTCGTCGTCCTCCAGCGCTTTACGGTTATGCCGCTCGACCAAAGCAGCGTATTCCTCGGGCACCTTGCGGCCAGGCCATTCGGTCTTGCCGATCGTCTCGAGCACGTAGCGAAGACGCCGGGTCTCGTCCTGGCTACCTCCTGCCGCGATGTCCTCACCGATCTTGCTGTCGATCCGGATCGTCAGCTCTTGGCCAGGGGCGTTTTTGAACTCGGGAACGCCAGCACCGTACTGGGTATCGCCCTCAGCCAGCCAGGCATACATCGCACGCGCGATGGTGGTGTCCCGGCACACAATGATGAACACGGGTGGCACGTCATGCCGGCGGTTGCCTTCGGCAAAATGTTTGCCCCAAATCGCGTGGGTCTCACGCCAGCTGGCCGCCAAGGTCACGATCGGCGCAGTGGCGTAGCGCATCACCTCGGTCACCGTAACGGGGCCGATATACCCATCGTTCTGAGATTGCTTCTGCACCCATCGCCAAACGTTGAAGTAACGGGGCACCTCTTCGCCGGAGCCGTCCTCTGTGGGCAGCTGGGGCACCTTGACGAGCCCGGCCTCGATGGCTTCCAGCAGGCTGAAGTCGGAGACGACCCAGGGGAAGGGTTTGCCCACTTCGTTCCCGCTGCCCTGGATGTAGAAGGGCGTGGCGGACAGGTCGACGCACAAGCGAATGCCGTTGCCTCGTCCACC
>JAGWVT010000223.1 GCA_018970765.1 Actinomycetales bacterium
AACAGGATGAATGGGTGAAACATCCCAGCGAAGGTTCGGACCTGTACGTCAACGCCGGACTGCGCTAGACGACGCGCGAATTCCTCGTCCTCATCGCGCACCGGGTCGCACTCGGCAATCACCACGGTGGTGGGCGGTAGCCCCCGAAGGTCGGTGTCAATGGGTGCCACACCTGATCCGGTGGCCTGCCGCCAGTGCGGACCGAAGTACTGCTCGTAGTACCAGATCTGATCATCGGCGTAGATGCCGTAGTCGTCGGCGAACTCGCGATGACTGTTCCATCGGTCGGGATGGTTGTCGACGTCGGGCATGATCAACAGCAGGTGTCGCAGGGGCGGTCCTTCGTCGCGAGCGCGCAATGCCGCGGCCACAGCTAACTGGCCACCGGCGCTATCGCCACCGACGGCAAGGCGCGAGGCGTCGATGGCGAATTGTTCTGCCTGCGATGCAAGGTGGGTGAGGACTTGGTGCACGTCGTCAAGTGCAGCGGGGTATCGAAATTCGGGGGCACGTCGATAGTCAACCGAGACAACCGCACAATGCGAACCAGCGGCAAGGGCTCGGCAAAGCCGATCGTGGGTGTCGAGATCGCCGAGGACCCAGCCACCCCCATGCGCGTACACCAAGGCGGGTAGGGCAGTACTTGGTGCGGGGTGGTACAGGCGCACAGGGATCGGAGTCGGACCGGGAACGACCGCGTCCACGACTTGCTCGACGGGGGTCACTGGACCGAACGACTGGGCTGCAGCGCGTAGCCCATCTCGATTTTCCTCGAGGGTGCGGTGGCGGCGAGGTGGCCGGGCGGGCAGTGCGGAGAGCAACGCCCAGGCATCCGGGGCCAGTTTGGGTGGGGGATTCACCTGCACCTCCAAGCCACCCGTGGTGGAAATCCTGCGGCAGTGGACACCAAGCACGTTGGGGCTCTTACACTCAAGGAGAGTTAATCAGAAGTCGCGCTCAGGGCAATGCATTGTCTTGACGTCAGTGGTAGCGGATAGGGCGTGTCGGTCTATGAAGCGGGTAGTTTCACTCATCGCTGCAGGAGTCCTCGTGGTTGCCGCGGTAACCCTGGCGACACCAGCCCAGGCCGCGACAGGCAGTGCGAACAATGTGAGTGGGTGGACCACTGGCACGATTACGTGTGCCAACGGCAATGTGAGCGTGTTTCCAGTCGTCGTCGGCAATGGTGCCGATGTCGTGCGCTACGGCTCCTACACCGTTCCGACTGCTATTACCAACGCTGTGCAGATCGGCTCGTCGCTGAGCGACATCAACTGCACCGGTGCCAACGGTGGGGCAACTTATACGAAGAACTTTCAGGTCAACCCTGGTCAGGTCACCGTGATGTGGGTGGGGCTCGGCTCCACGAACCGCACCGGCACGGACAGTCACAACATCGGTTTCGGTGGGCTCTATACAGTCTTCAATGAGGAGAACGGGCAGGCAATCCAGAAGGGGGCATCCTGGTACGACCTAGGGCTCACACTGAATAACGCGAATGCATTCAATGGTGGTGAAGGCTTCAACAACCTGACTGCTACCTACCAAGGCACCGGTGGCACCGATATCTCCACAAATAATCAGGAGGGCTTCGTCCTCACCAACTGCGTCGTCACCAACGACGGCAGCATCCTCCCGGGGCCAAGTGTCCTGACTCCATATAACTCTGGGCAATGGACCTCAGGGCCCGTCTACACCGCGAACCAACCGCTCTGCGCCG
>JAGWVT010000224.1 GCA_018970765.1 Actinomycetales bacterium
CAGTCCGCCGGCGCACTACTTCCGCTTGACGGACTTCTTGACTTTGGATTGCTTGCCCTTGGAAGCGTTCTTGGTCGAAGACTTCTTCGAGGACGCCTTGGACTTAGTCAATGTCTTTTTGGAGGCGTCCTTGCGGGAAACCTTCTTCGCAACTGCGTTGGACTTCGACTTGCCTGCGGCCACCTGGTCTGAGCGCTTCTTGCTGGTGCCCGCGACACGATCCTTGTTGCGCGCCTTCTTCGCAGCCTTCTTGCCATGCTGCTTGACCGCGGACTTCACTTCGGAGACGTTGCCGCGGCAAACCATGCAGTTGTCTCCGCGAGTGGGACCGCCACCGGTGGCGTACTTCACGTCGTCCTCGAGGGAGACAGGCTCGGCGCACACCTCAGTGCCGTCCTCCGCGATGCTGCATTCGGATCCATCGGATCCCGGGGCGTAGCACTCTGTCTCGGTTCGACCAGAGGAATCGGTCCAGGTGACGCATCCATCGGACGTGGCGAAAGATTTGTAGAGCACATTGCCGTCGGCGTCGCGGCACACCGTCGTCGTGGCGACCGAACCATCGTCTTGCGTGGCCGTCGTCACCTCACACACGGGGTCGACCGCGTACTGCCATGGCTCCGGGCACTCGACGGTGGCGTTGCCAGTGGCGTCGGTCGTGACCCGACAGCCGTTGGCGTCGTAGGTCACTGTGTAGAGGAGGTTGCCCTGCTCGTCCGTGCACGTCATCACTTTCGATTCGGTGCCGTCTTCAGCGACGACGATTGACACGTCGCAGTTGGGCACCGGGTCGACGATGGGATCATCGATGCGAACACACGAGTCGACCCAAAAGCCGTACTCGTCGTAGCAGCCGGGTTCCACCGGCTGGGGCTTCGTGTCGTCATCCCTTCCCTCATCAGTTGACGATGCGCCGTCGTCGGGGGTGAAGGTTTTGCCGTCTGCGCAGATCGGCGAGTCGGCGTTGGCCTCGAGGGAGCAGCTTCCCGGCTGTGAGTCATCGGATGCCCAAGCCGCCGATTGGACGCCGCCGAATGTCATGCCGGCCGCAGCGACTAGTGCCATAAGGCGAAGTGCAGACTTCCTCATCCGAATTTCTCCTTGTGCGACGTGAGCAGGGTGGGTGGTCCCTGGGCCAGCGAGTCAGCGCGCGCAGCGGGTCACAAGTGTGCCACGCGGGCAGGGCGAAGCGTTAGCCCTGTGTGGGTGAGACGTCCACCGGCTGACCTTGGTTCCGCCGCCGGATGAGCAACCAGATTCCAACGGGGAAGACCGCAGCGCACATGAACTGAGCGCCGGTCAGCCCGACGACAGTTTTGTCGTTTATGCGCAAGAAGTCCGTTCCGAACCGAAGGGTTGCGTACCCGACGATGAAGGTGCCCAGCAACGTCCCCGGCGCAACCTGCCGATCGCCCCGCCCCCGGTCGAGCCACAGCAGCAGGCCGATCAGCGGGATGAGCCAGAGGAATTCGTAAATCGCGGTGTTGTGGTACGTCTGGCCGGGCAGATACCCGAGTTCGCGGGTGGTGCCGCCGAGGTAGGTCCAACCGAGGAAGAAATGGGTGGGACCACCAAGATGCTCGCCGACTGAGATGCAGCCGATGCGGCCGAACAACTGCCCGATCGCCAGACCCAGGGCTGCGCTATCCATGAGTGCCAGCCTGGAAACGCCAGTGGTCGTGAGCTTGC
>JAGWVT010000074.1 GCA_018970765.1 Actinomycetales bacterium
GAATGCCACCCGCCGAAGCCTGGTTTGCGCTAACGTTCCCATCACTCGCAGCACTGCGCACTGAGTTTCTTTGAGAGCAGGAGGCGTCATGACCAACAGGAAGCCGTCCCATCGCAGGTCGCTGGTGACTCGAGCCCTGGCCGGAGTTGGCGCGCTCGCAGTCGTAGGCGGCATGACTTTCGTTGCTGCACCGACGCTTACTGCCGCCGAATCGAAGACTTTGGTCGTTCGAGATCTGCCGGCACAAGTCCGTCTGGTCCCTGGTGAGCGGGTCAAGCTCATTTTGAGCACCAATCGCACCACCGGCTATACCTGGCTGGCCCAAGGCGGTTGCTGCGATAGCAAGAATCAGCCGATCGTGAAGGTCTCCAAGGGTGTGTACACCGCTCCTGCTGCGACAAATGGCATGGTGGGCGTAGCCGGGACTACGACCTGGACTATCAAAGCCTTGCGCTCGGGAAGCACCGATGTGACGATCGTGACTCGCCCGCCGGGTGCCCAGAACACGATGTCGGACGAGACGGTAGGAACACTCTCCATCATTGTGATGCCAGGCTAAGTCCCGCTGGCCAAACTCGCTTCACCATTTCATTGGCTAGGACGTAGCCCAGCGTTCCGGAAACGACCAGGGCTAATACGGCGTATGGCAGCACCGTGAGACCCATAAGGCCGCCTGCTGGGGTCACGACTAGGACGAGGACAAGGGCTGCAATGGCGCCGCTGGTAACGAGCAGGGCCCGGGAGGGTCGACTGCGCCAGCAAGGTCGCGCGGTGCGCAGAACGAGCAACGCGGACAATTCCGTCAGGGTCGATGCCGCGAACCAGGCCGCTTGAAACGTCTCAGCGGGAACAACGACCACTCGAGCCAGCACAAAGAACAAGGCGAGGTCAAAGGCGGAACTGACCAGGCCGAACACCACCATGAATGCGCGCAGATTCGTAATCTTCCAGGTGGTCGGCTTGACGAGCGACTCGTCGTCCACCCGATCGTCCGAAAGGGCGAACGCCGGGATATCGGAGACGAAGTTCAGCAGAAGAATCTGAATCGGCAGGAGCGGCAAGAACGGCAAGAATGCCGTAGCCACGACCAGTGACACCATGTTCCCCAGATTTGCGCTCATGGTGACTCGCACATATTTGATGGTGTTGGCGAAGGTCCTTCGACCAGCACTGACGCCATCCGCGACCACATGCAGGTCCTTATCTAAGAGCACTAGCGATGCCGCTTCACGTGCGACATCAACCGCCGTATCCACGGAGATACCGATATTGGCTGCCCTCAGCGCAGCCCCGTCATTGATCCCGTCCCCGAGTAGTCCGACGACCGCGCCGGTTTCCTGCAGGGCGCGAACGAGGCGCTCTTTGTCAAGGGGATCAACCTGCGCGAATACATCATGTGTGATGACGATCTGGCGCAGCGAATTATCGTCCATCGCTTCAAGGGAGGGTCCGAGGACAACATCAGCGTTAGGAATAGCGGCTTCCTTTGCCACGTAGCGCGCTGCCATCGCGTTGTCACCGGTGATGAGTACAACTCGAATTCCCAGATCGCGAAGGCGAACTAGGGCGTCTGCAGCATCGGGCTTCAGAGGATCGAAGAAGGCTAAGAGTCCCTCAAGGGTCAACCCTTGCTCATCATCAATACGCAGGACTTTCGGTTCCGGCACCGGCCTAGTGGCCACGGCGAGGACTCGGAACCCAGCGGCGCTGAGTCGATGAAAAAGGCCATCGATGTCATCTCGATACGCGGCGAGTGGTTGCACAGTGCCGTGGTACCGCACTCGTTCGCTGACCTGCAGTATCTCGGCGTATGCACCCTTGGTGATTAGTAGGGCTTGGTCCGAATCTTCAATCAAAATGGAGAGCCTGCGTCGTTCAAAGTCGTACGGGAGCTCGTCGATCAGGGTCGGCTTGGTTGCAGGAGTAAGCGGGGCGGCAGTGCAGATCGCAGTGTCCAGTGGGTTGGTCATACCGGTCTGCAGCGTTGCGTTGACACTTGCTAGCCAGCGCACTCGCAGATCTGACTTTCCAGCACAATCCATTGCGTCGCTGAGCGCGAGTGCACCTGCCGTGAGGGTTCCGGTCTTGTCACAGCACAGTACCGTCATGCCACCAAAGTCGGCGATCGCATCGAGCTGTTTGACGAGCACTGACTCACGTGCCATGCGTTGTGCACCAGCGGACATCGAGGCAACCACAATGGCTGGCAAAAGCTGTGGTGTTAGTCCTACGGCCACAGCAAGTGCAAAGAGCAGCGATTCGATCAGGGGCCTTTGGAGCAACATATTGACCACGATGAGTACGGCCACGAGAGTCACCATGGTGCGCAGCAGGAGCATGCCAAGGCGCGTTGTTCCAATCTCAAATGCTGATGGGCGCACACCTTGACTGATGTGTTCGCGCAGTTTGCCCATCTGTGACGTTGAGCCAGTGAGGACAACCACCGCCTGCCCAGTACCGCTGACGACGTGGGTGCCCTCCCTCACCCAGCCCTCCTGGACCGTGCGTTCGATCGGAGTGGACTCGCCGGTGAGAATCGATTCGTCAAGCAAGAGATTGTGTGCGTTGATAAGGCGAAGGTCTGCCGGGATGACGTCACCGGCATTCAGCACGATGAGATCACCTGGTACGACGTCACCGGAAGGGATGCTGGTGATGTTGCCGTCACGCAGTACTTCGACGTGCACCTGGACACGTGAAAGCAGGTCCTTCATCACCCGACCTGCTTGATGCTCCCGCCAGATCCCAGCAAGGCCACTAGCGATGAGAATTGCGAGGATGATCACACCCTCAAGCAGGTCTCCCAAGAGCATGGATAGTGCCGTGGTTCCGGCCAAGATCCAAATGATCGGGCTGGCAAATTGACGTCTGACTTCGTGCCAGATTCCAGCTTGCCTGCCGCGGTGTGCGGAGAATCGTGATGGCGTTCGAGGTTGCGTACTGAGGCGACGCAGCGCCTCACTTGCAGGCAAGCCCTTGTCGGTGGTCCTGAGTACATCCAGTAAAGCCGGGATCGCCAAAGTGCTCAAATCCACCGTGGAAGCCACGTGGCAGGTTACGTCGAGTTAGGTTCTCATTGCAGGGTCGAACGTCCCAGGCAAGATCACGAAATGTGAGCAAGAATCGTCGACGTGAGCAGGCGTGGCCCTCGTCATGCGGTCCCAAAGGCTGGCTTGACCCGAAGCCTGGCGCTTGCGGGCGTTGCTATTCGAGCTGCCGGAAGAGGCGCCTCGGCGCGGCTCCTCGGATTCGTCCATGGTGACTCTGAACTGCGCCGCCAACGTGCCCGGCGGTCAACTGCGGCTGACACCCGCCAAACCCTGGGCAACCTCAAGGGCGGAGCACTCAAGGCCGGTCAACTGCTCTCCACGGTCGAATCAGTGTTTCCGCAGGATCCCGATAACTCCTGGCAGGAAGCTCTGACTGCCCTGCAACAAGACAACTCGCCGCTGTCATTCGAACAGATCGAGCCAGTACTTGCTGAAGATCTCGGCGAGCATTGGCGAACTCGATTCCGCGAGTTTGATCAGACTCCTGTTGCCGCGGCTTCTATCGGGCAGGTCTATCGGGCTACGTGGCTTGACGGGCGTCCGGTTGCTGTGAAGGTCCAGATGCCCGGAGTTGCCGAGGCATTGGCGTTCGATGTCCGAGCGCTGTCGCGCGTGTTGCAGGTGTCGGCAGTTCTTGCACCTGGGGTGGCCATGCCACCGCTCGTCCAAGAACTGCGATCGCGAGTGCTCGCAGAGCTGGATTACGCCCGTGAGGCAGAAGCCCAGCGAGTCTTCGCCGAGGAGTACCGCGGTGACCCCGATTTCGTCATTGCAGATGTCCTGCATGGTGGGCGTCAGGTCCTGGTGACCGAGTGGCTTGCCGGTCAACCCCTGGCGGCAGTGGCTCGTGGCGGCTCAGCGGGCGAGCGGGATCGTGCCGGACTGCTCTACCAGCGCTTTTTTCTGCAGTCCCCGATGCGCACCGGCCTGCTGCATACCGACCCGCATCCAGGGAATTTTCGACTTACTGACGATGGTCGGTTGGGAGTGCTCGACTTCGGATCGACCATGGAACTGCCTGACGGACTGCCAGCAACGTTTGGCTCGTTGATCAGTGCTCTCACTAGTGAGGACCCTGATCAGGCCGAACACAGTCTGCGCGAGCAGGGGCTCCTGCAGCGTGGGTCGCGGCGTGACGTCCTCAAACTGATGGATTATCTGGCTCCGTTCACCGAGCCGGCTCGCTTTGAGGAATTCACCTTTTCGCGCGAATGGTTGCACCAGGTTTTCGCGCGCGCCCATGACCCGCGCAACCCTGATTTCATCGTGGCCATGAAGCTTTCACTGCCTGCGGAGCAACTCTTTACGCACCGTGTTTGGCTCGGCATCGTCGGGGTCCTGAGCGGCCTGGGCGCTCGAGTGCCGGTGGCGCCTGAACTTCGGGCTCAGCTGCCCGGCTTTGCCCGGAGCTGCGCCTGAATCACGGACACAATTTGCCGCCGGGGACTTACCGTCCTCCAACTCCGCCAACACGACGCCAGGCCATCACGCTCAACAGGCTCACCCCTGACATCAGGGACGCCGCACTTGCGAACGACGCCACGCTGAGCATGCTTGCGAAGGACCCAATCGATCCGATGCTCAGCGCCGAACCCACTGAGCCGATGCTTAGGATTGAGTTCTTCGAACCGATAGACAGCAATGAATTCTGCGAAGCAATGCTCCATCTGCTGGACACCATGAAACTCTAGTCAATGGCTCGTTTTCGGATTAACCTTCGGGCCATGAGATTCCGTGCACCATCGAACCGTATTGTCCGATTTCATCGCTCGAACCGAGGTCGAGGCCTCGTGGTCGGCGCAGCGGGACTGTGTGCCGCATTGCTGTTGACTGTCGCTCTGCCAGTGCCAGCTACTGCGGCAACGTTGGGCCCGGGAGCGCTTCGGGTTGCTGCCTGCAGCCCGGGTGTGTCTGATTATGTGACCCAGTTGAGCAAGGTCGTCTCAAAGGCGTATGAGCGAGCGGGGAGTCCGTCCGCCGAACCGCTGATGAAGAAGGCCATCAAGATTGCCCGAACGGCCCGCAATGCTGCCGCCGACGAAACCACCAAGGGTTTGTTCACTAATTTCATCAACGTCGGCGTCGACAAGTACCGGGTCAGTGCCATGGCCGATGCCTTGGTCGCGCTTCAGGACCACGTCATGGGCGGCTGCTGATCCAGTTTCCGAGTGGCTGCGCACGAAACTGTGCGGCGCGTCTGGTACCCCGAAAGGGTTCGGTGTGCATAGGCTCTGTTGACGCTGAGCTACCGGGAGGCACCTTGTTGCGATTTCGTGTTCTGGCGATTGTGGGCATAGTTGGAGCGGGCCTGCTTATGGCGCCTGCGGCACAAGCAATGGGAACGGGGGATCCCTATCAGGACCTTCAAGTTGGTGTCTCGTACACGGTTTACAAGCCGACCTTTACGGCCGGCCTTGGCATGCAGCAGGGGGGCAGCGACGTCACCTGCCCGCCGGGGACCGAGGCAAATCTCATCGTCAGCTACGGCAAGCGCACCGCAAAGCAGTTCACCGTCCACGAAGGTAACCCGATGTGCAGCGACATTGGCCAAGGGAAAGTCGTGCTGACCAAGAAGGTCAACGGCATCAAGATGACGGTTGAGGCCTACTGCGATCAAGGCGCGGCCGACTGCACGAAGGCCGACGTTCGCAAGTATGGAGGTCACCTGGAGGCGGTTTTTCCTGCGGTAGGTGGCCTCCGGACCACGACAGTGTGGATTGAGACATTTGGGGCCAAGAACCTTTCTGCCAAGGACCTGGTGAAGATCGCCAAGCGCATGAAGTCGGTATATCAGTGACCTAAAGCGGCCACACCTCCAGCGGGGTCGCTGTAGCCTGACGGCATGACATGGGGGATTGCTGCCGGACTACCGGTGCCTGTCAGGCGTGTGTTGTTCACAACCCTGGGCGCCATGGTGGGTCTGGCAATCAGTGCAATGTTCGCTGGCCCAGCGCAAGCTCATGTGCCCCAGGCACTTAACTCCGAAACGATGTCCGTGAGCACCCTGACACCGAAACCTGGCTGGGTGCATTGGACAGGGGCGTATTACAGCTGCTGGATACCCAGCAACAAGTGGCAGGTGGTGGAGTCGGCGGCCGGCATCACCATTTCGTCGCCAACCGGAGATAACTACGTGGATTTCGGGTGGTCGAGCTGGATGGTTCCGCTTGCACCTCAAGAGGTGATCGACAACGTCTTTGTGCAGGGCATGCTGCACCCACTTGTCTCCTACCAGATCACCAGCACAAGTGCGGTTCAGGCGATCCCGCAGGGGCAACGTCAGATGGTGGAGTGGTCTGGCATTTGGAGTCATCAACTCAAAGGGCAGCAGCGCGCCCGCGGGTACATCATTGCGGACACCATGGACTATGGAGGTTCGTACGGATTTTCTGCATATGTTGTTGCTGGTGCAGCAAGTACGTGGAAGCGCAATGCGGTCACCTTAGAGACCATTCGGCAGAACATCGTGTACATGGGTAATGGATGATGATGATGAGTGCTAGCTCACTTCACAGCTCGGCAGTAGAGCGTCGTATATCGCAGCCCGCAGGTAGCGAAGTCTTGCCCTGCTTGGTCGCGCATCTGTAGACGCCAAGCACCGGGCGCGGACTGCGGAGTCGCCAGCGCATAGCCGAATTTGACGTCGCCCCACGCGGAACGCGGCGCGGGATACGTCTGTCCTGGGCCAACGTTGAAACCGTGAGCAGGTAGTGCATAACCGCTAACGGGATCCAGCAGTGTGCCGGCGTTACCAAGGATGAGTTGAGGGGGAAGTCCAGGCAGCTGGACAACTTCGGCGATATGCATGTGTGACGAGAAGATCATGTCGTAGTTGCCAAGCAGGCCCCAGGCTGCCGCCGCCTGATCGGCCGAACCCCAGACGATCGGATCGCTGGAAGTCGCGAAGACACTGCTGGCGAATCCGAAAATCGGGCGGTGAGTGAGAAGCCACGATTCACGATCCGCGAGCGGCACGGACATTGCCGATGCCTGTTCGTAGGTCGGCCGCTGGATGGCCGCATAAGGACTCACGGACGGGTCGTTCCCGCCTGAGGAATCCACGATTGCCAATCGAAGTGTGCGTTTGGACGAGATCTTGAGATCAATCGGGTACGTCGGCGTTGGCGCCATGGTGGGTGCTGTCAGCACGCCATCAATGAATGATGGTGCGCAGGTGTTTGACGTATCTCGACGGGGGTCGAAAAAGTAGAAATAGCCATTTCCGCCACGATCACAGGCCTCATGGTTGCCGCGAACGACCACAAGCGGAGCTGCTGAAAGCATTGGTGCCATCGGGATGAAAACGTCGGCCAGCCATCCGTACGCGCTGTCAGTGAAGGGCATCCCTGGAATCTGCCCGGGGCTGGCAGCGCACAACGCCTCCTGAGTAGTGGGGCAGGGCGCCTCTCGGTAGAAGAAATCCCCGTTGAGCACGATCACATCCGGCTTGTCCTTGGCCACCGAATGGCTGATGCGTGACAACGGCCACTGTGCCGGGTCGGAGCAATCCTGCACTTCCCAGGTTGTGACCCGACACCCGCTATCGCCGAGCAAAGCAAGTCGTTGGACTTCTGCTGGCATCGCTGCTGGAACTACCTTCCCCGCGATACTTGCTCGGCGGGCTCCCACTGGCAGGGGCGTGGAGCAGACCAGCAGGGGCGCGAACGCGGAAGATGTGTTCACCGGCCTAGGGCGTTCCAACATTGCGATGTCGCGAATACTCCCGTTGCGGAGTTCAACTTGGACTGACGGACAGGTGAGTCCTGCCGGGAGCACAGCACGAGCGAGGAGTCCGGAAGCCGCCTCAGTACGCGGCGCTGCAACGCTGTACGCGCTGATGAGACCTGCGGGCTCAACGGAACTGGTGGCAGCGTTCACGTCGGGCGCAGCGACCCAGAGTGCTGATAGCGCGAAAACCACGACGCCCAGTCGTGCCGAGTTTGAGGCCATGCGGGCAATGTAGCGCGCAAAGATTATGACTCGGATGCAAAGAGTGCAGGTTCTGCAAGAATCAGTAGATGTCAAGCCTGTTCATCGCGGTTCTGCCATTTGCCTTGGGGGCAGCCGTGAGCCCCACGCTGCTGACCTTGGAATTCCTCATCCTTGCCGGTGGAACACACGCCAAATCGCGAGCGTGGATGTTCGTTCTTGGTGCGATGATGACCATTCTGGTCATCGGAGCCTTCGCCGCTGGCGCGCTACGCAATGTCGCTGCACCCACGGCTGGGGCCACCAATTACTGGCTCGTTGGTGGAGAAGCGTTCATCGCCCTTGCGCTGGTTGTGATTGGCGTGCGCCAACTGCGGCCAGTGAAGACCCTTGGTGAGCGGCACCAGTCAAGAACGCAGCACTTGATCGCTGGAGCCAAGACTCCGATTTTCTTCGTCGTCGGAGTTGTCGCAATGATCACGAACTTATCCACGATCGTGTTGTACCTCCCAGCAGTTCACCTAATCGTTCATTCAACCGAGCCTGCATCAACGAAAGCTCTTGCGGCTCTGATGCTGTGGGTAATCACCATCCTGCCGATCCTGCTCCCGGTCCTGGCGGTAACGATCGTGGGTCACCGCTCCGACGCCCTGCTGTCTCGCGTCAATGGCTGGACGGCGCGTCACACCCGGCAGATCAATGCTGGACTGTGCTTCTTCTTCGCATTGCTGATCGGCTATTCGGCCGTCAAGGCGTACCTGGCTTAGTAGACTGCACACACCGCGGGGGCGGTAGCTCAGTTGGTTAGAGCCCCGGACTCATAATCTGGTCGTCGTCGGTTCGAGCCCGACCCGCCCCACCTGTTCGATGTGTGGTTTCGGCTGATGCTTGACACTCCTTGGCATGTTGGTGGAGCTGAGTGTCATGGAGCAGAGGTATCAAGCGGTGTCGTTTGTGGTCCACGACGGTGAGTCGGTGGTGGAGGTGGCGCGGCGTTTCAACGTGTCGCGTCAGACGGTGCATGCCTGGTTGGCCCGATATGAGCGAGGTGGTCTGGCTGCGTTGGTGGATCGGTCGCATCGGCCGAAGGGGTGTGCGCATCAGATGCCTGCAGGGCTCACACTCTGGAAGTTGTCGGTTCGAGCCCGGCCCATCCCATCATCAGAGGCCGTCTGCTGATTCACGATGATCCGTCGAACGACCCAGACGACCCTGGCGTGATCTTCGGTCGACCGCCGGCACTCGCTGCTGGTTGCTTTGCCATGGGCGGTGGTTCGTGCGGCTGTCGTTAAGGTATCGTTTCAGATACCTAGGAGGTTCACATGACGACGTTGGCGGCGCAGGCGCGGTGCGCTTCGGGCCTGTCGCAGGCTGAGGTCGCCCGTCGAGCGGGCACGTCGCGTCCGACGCTGTCTGCCTACGAGCGCGGATCTCGCAACCCCACCCTTGACACCCTCGAACGTGTCCTCGCAGCGAACGGCCAGCACCTCGTCTCACTGCCCGACGTGGTGTTCACGCGTCATCGCGACCGGCGGGGCAAGCCCTTCTACGTGCCCGACCAGTTGCCACGGCTGCCCATCGAGGCCGCGCTTGGGACGGTCTTCCTGCCCCCGCATGTTGACTGGTCTCCAGGCGGGCGACCCAGAAATCTCGCGGATAGAAGTGAGCGACTGCTGGCTTACCAGGTGGTGTTAGCCGAGGGAATGCCGCAGGACATCCAGCACATCGTGGACGGGGCGCTGCTGGTCGATGGCTGGCACGACCTGCACCTGCCCAACGCAATTCGGTACGCATGGCAGCCGCTCGTCGACCGAGTCCTCGCAGGACGGCCTCGATGAGCGCATCTTCAATCACCGACTTCCAAGCAGAAGTTGCACGTGTCTTCTTCGCACTTCCGGAAGCAGATTCATTCCTGTTGGCCGGCGGTCTCGCCCTTGTGGCTCACGGCCTGACGGACCGACCGACCGAGGACCTCGACGCGTTCACGTGCCTGGCAGACGATGTCTCGAAGGCAGTCGAGGCATTCACGCATGCCGCTGCCGAGAAGCAGTGGACGGTGCTCGTCGTGCAGGCATCAGACACCTTCGTTCGACTCTCGGTTACCGGACGCAACGAACTCATGATTGATTTCGCTCTGGACTCGCCGCCCGATCTGCCGCCGACCATGTCGATTCTCGGCCCAACTTTCGCGCCGATGGAACTTGCTGCACGTAAGTTGCTGGCGCTCTTCGACCGGGCGATGCCGCGCGACTTCGCCGATCTGTTCCGTCTCGTCCAGCACTGGGAACGGGACGAGTTGATGCGCATGGCCCAAACGATTGATCCCGGTTTCGACAGGGCGGCATTCGCGATGGCCATGCGTCAACTTGACCGATACCGCAATGAAGACATTCCGATTGACGCCACCCAGTTGCCTGCCCTCCGGTCGTACTTCCGTTCGTGGGCAGACGCCTTGGCATCAGCGGGCACAAGCGGTCACCAGCGGGCGGGAATAGACTCATAGTCTGGTCGTCGTCAGTTCGAGCCCAACCCGCCCCACTGATTTCGGTGTGTGGTTTGGGCTGCTGCTTGACACCCCTTGGCATGTTGGTGGAGCTGAGTGTCATGGAGCAGAGGTATCAAGCGGTGTCGTTTGTGGTCCACGACGGTGAGTCGGTGGTGGAGGTGGC
>JAGWVT010000010.1 GCA_018970765.1 Actinomycetales bacterium
GTGGGCGATACAGGATTTGAACCTGTGACCTCTTCCGTGTCAAGGAAGCGCGCTAGCCCCTGCGCCAATCGCCCGATGTAGTTTTCGAGGTGGAGACGGGATTTGAACCCGTGTACACGGCTTTGCAGGCCGTTGCCTCGCCTCTCGGCCACTCCACCGTGAATCGGTGCTGCCGTCCAGCAGCGCCGACTTGGTGTTCCGAGCGGACGACGGGACTCGAACCCGCGACCCTCACCTTGGCAAGGTGATGCGCTACCAACTGCGCTACGTCCGCATGACTGATCAGTTGCTAAGACTAGCCGGTCGTGGTCGTGCAGGCTTGCGACCCCCGGGGCAGCAGGATTGGTCCATGGATCTGGTGCACCTGGAAGGCCTGTGGGGGTGGGATCTGATGGACCTCACCAGCGACCTGGCGGCACTTGAATCCTCGGGCCGTTGGGCCGTTGTCCTGCCTTATGCGGGACCGCCGATCTGTGCTCGCTTGCGGAGTTGGGCAGCCCAGCCTCCCCGAGCATCAGGTGCCTACCGTGGCCCAGACCAGGCTCGGTGGCGTTCTTCGCTAAATGCGCAGGCGTACCAGGGTGGTGTGGCTTCGATCAGGGCAGCCATCGCCGCCGGGACGGTTTACCAGGCCAACCTCTGCCGTGTCATGCGGGCTGAGCTACCTGATCCGACGAGTGCGGACCTACAGGGCCTGTTTCATCTACTGAGCTCAGGCAACCCCAGCCCCTACTCGGGGTTCGTTCGCCTGCCAGGGGTCAACGCAGTGACGGCAAGTCCGGAGCTGTTCCTCGAACGTCGAGGTAATCGGCTCCGGTCTGGCCCAATAAAGGGAACTGGAGCCAACGAATCGGACCTGCAGGACAAGGATCGTGCCGAGAACGTCATGATCGTCGATCTCGTCCGCAATGACCTGGCGCAGGTCGCAGTGCCCGGAACTGTGGAGGTACCTACGCTCATGCAGGTGCAGCAACACCCAGGCTTGGTGCACCTCGTCTCATACGTTGAAGCCGAACTCATTGAAGGCTCGGGTTGGCCACAGATCATCAATGCTGCGTTTCCGCCAGGCTCGGTCACCGGAGCACCCAAGTCCACTGCACTGGAAATCATCGATCAACTCGAACCGGCAAGCCGCGGCATCTACTGCGGAGCAATCGGTTGGATCGATGCCGACGCTAAGACGGGTTGCCTTGCGGTGGCCATCCGCACGTTTTGGCAGGACGGATCCGACCTCTGTTTCGGGACTGGTGCGGGCATCACGTGGGCCTCTGACCCGGTGGCCGAATGGCAGGAGACTGAGTTGAAGGCTGCTCGCTTGATCGCCTTGGCTGGGCAGACCTGGGAAGGAGATCGATGATGCCGGACAACGATCTCGCACGCGTGTGGTTAGGCGACGACACGGGTGGCAGGCGCGTTGAGCCCGCTGAAGCGCATGTCAGTGTGTTTGATCATGGATTCACCGTTGCTGACGGCGTCTTCGAAACGATCAAGGTGATCGACGGTGTCCCGTTTGCACTGAGTCGGCATCTGCGTCGACTGTCCAGTTCAGCGCAGGCCTTGGGCATGCCAGTTCCGGAATCATCGCTGTTGCATAAGGCGGTGGGCGAAGTCACCTCGGGTTCGGCTGGCGTAGGTCGTTTGCGCATTACGCTCACCGGTGGCGCCGGTCCGATGGGATCGGACCGAGGCGATGCTCGCCGCACCCTCGTCCTGGTGCACGTCCCGGCACCGGCATGGCCAGCCACGACTCAAGCCGTCGTGGTGCCGTGGCGACGCAATGAACACTCGGCCCTCGCCGGTGTGAAGTCCACTTCATACGCGGAAAACGTGATTGCACTTGACTGGGCGAAGCAGCGGGGTGCCAGCGAGGCCCTATTCGCAAACTGCGCTGGACATCTGTGTGAAGGCACTGGGTCCAATGTCTTCATCGTGCGCGATGGCGTTGTCAGCACGCCAACGCTGGCAAGTGGCTGCCTAGGTGGGATAACCCGTGAACTCGTGATCGAGTGGTGTGACGTGATTGAGGAGGACCTGCCAATGGAGGCACTCGCCTCGGCAGATGAAGTGTTCATCACGTCGTCGACGCGTGATGTCCACCCAGTAAGTCAGATCGACGGCAGGCAGTTGCCCGCGCCCGGTCCTGTGTCGGCTGATATCCAGAGGTTGTTCGTCAAGAAGGCTGCCGAGCACCCAGATCCTTGAGCCATCTGGACAAAGCGAAGGGCCGGGGTGAATGCCCCGGCCCTTCGCTTTCAAGCACAGTTACTAGTAACGGCGTTGGATAAAGAACGGTCCGAAGCCGCCGGTGGCGGGTGCCTCACCCACGACCGTGCAGGCGCCAGCGCGTACTTTCTTCAAGCGCACAGCACCACTTGCCGGGTAGATCAAGCGGCAACGGTTAGCGCCAGCCGTAACGCTCCACTCGATTTCCTCGCCCGCATTGGTCGTGCCCTGGCGCGGAGTTGCCAGCGTGATGACGCGACCCTTGCGGATGTTCTGCGAGTTCGGCGCAGCCAGTGCTGCTGTCTGACCGGACTGGCCGATGTTGAGGGTGTAGGTGTTGGTTGCTGGTGCGTACCCGTGTCCACCGGGGGAGGACGCGGTGAGCGTGCAAGCTCCGGAGGCACCCGAGACGGTGAGCACGGTGCCAGCAAGCGAGCATGGTGATCCACTCACCGCCAGTGTGACCGGTGCGCCGGAAGCGGATTTCGTGATCAGGTTGTACTGACCAGCCGTGACCGGGTTGGCCGGATTTGTCGTCCAGGGTGCGGCGTCACCATTGGGGTCCACAGTGATGGTGTCAGGAGACCCGGGCGGCAGGGCGGTTACCGTCTGAGTCGCTGAACCCGTGGCGCCATTGCTCCCGGTCCAGGTCGCCACGATCGTGGTGGCTCCTTGAGCGGAGGGCGTGTAGGAGACGGTCGCAGCGTTATTCGATCCCACCGCAACTGGCCCACCAATGGCAGCTCCGTTGGCCGTGAAAGCAACGTTGCCGGCAGATGGAGTGGCGAACACCTGTGCCGTGATGTTTGTGGCCTGTCCCTGGTACAGCGGCGGAACTACCAAGGCGACGTTGGAGCCAGTCGGTGTGACCGCGACTGCAACCGCCGCGCTGGCGCAGGCGTTGCCACAACTAAACGCGTTGTTTGCCGGCGTATACGTGGCGACGATGTTGAAGGTGCCCGTGGTCGTCGGCGTCCAGTTGAACGTGGCCACCGAAGGCATTGCGCCGTTCAATGGCACCGTCGGTGCGATGACCGCGCCATTCTGGATGGCAAAGCGGACCGACCCCACGGGACCGGACTGGCTGCCCCCTTGGGAGGCAACTGTTGCCGTGAGGGTCACAGCCTGGTTCACGGCAGCCGTGGCAGGGGCAGTGAGCGTGGTGGTGGTGGTCGCTGGATTGATCGTCACGGTGGTCGGAGCGCCGAGCGGCCCGTTCGCGTTATTCGCGGTGAGCTGGCAGTTGCCAACGTTCACAGGTATCCACGACAGCACCGCAACTCCGTTGTTATTCAGGTTGTCGCTGAGTTGGCCACCGGTTGCGCAGGAGGCTGGCGAGAACGTCACGAACACCGCGTTCGCACCAACACCGCTCGGTGGATTCGTCGTGATGGTGACGGGCATAGGCACGCCCAGCGTGCCGGTAGAGGCCACGGTGATCGGACCTGCGGCATTCGCCGGACCGGCGACTGCAACGAGGAGGCTGGCCACCAAAGCACCGACGGCGCCGATGACCACAGTCGGGCGCGCGATGCGCACCACACGGGATGAGGTTTCAGACAAGGAGACTCCCTTCATGGGGCGCGATGCGCCCAGTGCACGTAACCGTGATGCTAAACCAGCGTTGAGGGAGAGAGGGGGACGCTGGTGGTTTTCCTTCACCGTGGTGCCCGTGGGGTACGCTGCGCAAGCGGGCGATTGGCTCAGTGGTTAGAGCACTCGCTTCACACGCGAGGGGTCACTGGTTCGAATCCAGTATCGCCCACCCCGCTGCAGGATTCCCGATGGCTAGGAGATGCCCGTGATCGCCCAGGATGTGGTCGGGGCGAGCCGGGACGTGGTTGCTGCGCGGATCAATGGTGAAGTGCGCGACCTTGCCACGGTTGTTGAGGACGGAGATGTCGTCGAGCCAGTAGCGGTGCAATCACCGGAAGGCTTGGCGATCCTGCGACATTCGGCAGCGCATGTGTTGGCTCAGGCGGTCCAATCGCTCTTTCCCGAGGCCAAGTTGGGAATCGGACCTCCCATCAAGGACGGGTTCTACTACGACTTCGACGTCGCCCAGCCGTTCACACCTGAGGATCTGCAGCGACTGCAGGAACGAATGGTGGAGATCATCAAGGCCCGGCAGGTCTTTCGGCGACGGGTGGTGTCGGCCGATGAGGCCTCACTGGAACTTGCCGCAGAGCCTTACAAGCTGCGATTGATCGGTGCCCAAGGTGGCGCCGAGGTGCTCTCTGGTGAAGTGATGGAGGTCGGCGGAGCCGAACTGACCATCTACGACAATGTCGACGCCAAGACCGGTGATGTGTGTTGGGCGGACCTGTGCCGAGGACCGCATGTGCCGAACACCGGGTACATCCCGCAGAATGCGGTCAAGCTGATGCGCTCCTCGGCGGCGTACTGGTTGGGCGATCAGGCCAATGAGCAACTGCAGCGGGTTTACGGCACCGCGTGGCCCGCCAAGGAAGATCTCCAGGGGTATTTGACATTCCTGCAGGAGGCCGAGCGGCGTGATCATCGCAAGCTGGGCGCTGAGTTGGATCTGTTCTCATTTCCTGAGGAGATCGGTTCCGGCCTTGCCGTGTTCCATCCCAAGGGTGGCGTGGTTCGTCGTGTGATGGAGGACTACTCCCGTCGACGCCACGAGGCAGCGGGGTATGAATTTGTCAACACTCCGCACATCACCAAGGCCGCGCTGTTCGAGCAGTCAGGTCACCTTCAGTGGTACGCCGAAGGAATGTATCCGCCAATGCACCTAGACGCGGTGGTTGACGACGAGGGGCAGGTTCGTCGTCAGGGTTCGGACTATTACCTGAAGCCGATGAACTGCCCAATGCACAACTTGATCTTCAAAGCTCGTGGTCGCTCCTACCGTGAGCTGCCGCTGCGCCTGTTCGAATTCGGCACTGTTTATCGCTACGAGAAGTCCGGTGTGGTGCAGGGCCTGACTCGTGCGCGTGGATTTACGCAGGACGATGCACATATCTACTGCACGCGCGAACAGATGCCCCGCGAGTTAGACAGCCTGTTGACGTTCGTGCTGAACCTGCTGCGCGACTTCGGCCTTGAGGACTTCTATCTGGAGTTGTCGACGCGTGATCCGGACAAGAGCGTCGGCTCAGATGAGGCTTGGTCCATGGCTACCGACGTGTTGCGAACGGCGGCTGAAAAGCAGGGTTTGGAACTGGTCTTGGACGAGGGCGGTGCGGCCTTCTATGGGCCAAAGATTTCCGTGCAGGCCCGGGACGCCATTGGTCGAACCTGGCAGATGTCGACGATCCAGGTGGATTTCAATCTGCCCGAACGCTTTGACCTGGAATACCAGGGTTCGGACGGGCATCGCGAACGTCCGGTGATGATCCATCGAGCGCTCTTCGGGTCCATTGAGCGATTCTTCGCAATTTTGTTGGAGCATTACGCCGGCGCCTTCCCTCCTTGGTTGGCTCCGGTGCAGGTGATTGGCATTCCGATTACCGAGGCGCATGTGCCGTACCTGGAGGACATCGCGACCAGGTTGCGTGAGCGCGGGATCCGCGTCGAGGTAGACACGTCGACCGAACGCATGCAAAAGAAAATTCGTGCCGCCCAGCAAGCCAAGGTGCCGTTCATGCTGCTGGCTGGAGACGAAGATCAGGCCGCAGGCGCGGTGTCCTTCCGCTACCGCGATGGGCAGCAGCGCAATGGTGTCCCCATCGACGAGGCGATCGAAGACATCGTCAGCGCTGTCCAGCAGCGAATCCAGGTCTGAGGTCCCTGGGGCCATGAGCGAGCCTTCATCGGATTCCTCCGTACCCGGTGGAGAGCATGGTTGGCAGGCTGCGGCCTGGGCCCGCCTGTGGACCCCGCATCGCATGGCCTATCTACGCGGTGACGGAAAGCCGCGCCATACCGACGAGGGATCGGAGTGCCCGTTCTGTCGGGCACCGAACCTGAGTGAAGACGAGGGCCTTGTCATTCACCGGGGGAGGTTGGCATTTGCGGTGCTCAATCTCTATCCATATAACTCAGGCCACCTGATGATCTGCCCCTTTCGCCACGTTGCCGATTACTCAGATTTGACTGAGGACGAAGTGGCTGAGGTCGGAGCGCTCACGCAGCAGGCCATGCGAGCACTGCGCGCGGTCTCCGGTGCGCATGGCTTCAACATCGGCATGAATCAAGGGTCGATCGCGGGGGCAGGTATCGCCGGGCACCTCCATCAGCACGTGGTGCCTCGTTGGGGCGGGGATACCAACTTCCTGCCGGTGATCGCGGGCACCAAGACCATCGCGCAACTCCTCGAAGAGACACGGCGGCTACTCGCGTCGGCTTGGCCGCAATAAGAGCAGCCCTTCACGGGTACCATCACCAAGTGCTGAACAACCCCGGCGTTCGGGGAATGGTCGCCGGGATCATCGAGCCACCAGCCCGCCTGCTGCTGAAGCTTCGGATTTCCCCCGATGTGGTGACCGTCGGCGGGACCATTGCGGTGATCGCGATCTCGCTGAGTTGCCTGCCCACGGGTCGCTTCATCCTCGGCGTGATTCTGCTCAGCCTGGTGGCATTCAGTGACCTGCTCGACGGCACCATGGCACGCCTCGCGGGTCGAAGCGGGCCTTGGGGCAACTTCCTTGATGCCACCTGCGATCGACTCGCGGATGGTGCAGTGTTCGCCGGACTCGCTCTTTACGGAGCGAACCAACAGGACCCCTGGATCACCGGAGGTGCACTGGCAGCGCTGGTTGCCGGCCAAGTCGTCTCCTATGCCAAAGCGCGTGCTGAGGCAGTGGGGGCTACCGCTAACGTGGGGATCGCAGAGCGCGCTGAGCGGTTGATCATCGCGGCGCTGGCAATCCTGCTTACCGGACTTGGTGTTCCTTTGGTACTACCGATCGCAATGTGGATCATCGCCGTACTCGGCCTGGTTACCGTCCTGCAGCGAATCCTGCACGTGCGCCGGCAATTGCTGTCGTGACATCACCTGAGCATTCAGGACTTCGCCAACGCATCTCCGATGCGGTAACCGAGGCAGCGTTCGTCAGCGGTTGGCAAGTCGTCAAACGCATGCCAGAGCGTCCCACTCGCTGGGCGGCAACGAAGGTGGCTGATCGCAGTTGGCGGCGTCAAGGCCCGGCGATTCGCCAATTGGAACGCAACCTTGCGCGCGTGGACCCCACGTGGACGGTCGACGAACTTCGCACGATCAGCCGTACCGCGATGCGCAGTTACCTGCGTTACTGGCAGGAGGCGTTCCAACTTCCAGCGTGGTCACATGAACGCATCAGCTCGACCTTCAACCTTGTCAACGTCGAAATCCTCGATGCGGCTGCCGCTTCCGGAACGGGCGTCATCATGGTGCCCGGACACATGGCCAATTGGGACCATGCAGGAGCTTGGGCGGCCCTGCGCTACGGACGCGTGGTCACCGTCGCCGAACGTCTCAAGCCCATTGGGCTCTTCGAGCGGTTTCTGGAATACCGACGTTCGCTGGGCATGGAGGTTTACGGCACTGGGGACCCGGATGTCGTGCGGCAACTAGCCCGCCGGCTGAAGGACGGCTGTGTTGTGGCGTTGCTGGGTGATCGGGATATTGGACGCAACGGTGTGGAGGTATCGCTACTCGGGCAACCCGCGTCGCTGCCTGCCGGCCCGGCCCTGTTGGCAATCCTGACCGGGGCACCGCTATACCCGGTATCAATGTGGTTCGAGCCGGTTGGCAGCTTGGGCTGGATCCATGATCGCGTTGAAGTGCCACAAACTGGGACGCGCGCTGAGCAAGTAAAGGCGATGACTCAGCAGATCGCAGATTCGCTGGGGTCGGGCATTCGAGAGAATCCGCAGGACTGGCACATGATGCAGGCCCTCTGGCGGGCGGATATCGAAGCCCGCGAAGAAGGGCCGCCTCGCATCTCGCCTCAGGAGGGCTCGACCTGATGCGCGTCGGCCTCGTTTGTCCCTACAGCTGGGATGCCCCAGGTGGCGTGCGCACACATGTGGCAGACCTGGCCCAGACACTGCTGACCCGTGGGCACGAAGTGAGTGTGCTGGCGCCAATGGATGCCGATCCGAATCCAGACACCCCGAGTTGGGTCGTGGATGGGGGGCGACCGATCGCGCTCCCGTACAACGGCGCGGTCGCCCGAGTGAACTTCGGATTCAAGCCAGCGCGTCGAGTTCGCCAATGGATCCGAGACGGACAGTTCGATGTGCTCCACGTTCACGAGCCTGTCGCGCTTGGACTTTCACCCTTGGCCTGTTGGGCTGCCAACGGCCCCATGGTGGCCACCTGGCACTCCGCCCACGAACGCTCACGCATCCTCACGGCGGGGTATGCACTCGCGCAAACAGCGATGGAAAAGGTGCGCGGCCGCATCGCCGTAAGTGAAGAGGCCCGACGAACGCTGGTGGGACACCTCGGCGGAGATGCCGTCCTGATTCCGAATGGGGTGCGAATCGAGCCCTACCGGGTCGCCGAGCAGCATCCAGCGTTCGACCCAGGTCGTCCTTCGCTGCTCTTCCTCGGTCGCATTGACGAGCCACGCAAGGGTTTGGATGTGTTGCTTGAGGCTCTGCCGCGCATTGTTGACACGGTCCCGAACCTGCAGGTGGTGGTAGCCGGCCCCGGCAATGCAGACGATCGTCGGGCCGCAATTGACCCGCGCATCGGGGAACACCTCACGTTCCTTGGTCGGGTCAGCGACGAGGACAAGGCGCGGGCGCTGCACTCCGCGTCGGTCTACGTTGCGCCGCATACCGGCGGGGAGTCTTTCGGCATAGTTTTGATCGAGGCCATGGCAGCCGGAGCGCCGGTTCTGGCGTCAGACTTGCCAGCATTTCGCCGAGTGCTTGGCAGTCCGCCGGCTGGTGTGATGTTTGGCAATCAAGATGCCACGGCACTTGCGACTGCGGCACGCAGGCTCCTTGCCAGCGAAGCCGAACGCATGACTTTGCGCAGGATGGGTGCCGAACGGGTGCAGGTCTTCGACTGGAACACCGTCGTCGACGAAGTGCTTGCGGTCTACGACAGTGTCCGCGTACCTGGCCAGGTGGTGGAGGAGGACTTGCGTGGGCAACTTGTTGGACGGCTTGCTGGTTGGGGACCGGGTGGTTGGGGAACAGCGGCTGGCGGCTCCTAGAGTGCCTGTTCGATGACCTGGATCGCTGTCGGTCTCAGTGCCGGCTTGGTGCTGGTGCTGCTGGGCCTGTACCTCAGCATGACCGCCGGTCGGCTGGACCGCCTGCACACTCGTATCGATTCCTCGTACCTGACCTTGACCTCTCATCTGCTGCGTCGGTCGTCGGTGGCCCTGGAGCTGTCGACCAGCGGGCTGCTGGATCCAGTCAGCTCGGTAGTTATTGCGGACGCCGCGCACCTCGCCCGAACGGCCCAAGACGACGGGTCAGTGAGCTGGGCTCGAGCGGAAAGTGATCTGACCGCGGCCCTAGACGCCGCCTTCGAGGACTCCGATGACGTTGAGTACCTGATGAGCAACCCGGTGGGGGCCGAACTGCTGGGGGAGCTGGCCGCAACCATGGTGCGAATCGCTCTTTCTCGGCGTTTCCTCAATGATGCGGTGCGCGCTTGTCGTCAGTTGCGCGCGCAGCGTCTGGTTCGTTGGTTCCACCTGGCCGGACACACGGACTTGCCACACACGTTTGAGATGGACGATGCGATCCCCCGGGGACTGGCCACACGCGGGGAAGGCGGCTTGGCGTCGGACGCCCTACGATAGGCGGGTGAGCCAGGGAACCTTCGGATCAAACCAGCAGCCTGTCGAGGGCGGGGCACGTGAGGTCGGCACCGAGCGCGTAAAGCGCGGGATGGCCGAAATGCTCAAGGGTGGCGTCATCATGGATGTCGTCGACGCGGAGCAGGCCAAGATCGCCGAAGATGCCGGCGCGGTCGCAGTCATGGCACTCGAGCGGGTGCCGGCGGACATCCGGGCCCAGGGTGGCGTTGCTCGCATGTCAGATCCGGACATGATCGAGGGGATCATCAAGGCCGTTTCAATCCCGGTTATGGCAAAGGCGCGGATCGGGCACTTTACTGAGGCACAAATCCTTCAGTCTCTTGGTGTCGATTACATTGACGAGTCCGAGGTGCTGACCCCTGCGGATTACGCAAACCACATCGACAAATGGCAGTTCACGGTGCCGTTCGTCTGTGGTGCGACGAATCTCGGTGAGGCACTTCGACGTATCGCCGAAGGTGCCGCCATGGTTCGCTCCAAGGGCGAAGCGGGAACTGGCGATGTGTCGAACGCTGTGACGCACATGCGCCGCATCCGCGGCGAAGCCCTTCGGCTGTCGTCACTACCGAAGGACGAGTTGTTTGTTGCGGCCAAAGAGCTGCAGGCGCCGTATGACCTCGTCGTGGAGGTGGCACGTGAAGGCCGCCTACCCGTGGTGCTGTTCACCGCCGGCGGCATTGCCACCCCAGCCGACGCGGCCATGATGATGCAACTCGGTGCCGACGGAGTGTTCGTCGGATCTGGCATCTTCAAGTCCGGCGACCCTGCTCGGCGCGCTCAAGCGATCGTCCAAGCGACGCTGCACTATGACAACCCCGATGTGGTGGCCAAGGTCTCGCGTGGTCTCGGTGACGCGATGGTGGGGATCAATGTTGCCGACATTCCGGTTCACCACCGGTTGGAGGATCGGGGCTGGTGACTGGGTCCCCGCTCGTCGGGGTCCTCGCCCTGCAGGGCGATGTTCGCGAGCACGCCACGATGCTGCAGCGATCGGGAGCTCGGGTGGCCCAGGTGAGGTCGGCTGAGCAACTTGGCGGGCTGCAGGGCCTGGTCATTCCCGGTGGAGAGTCGACGACCATGGCGCTGCTCGCGGAGCGCTGGGGGCTGCTTGAACCGCTTCGTTCGGCTGTGCAGGCGGGATTGCCGGTGTACGGCTCCTGCGCGGGAATGATCATGCTGGCCAACGAGATTCTTGACGCCAAAGCGGGGCAGCAGGTCATCGGCGGCCTGGACGTCACGGTGCGCCGCAACGCCTTTGGGCGCCAGGTGGATTCCTTCGAGATTGACCTCGACATGCCGGTGCTAGGCGCCCAGCCGTTTCATGCGGTCTTCATCCGAGCACCCCGCGTGGAGCGGGTGGGACCCTCCGTCGAGATCCTCGCTGAATTGCCGGGTAGCATCGTGGCGATTCGGCAGGATCGGATTCTCGCCACGGCCTTCCATCCGGAATTGACCGAGGACGATCGGATTCACGCCCTCTTCATCGAGATGACCAGGAACTGATATGAGCGGCCATTCCAAATGGGCAACGACCAAGCACAAGAAGGCCGTGATCGACGCCCGGCGTGGGAAGTTGTTTGCACGTCTGATCAAGAACATTGAGGTTGCGGCTCGACAGGGTGGCGCGGATCCGGCCGGCAACCCGACGCTCTACGACGCCATTCAGAAGGCACGGAAGAACTCGGTGCCTTTGGACAACATCGAACGCGCGGTCAAGCGTGGTTCGGGGGCGGAAGCAGGCGGCGCTGATTGGCAAACGATTATGTACGAGGGCTACGGCCCAAATGGCGTGGCTGTGTTGATCGAGTGCCTTACGGACAATCGCAACCGGGCAGCCTCTGAAGTTCGCGTCGCAATGACGCGCAACGGGGGATCGATGGCCGACCCCGGATCGGTCTCCTATCTCTTCGCACGCCGTGGGGTGGTAATCGTCCCCAAAGCCACCGGTATGAGCGAAGACACCGTATTGGGCGCAGTCCTAGACGCGGGCGCCGAAGAAATCAACGATCTCGGTGAGGCGTTCGAGGTGGTGAGCGAGGCCGGTGATGTCGTGGCCGTGCGCACTGCTCTTCAGGCAGCCGGTTTGGACTATGAGTCGGCCGAGGCGACCTTCCTGCCCAGTGTCACCGTGGCCCTTGATGAGGATGCCGCGCGCAAGGTCTTCCGCCTCATCGAAGCGCTTGAGGACAATGACGACGTGCAAAACGTGTACGCCAACTTTGACGTCACTGACGAAGTCATGGAGGCCGTCGGCTGATGGCCGAGGAGGCCGTGTCCAGCTCTGTCGGTACACCCCTGCGTGGTTGGGGGGCCGCAACCTTTCGTACGGCGAGTCAAAGCGCGTCAATGCGCTCCACGGTGGTCGCCCTAGCAGTACTTGAAGGTCCGCCGGATTGGGCGCGGCTGCGCGCTCGGGTGGATCGACTCACGCATTTCGTGCCCGAGTTGAGGATGCGACCCCTGCAGGGTCCAGGGGCCCTGGGAGGCCCGCGATTGGCCCTTGACCCGGATTTCGATCTTGATGTGCACCTGCGTCGCTATCGGCTTCCGGCTGACGGCAATTGGCAGGATTTGCTGGACGATGCCCGACGCATGAGCCTGACCGATTTCGACCACAGTCGCCCACTCTGGGAGGCAGCTGTAGTCGAAGACCTGCCGGGAGGGCAGGCCGCGTTTCTCATGAAACTGCATCACTCCATTGCTGACGGCCAGGCCACGGTCATGATGGCGTTGTCGCTCTTCGAATTGAGTGCCGAGACCAACCCGGATGAGCCTCAGCCCCCTGCGCTTCCGCCGGCCCTTGATGTGTCTCTGCGCGAAGTAACTCTTGCCAACCTCGTGGACAGTGCTCGACGCGGGGGAGAGGCGGCAGTGGGAACCGCACGAATGGTGGCGGGTTTATTGCGCGGAACGGTCACCGATGCTCCAGCAACCTGGTCGCAAGCCTTGCAGACGCTCACCTCGATCGGACGGGTAACCGAAGTCCCTGATGGTCCGCTGTCTGCAGTGATGACTGGGCGCGGTACCACCTACCGATTTGGTGCCTTCGACCTGCCGTTTGACGCCCTGCGTGCAGCAGCCAAGCGACATGGGGGCAGCATTAACGACGCTTTCCTCGCCGCGGTTGGTAGCGGACTGGACGCGTATCACCGCCGTCACGGAGCGATAGCCGACCACCTGCGGGTAAATGTGCCGGTGAGCTTGCGCGGGGGTCCGGGTGACCGGAGCGGCGAGGGATCGAACGCCGTTGCCATTGCGCGCTTCCCGCTGCCCATCGCCGGATTGACCCTTGGCGAGCGTTTCGCTGCGGCGCATGACCTCGTGGCCCGGTGGCGTGAGGAGCCAGCTCTGCGCCTTGCCGATCCACTTGCCGAGGTCAGTTGGCTGGTACCCGTTCCGATGCTTGCGGCGGCTGCGCGCACTTCAGATCTGACAGCGAGCAACGTTCCCGGCCCGCCTATTCCGCTCTACCTGGCTGGAGTTCGGATGATCGCTGCGTACCCACTTGTGGCGACTATTGGCGCAGCGGTCAACGTCACCATGGTGACGTATGACGGCACGATTTTCATTGGTGTGAGCGCCGACGACCGGGCAGTGCCGGATCTGCCTGCCCTCGTTGACGACCTGCGCCAGGGGTTTGCCACGGTGACGGGCCAACCGATTCGACCCGCCGGTGGTCCCAGCACGCGGCCTGAACCGGACGCGGCTGCGACACGCAGTGCTCAGACGGAGCAGGGCGAATAGCAGACCCGCGCGTTATCGTCGCGTACACATCTCGTGCAATGGTCGGTGAAGGGCCAGCGACGAGATCCGGTGCGAGGCAGGGAGTAGCCATGCGGGTCCTCGGTGTCGATCCGGGGCTGACCCGATGTGGAGTCGCCGTTGTCGATGGTGACCCAGGTCGCTCAATGCACGCCGAGTACATAGGCGTCATCGCAACCGAACCAGCATTGCCCGTGCAGGACCGGCTTGCCACCGTCTACGCCGGGATCGCCGAACTGGTTGAGACTTACGCAATCGACGTTATCGCTGTTGAGCGGGTCTTCAGCCAGCACAACGTGCACTCGGCCATGGGCACCGCGCAATCGGGTGCGATGGCACTCCTGATTGCCGGTCAGCGCGGAATCTCCATCGCTGTTCATACGCCGACTGAAGTCAAGGCTGCGATTACTGGCCATGGCCGTGCTGACAAGGCTCAGGTTGCTGCGATGGTGGTACGACTCCTGCGCTTAGCTGAGCCACCCAGGCCAGCGGATGCTGCCGACGCTGCGGCCATCGCCCTGTGTCAGATCCTGCGCGGTTCAGCGATGAATCGGCTTCAGCAACTTTCTAAGTTGCGCCCATGATTGCCATGGTTCGAGGTCGGGTCATGCGCGTTGGCAGCCACCAAGGCGTTGATGCGATCACCGTGGATCTGGGGAGCCTCGGGGTCACTGTGCTGTGCACGCGGGCGACAGCAATGATGACCCAACCCGGATCGACGATCGAACTGTCGACCTCGCTGATCGTCCGCGAGGACGCGCTCACTCTCTACGGGTTCGTAGACGAGGACGAGCGTGCAGTCTTCGAACAGGTCCAAACAGTCAGTGGAGTGGGCCCACGCATTGCACTTGGCCTCCTGAGCACGCTGTCTCCGGATGAGTTGCGCCGGGCGGTGGCCCGTGAGGATCTCGTAGCCTTGACGAAGGTTCCAGGAATTGGGCGCAAGGGAGCCGGGCGCCTGGTCCTGGAACTGAAAGATCGACTCGGTGCACCGGTGGATGCCGGGGTGGCGCAGCCCGTTGGACCTGGCTGGGCCGATGCGGTTCAGGCTGGCCTGCTGTCCTTGGGTTGGTCGGTTCGTGAGGCCGACGCTGCGGTCGCTGCGGTCACCGACCTGGCCGATCAACAGGTGAGCGAAACTGGCCAGGCGGATGTGGCCCAGTTGCTGAAGGCTGCGCTGCGAACGCTGGATCGCACTGCTGAGCGCAATCCGGAGAGCTTGACGTGAGCGAGTCTGACGGCGTCATCGACGCGCACCGCACTGACGAAGACCTCGCCTTTGAGCAGGCGCTGCGCCCTGCGTCGCTTGCTGAATTCGTCGGCCAGGAGCGCGTTAAAGCGCAACTTGGGTTGGTGTTGCAGGCCGCTCGGCAGCGTGGAAAGCCGGCCGATCACGTCCTGCTGAGCGGTCCACCCGGCCTCGGCAAGACCACGTTGGCAGCGATCATCGCCGCGGAACTGGGTGTACCTATGCGCGTGACATCTGGGCCAGCACTCCAACATGCCGGTGACCTCGCCGCGGTGCTATCGAGTTTGCAACCAGGCGAAGTCCTTTTCCTCGACGAGATCCATCGCACAGCACGACCTGCCGAGGAGACCCTCTACCTGGCGATGGAGGACTTTCGCGTTGACGTCGTCATCGGCAAAGGTGCTGGGGCAGCAGCAATCCCATTAGAAATCGCGCCGTTCACGCTTGTCGGCGCCACGACGCGCGCGGGCCTGCTCCCGAGCCCATTGCGGGATCGATTCGGCTTCACTGCGCACTTGGACTTTTACGATCCGGCAGATCTGGTCGTGATCCTGCGGCGTTCGGCGCGAGTCCTCGGTGTCGATCTTCAGGAGGAGGGTGCAAGCGAAATTGCTGGTCGCTGCCGCGGGACGCCTCGTATCGCCAACAGGCTGCTGCGCCGAGTACGGGATTACGCCCAGGTGCACGGGGATGGCGTGGTTGATCTAGGCGCCGCTCAGGCTGCCCTGCACCTCTACGAGGTCGACACCGTCGGATTGGATCGCATAGACCGCGCCGTCCTGCAGGTTCTGATCACGCGCTTCGGCGGCGGGCCGGTGGGGCTGAGCTCCCTGGCAGTTGCCATCGGGGAGGAGCCGGAGACGATCGAGACTGTCGCCGAGCCATTCCTGGTTAGGCTCGGGTTCCTGATGCGTACGCCCCGGGGCAGGGTGGCAACCCCTGCTGGTTGGGCCCATCTGGGCCTGGTGGCGCCACGTGATGGCCAGCAGTTGCCACGGGGAGCGGTGCAGGCACCACTGGACCTGCAGTCCTAGCGTCACTGTGCAGTCAGTAGGCTGATGGGCGACGTTGCGAGGGCCGGTCTGGCATCAACTTCAAGGAGCTTGTGTGAATGACACCCTGATGGGGATTCTTCCCCTCATCCTGCTGGCAGCGGTCTTTTACCTGCTGATCATCAGGCCGCAACGGAATCGTCAGAAGCAGCAGCAGGCCATGCAGGCTGCGCTTGCACCAGGCGCCCGCGTGATGACAAGTTCGGGTATCTACGCCACCGTACGCGCGGTAACTCCGGATCAGGTCGAACTGGAGATCGCCAAGGGCGTCGTGATCACCGCCGTCCCGGCTTCCATTAGCCGCGTGATCGAAGCAGCCGAACTACCGGAACCGGTGAAGCGCACGACCCGTAGCCGAAAGGCCGAATAGCCCCACCATGGCTCCAGTCACCAACTCGCGGCCCGGCCGCCTGCTTCTCGCGTTGCTCATCCTGGCCATCGGTTTAGGTGTGTGGGCATTCTGGCCGGGCGGGGACAATGCGATTCGGCTTGGCCTAGACCTGCGCGGCGGAACTCAGGTCATCCTCGTACCGAAGCCTGTCGAAGAGGGTGCCGTCATCACGGAGGAGCAATTAGCGCAGACCGTAGCCATCATCCGGCAACGTGTCGACGGCCTCGGTGTTGCCGAAGCTGAGGTGACGACCCAAGGCAGCGGGAACAACGCTGCCATCGTGGTCTCAGTCCCCGGAGTGAACCAGGACCGCATCGTGGACCTCGTCCAGCGAACTGCCCTTCTGGACTTTCGCCCGGTGTACACCTTGCTGAGCCCGGTGGCCACCGACCCCAATCCGCCTGAGGCCACTGCGTCACCTGAGGCCAGTCCGTCGGCGACAGGTGCAGCCGGGGACACCACGACGACTGCATCTGCCGAGCCGACCCCGTCGCCTTCGCCGAGTTCGACGTTCGTTGCGACGACATCGATTGTGCAGGCACCGGAGAATTCCGTGTCATTCCAGGAGCAGGTGCTCACGCTCGACTGTTTGGAGCCTGAAGCGCGTTCAGGTGGCACGCCCGATGACCCCACCAAGTGGCTGGGCACCTGCGACCAGTCTGGAGCGGCGAAGTACGTCCTAGAGCCTGCCTTTATTAAGGGCACGAATGTCTCTGGCGCCAACGCCGTCCTTCCGCAAAATGGTGTTGGTTGGGTGGTGTCTTTGGAGTTCGACTCCGAAGGTGCCAAGGCACTTGCTGAAGCGTCGACGCGGCTCACTGGTCTGCAGGAATGTGACACGGGTGCCGCACCATGTAATGCCTTCGCGATCGTCCTTGACGGTGTCGTGGTTTCTGCGCCGCGCTTCAATGAGCCGATCCTGGGTGGCCAGGCGCAGATCGAGGGCCAATTCACCGCGCAGGAGGCGAAGGACCTAGCCAGTGTCCTGAAGTACGGTGCGCTGCCAGTCACACTGGATGCTGTCGACGTCACCACGGTGTCGCCGACAGTCGGCAATGACCAGCTTCGCGCGGGAATCTTGGCCGGTTTGCTGGGCCTGGCCCTTGTCATGCTGTACCTGCTGATCTATTACCGCGCACTCGGATTGGTGGCGGTCTTTTCGTTGATTATTGCCGGTGGGCTCGTCTACGTAGCGTTCGTGATCCTCAGTAAGACTGTTGGCCTCACCTTGACCTTGGCCGGGGTTGCGGGTGCCATCGTGGCCATCGGTATCACGGCGGATTCGTTCATCGTTTACTTCGAACGTATCCGAGATGAGATTCGAGAGGGCCGCACCCTGCGACAGGCCTGCGATAGTGGTTGGGTCCGCGCTCGGCGCACATTGCTAGCTGCGGACTTCGTGTCGATCCTGGCCGCTGTGGTGCTCTACTTCCTGTCGGTGGGGAGCGTCCGAGGATTCGCCTTCGTGCTCGGCTTGACAACCTTGGTCGACATCCTGGTGGCGTTCTGGTTCAGCCATCCGGTGACCGTGCTGCTTGGGCGAACGCGTTGGATGCAGCGAGGATCTGCCTTGACTGGCTTGAGTGCGAACCGCATCTACGCGGGTGGCACCCAGGAAGACACGTCTGCCGACAAGGACCGAGCTGGGGCCACACGATGAAGACTCAACAACGCAAAGACGCTAAGAGGGTCGGGTTCGCCCAGCGCCTCTACAGCGGCCAGATGTCCTTCGACTTCGTCGGGCGCAAGCGTCTGTGGTACGCCCTGTCCGCCGTGATTCTCATCGTGGCGGTCGGCGCAGTGCTGATCCGCGGTCTGAACCTCGGGATCGAATTCCGTGGCGGAGCTGACTACTCACTGCCGAACGCGCAATGCTCGGTTGAGGATGCGCGTGCGGTGGCTGAACTTGGCACCGGAGCTCAGGCAATTGTTACCCAAACGGGTAGCGGAAGCGTACGCGTGCAGACCGAAGCTCTCAGTACCGAGGAAAGTCGCGTTCTTGCCCAAGAGCTCTCTGACGTGTGCCGCGTCAACGTCAGTGAAGTCAAGGTGCAGGTTGTCGGCCCGACCTGGGGTGGAGAGATTTCCAGGAAGGCCCTTCAGGGCTTAGCGGTATTCCTGCTCTTGGTCACGATCTTCCTATCGATCTACTTTGAGTGGCGTATGGCGGTCGCGGCACTTGTCGCCCTTGCCCACGACCTCGTCATCACGATTGGTATCTATGCCCTGACCGGGTTGGAGGTGACGCCGGCCACGGTCATCGGCCTTCTGACGATTCTTGGATATTCCCTCTACGACACCGTCGTCGTGTTCGACAAGGTTAAGGAAAACACGCGAGGAATACTCGGGCAGTCAGTCCAGACCTACGACGAGGCCGCCAACCTGGCGGTCAACCAGACGCTGGTACGAAGCATCAACACTTCGGTAGTGGCCTTGCTTCCGGTGTTGGCGATCATCATCGTGGGCGCAGGTCTCTTGGGCGCCGGCACGCTACTTGACTTGGCCGTTGCCTTGGCTGTTGGCATGGCTGCGGGGACCTACTCCTCGATCTTCATCGCCACTCCGTTCCTGGCCCAGTTAAAGGACCGTCAACCGGAAATCCGTGCACTTGCTGCTCGAGTTCGCGCCCGCCGACAGCAGCGCAGCGCGGGTTCTGCGGGGTCGTCAGGCCCCGCTTCTTCGGGCTCCGGGTCATCCGGCTCACAGGAGACCAACGCGGTCGCCAGCGGCGGTGGCGGGACGGCCGCTCGCAACCAACCCAAGCGTTCCGGTAAGAGCAAGGGCAAGGGCCGCAAGGGACGCTGAGAGCGGGTCGCGGGGCACCTAGACTGATCACAGGAGGGTGCCATGACGCAAGAGGCCACAGGGCTTGTTGCGCAGGATGCTGACCCAGGCCGTTTTCGCTCTCGCATAGCACGACTCGCTGGTTTGCAGCGGGCGGCACACCCCGAACTTGATCCGCTCCTGAAGTCCCTGCGCCGCTACCACCCGAAGGCGGATCCCAGACTGGTTGAGCGGGCTTACGACATGGCCCGGTACCTACATCGCGATCAACGGCGTAGGTCGGGGGAGCCGTACATCACCCACCCGCTCGCCGTTGCGGAGATTCTGGCTGAACTCGGCATGACAGCTCCCACGCTGGCCGCAGCCCTGCTTCACGACACCGTCGAGGACACCGAGTACTCCCTAGATGCCCTCCGCGAGGATTTCGGCACCGAGGTTGCGTCATTGGTCGACGGCGTCACCAAGTTGGATCGGGTCAAGTACGGGGAGAGTTCGGCAGCAGAAACTGTGCGCAAGATGGTCGTGGCCATGGCTCAGGACATTCGCGTGCTGGTCATCAAGTTGGCAGACCGCCTGCACAACATGCGCACCCTGCGCTGGATGCCGCCGGAGAAGCAGACCAAAAAGGCCCGCGAAACATTGGAGATTTACGCACCGTTGGCGCATCGCTTGGGAATGAACACCATCAAGTGGGAGTTGGAAGACCTGGCCTTCGCAACCCTGCATCCCAAGATCTATGAAGAGATCGTCAACCTGGTCAGTCAGCGGGCGCCGCAACGAGATCGATCGCTGGCATTGGTGACACGCGAGATTGAAGAAGATCTGCGCACCGCGAAGGTCAAGGCGGAGGTCACCGGACGGCCTAAGCACTACTACTCCGTGTATCAGAAGATGATCGTGCGCGGACGCGACTTCGCCGAGATATACGACCTGGTTGGCGTGCGGATTTTGGTGGAGAGCCTTCGTGACTGCTACGCGGTACTAGGCGTAATCCATGCGCGCTGGAGCCCGGTGCCCGGCAGATTCAAGGATTTCATTGCCATGCCGAAGTTCAACATGTACCAGTCCCTTCATACCACCGTCATTGGACCGGGTGGCAAGCCGGTTGAGGTGCAGATTCGCACATTCGACATGCACCGCGCAGCAGAGTTCGGCATCGCGGCCCACTGGCGCTACAAGCAGAACAGCGTCGGCGGCAAGGGCGGACCCGATGATCTTGGTTGGCTGCGACAACTCGTCGAGTGGCAACGCGAGACTGAGGACCCTGACGAGTTCTTGGACTCCCTTCGTTACGACCTCGGGACATCTGAGGTCTTCGTATTTACGCCCAAGGGGGATGTACTCGCCCTCCCTGAGGGCGCCACGCCGGTGGATTTTGCCTACTCCGTGCACACGGAGGTGGGTCATCGCTGCGTTGGAGCCCGAGTGAACGGCAAGCTCGTGCCACTGCAATCTCGACTTTCCAACGGTGATGTCGTTGAGATCTTCACTTCGAAGGCCGAGGGGGCCGGCCCCAGCCGCGATTGGCTGGGCTTCGTCACATCTGCGCGAGCGAAGAACAAGATCAAGGCTCACCTATCTAAGGAGCGACGCGAAGAGGCAATCGATACGGGCAAGGACGCCATCGTTCGGGCTATGCGTCGCCAAGGCCTCGCACTGCAACGACTGATGACTAATCAGGCACTCGCCGGTCTGGCGACCGAACTCAATGTCGGCGATGTCAGTGGGCTGTATGCGGCGGTCGGCGATGGACGCATCAGCACCGCTTCGATCGTTCAAAAACTTGTTGATGCCTCACGTGACGCCGACTCAGTTGAAGAAGACGTCACGGAGGACCTGCTCAGTCGAACGCCGCGGACCACCACCGCAAAGACGAGTGGCGACGTCGGCATCGTGGTTCAGGGAGCTGACGATGTCTGGGTCAAGCTAGCTCGATGCTGTACGCCGGTACCAGGCGATTCGGTATTGGGATTTGTCACTCGTGGGTCAGGAGTTTCCGTACACCGTGACGATTGTTCGAATGCGAGGAGTCTGAAGGCCGACAGTGGGCGGCTAGTGGACGTAGCTTGGGCTCCAACCGCCAACAGTCTGTTCCTAGTGAATATTCAGGTTGAGGCTCTTGATAGGGCTCGGCTCCTTGCCGACGTGACTCGAGCACTGTCGGATATGCACGTGAATATCCTCAGCGCTTCGGTCAGTACCACGCGCGAGCGCATCGCGCTGTCAAGATTCACCTTTGAGATGGCAGACACCAAGCATCTTGGGTCGTTACTGAACGCCGTTCGCGGCGTCGATGGCGTTTTTGACGCCTATCGCGTATAGCCAGAGTGCGGTACGGCCCGGCAAGGGGAGGCTGTTAACGCCCGCCAAGATCTGTGGCGGCCCGCAGCGCGGCTTCCATCAGCAGCGTGGTTTGAGCGATAGCGGCATCTAAGGCCTCCACTTCCGCAGAACGTTGAGTGGTCTGTGCGGCATCTCGTTCTGCCTGCAGCTTCGCGAGGCGGTCGGCAAACCCCTGGGCAGTGGCCTCCGCCCGGGCCAGTGCCTCCGGGTTAGCCCGTTTCCAGGATTCGGCTTCGGACTTGCGTACTGCCTCCTCGACTCGCTTGAGGCGACCCTCCAGACGGTCCTTGTCTGCGCGAGGGAGGTCGCCGATGCGCTCCCAGCGCTCCTGAATTCCGCGCAGCGCCTTCTTGGCGGCGCGCGGATCGCTGATGGGCACCAGGCTCTCGGCCTGGACAACCAGCTCCTCCTTGGGCCCCACGTTCGGCCGGAGTTGTTCCTCAGCCTGGGACTCGGCGGCCGTTCTCGCGGCGAAGAACTGATCCTGTGCGGCCTTAAAGCGTTTCCAGAGCCGATCCTCATCGACTTTGGAACCGCGCGGTGCAGACTTCCACTCGTTCAACAGGTCTCGAAACTTTCGAGCCGTGCCAGCCCAGTCAGTCGAGGCTGCCAGCGTCTCAGCCCTGGCTATGAGCGCACGCTTGGCCGCAAGCGCCTCCTTACGCACTGATTCCAAATCTGCAAAGTGTGCCCGGCGACGCTTCTCGAAGGCTGTGCGTGCGGCACTGATCCGTCGCCACAGCTGCTGCTCAACCGAGCGTTCCGCGTGGGGGAGTGATTTCCATTCCTCGACCAGTGCTTTGAAGCGTTCGGTGGTCGCCTTCCATGCGTTGGAATCCGCGAGACTCTCTGCTTGCTGGACGAGACTCTCACGAGCAGCCAATGCGGCCTGACGTTCTGCTTGACGTGCTGCCTGCCGTTGTGCGCGGGCTTGCCCGATGCCATCGGCAAGTTGCGTACAGCGGTTCTCCAGGGTCGCCAGATCGCCCACGAAGGAGCGTGACGTCAACGCTTGCCGGACTCGATCCAACGCCGCTTGCGCCTGTTCGGGCGCCGCTTTGCCATCGATGAGGCGTTGCACCATCAAATCAACTTCGATCTTCAAGTCCAAGAACTTGCGTGCGAAAAAGGCCAGGCCATCCGCCGGCGGGCCCGCGGCCCACTGCCCGACGATGACTTCGCCCTCCGGAGCCAAGAGGTAGACAGTGCCATCTTCTGCGACTCGGCCATGGCGCATGGCGGTCTGCAGGTCCTCGTCGGTGGCCTGCTGTTCGGCCACGGTGCGTCGGGCCAAGAGCAGGGGACTCGGAGCAGGGGTCGTCACGAGTTCATCAGACATCCATGACTCCTTCGATCCTCACGTCCACGCATTCCAGTCACCCGTGAACTGGATCCCTGTCAGACAGGTAACCGTAGCCTGGCTTCAGCCCTTGGTGAATGTTGCTGTCTCAATCGTTATCGGTTGAGCTGGCGCCCCATCCGAACCGCCCCCGGTTACCCCTGCACCGGCGACTGAGCTAACCACGTCAAGTCCAGAGATAACTCGACCCCAGATCGAATAGCCCGGAGGCAGGGTCGTATCCGCGTAGACGATGAAAAACTGCGAACCTGAGGTGTTTGGGCCGGCATTGGCCATGGCCACGGTGCCGGCGGGGTAGTTGACACCATCGGCTGCGGGCAGGTTCTCGTCCGGCACCGTGTATCCGGGACCGCCGGAACCGGTGCCCGTCGGATCCCCACACTGGAGCACGAAAATGCCCTCGGTAGTGAGGCGATGGCAACTGGTCGCGTTGTAGAAGCCGTTCTCCGTGAGGAACACCTCAGAGGCGACCGTCGCAGGTGCCAGCTCCGGGAGCGTCTCAATGACGATAGCGCCACAGTTAGTTGCCAGCGTGATCGTGCCGGCACCGGGCTGGGCTGGGTCGACTGGAGGTGCGCTGGGCCAATTGAGGTTGTCCGCGCGGGTCGCCATCGGCGGTGCGCAGTCCAGCGCACCAGTGGAAGCTGTCGCGCTAGGTGTGGGCGCTGCTGGCGCTGCCGGCGATGCACCAATGGCACTAGCAAGTGCGCTTGCCGCCGCTTGGGCCTGTGCGGGATCGGCCGGAGTGGCGGTCGATCGGCCTAGGACGAACCAGGTGGCACCCGCTCCTAGCAGCACGACAACGACGGCGGCCGCAACGATGCGCTGCTGTATCCGGCGCCGCTGTGCGGCTCGGCTGCGGCGAGCCTGCTGACGCTCGTACTTGGCTCGGGCAAGTTCACGTTGCCGGCGATTGCTAGACATTGGCGGGAGTGTATCCAGCGCTCCCGGCTGGCCGGATACCTGGCGCATGTAATACCTGGCACAACCACGAACCGACACAACTACGCTGCGGAGATGCCCGCAGCAAATTTCGCCGGGGGCCCGGGCGTGGTCGTGGGCTTTCCAGCCGGGTCATGGGGAACGAACTGCTACGTCCTGGCCTGCGGTCGCGGACAGGAGTGCGTGGTAGTCGACCCGGGTCAGGACTGTGTCTCGGAGCTTACGGCCGTTATCGAGGAGTATCGCCTGCGCCCCGTGGCCGTAATGCTGACTCATGGACATATCGACCATGTCTGGTCTGTCGCGCCTGTGGCGTCTGGCTACGGGATTCCGACTTACATTCACCATGCGGATCGGTATCGCCTTGCCGACCCCATCGGGTCGAGTTTCGCGGGGGCCGCCGAAGCGTTTCGTGAGATGACTCGTGGAACGTTGGAACTGACCGAACCGGAGGATGTTCGTGAATTGGTCGACGAGGCGGCAATCGAGATTGCTGGGATGACCTGGGAGGTCTTTGCCGCGCCCGGGCACACGGAAGGTTCGTTGGTGTATCGCAACTCAACTGGCTACGCGCCAGGACCAGTCATTCTCAGCGGCGATGTGTTGTTCGCTGGATCAATTGGTCGCACCGACCTACCGGGCGGGGACCCGATCGCCATGCAACGAACCCTGCGTGACGTGGTGCTCGCGCAACCCGATGCCGCGCTGGTGCTGCCCGGCCATGGACCGACGACATCGATCGGAACTGAACGGCAGACCAATCCGTACCTGGTAGCGCTGGAGCGTGGACGTGACGGGGCCGCTGATGTGCCGGGTGGACCCATCCAAGCGCAACAGCGGGGGATCTAGTGATATGACGCCGCGGCTATCTGGCTTTCCGGAATTCGAACCAACTGGGCGCATCATCGAGTTGAGCATCCTGGACCAAGCACGACGAGTCTTTGAGCTCCATGGGTTCGCATCCATTGAGACACGCGCCGTTGAGCCGTTGAGTGCTCTCCAAGCGGGCGGCGAAACTGCCAAGGAGATCTATGCAGTCAGCCGAGCAGCTGACCGCGACGTTGAAGCCAGTATCGGGCTGCACTTCGACCTGACTGTGCCCCTGGCGCGCTACGTGATCGAGCACTCGCACGATCTGGATTTCCCCTTCCGTCGGTATCAGATCCAGAAGGTTTGGCGTGGTGAGCGGCCACAAGAGGGGCGCTTTCGCGAATTCACCCAGGCAGATATCGACGTCATCGGCAAAGACTCCTTACCATTTCATCACGACGTCGACCTAGCACTAGTCATGTTGGAGCTGCTCGCGCAGCTGCCGATTCCAGCGCCTGTGCTGCTGGTGAGCAATCGCAAGCTTGCGGAAGGTTTCTACCGAGGTCTTGGCGTCACCGATGTCGTCGGCGTGCTGCGGTGCATGGACAAACTTGAAAAGGTCGGTCCGGACTCAACTCGAAACTTCTTAACTGACGTGCTTGGCCTAAGTCAGAGCCAAGCTGATGCCTGCCTCGCGCTGTCGCGCATCGAAACCCCGGATGAAAGTTTCATTGCCCAAGTGCAAGCCCTTGGGGTACGCGATCCAATGTTGGATGCCGGTCTGGCGGAACTCGCCGCTGTCATCCAGGCAGGTGCTGGTGAGCGACCAGGATCGATCAGAGCCGCACTACGAATCGCACGGGGACTTGACTACTACACCGGCACGGTTTACGAAACGCTGCTTTCTGGCATGCCCCAAGTCGGTTCGGTGGCCTCTGGTGGTCGATACGACGAACTCGCACGTGATGGCCGAACGACGTTCCCCGGTGTGGGAATCTCCCTGGGCGTGACCCGACTGATGTCGGTGATCCTGGCGGGTGGCAATGTTCAAGCCAGCAGGGCCGTGCCATCTGCGGTGCTGATCGCCGTCTGGTCCGAAGGCCAGCGTTCCCAGAGCAATGCGATCGCCCAGCAACTTCGTCGGCGCGGGATCCCTGCTGAGGTTTCTCCCTCCGACGCCAAGATCGGACGGCAGATCCGTCACGCTGAGCGACGCGGTATTCCGTTCGTCTGGTTTCCCGCCACGGAAGATGAATCTGATTCGATCAAGGACATTCGATCTGGGATCCAAACCCCTGCCGATGCGGCGATGTGGGAACCGGATGCCCAGGACTTGTGGCCTAGGGTCAGCAGCACAACCGTCACTGGCGTATGACGACTTTGACGCAATCCAAGAAGGGTAGGGCACCGAAGTGATGCGCAGTCATGTGGCAGGCGAGCTGCGTGCAACAGACGTCGGCGAAGGGGTAACACTGGCTGGTTGGGTTGGCTCGCGTCGAGACCATGGCGGAGTCGCTTTCGTGGACCTTCGTGATGCTTCCGGGATTGTTCAAGTGGTGATCGGCGACGCTGACGTTGCCCACAGCCTTCGTGACGAGTTCTGCATTCAGGTGATTGGGCGAGTGCAGGCGCGACCGGCCGGCAACGAAAACCCAGACCTGCCCACGGGGGCCATTGAAGTCATGGCTGATGCGGTTAACGTGCTCTCGCCGGCAGCACCGCTGCCGTTTCCCATCGACGACCGCGTCACGGTTTCAGATGAGGTTCGACTGCGATACAGGTATCTCGACCTGCGTCGCTCCAAAGCGGCGGATGCAATGCGCATGCGTGCACAGGTGAATCGAATCGCCCGCGAGCTGCTCAATGAACGCGGCTTCGTCGAGGTCGAGACGCCGACGTTGACTCGATCTACCCCAGAGGGTGCCCGGGATTTCTTGGTGCCGGTGCGCCTTCAACCGGGCACGTGGTACGCGCTGCCGCAATCACCTCAATTATTTAAGCAACTCCTGATGGTGGCGGGCCTAGAGCGCTACTACCAAATTGCGCGCTGCTACCGGGATGAGGATTTCCGCGCCGATCGTCAGCCGGAGTTCACCCAGCTTGACATAGAGATGTCTTTCGTTACCCAAGACGATGTCATAGACGTTGGTGAGGCGATTGTTCGCGCACTGTGGGGTGGCATTCTCGGTGTGGAAGTAGGCCCGGTACCCCGTATGCCTTTCGCCGAGGCTATGCGCAGGTATGGCAGCGACAAGCCGGATCTGCGCTACGGCATTGAGTTGGTCGAATTAACCGACTACTTCCAGAACACTCCGTTTCGGGTGTTCCAGGCGCCATACGTAGGTGCAGTAGTCATGCCGGGCGGCGGAGATCAACCTCGCCGACAGTTCGACGCGTGGCAGGAGTGGGCAAAGCAGCGCGGCGCCAAGGGCTTGGCCTACGTGACGATCGACGCGGACGGCACTCTCGGCGGTCCCGTCGCGAAGAATCTCAGTGATGCGGAACGTGCTGGCTTGGTCGACGCCTGCCGGGCCAACCCCGGTGACTGTGTGTTTTTCGCAGCAGGGGAACAAAGCGCAAGTCAGCTACTTCTCGGCGCGGTTCGAGTCGAAATCGCTAAGCGCCTCTCGCTGGCAGACGATGAGACCTGGTCTTTCGTCTGGATCGTGGATGCGCCAATGTTCGAACCTGACGCCGATTCACCAAACGGCCAGGGATGGACCGCAGTGCATCACCCATTTACATCGCCAAACGCCGAGTGGCTGGACCACTTCGATCAGGATCCGGGGCAGGCGTTGGCGTGGGCCTACGACATCGTCTGCAATGGGAACGAAATCGGCGGGGGATCGGTACGTATCCATAGCGCCGAGGTGCAGCAGCGGGTATTCAGCCTCCTCGGGCTAACCGACCAGGAGGCCCAGGACAAGTTCGGCTTCCTGTTGGATGCATTCGCGTACGGCCCACCACCGCACGGTGGCATCGCATTCGGTTGGGACCGCATCTGCATGCTCTTGGCCGGCGCGGCCTCACTTCGTGACGTCATCGCCTTCCCCAAAACCGGAGCCGGTCACGATCCCCTTACCGGAGCACCGACGTCCATCACGGCGCAACAGCGTCGCGAAGCCGGGATCGACGCAAAAGTAGACAAGTAACGATTGCATAACACGGTGTCGTGAAGCACTGCTGCTAGAAAAGGATGCTCGCACGTTCCTTCAAGACAGGAGAGTTATGAGAATTCGTACCATCGCGGGCGTCAGCGGTATCGCTGCGCTTGCATTGGTGGCCTCGGCTTGCGCCGGTGGTTCCACCTCTACGGAAAGCTCCGCTGCGGCGGCCTCGCCGTCTGCTGCAGCCGCCACGTCGGCAGCTGCCGCGGTTCAGTGCGGTGGAAACATCGCGGTAATGGCACCGCTGACCGGTGGTGCAGCGTCGATCGGCCAGGAGCAGCTCAACTTCGCCAAGTTGGCCATCGATGATTTCAACGCGGCCAACGGTGCGACCTACGCTGCGGTCGAGAGTGACACGCAGTTGGACGCGGGCCAGGCCAGCACGCAGGCCACCGCTCTTGCCTCGGACACCAGCGTTATCGGTGTGGTAGGCCCGGCCGGCTCGCAGGAAGTCAACGCCGTCGGACCGACGTTCGCAGAGGCTGGCATCGGCTACGTTTCGGCGTCGGCGACCAACCCCGACCTGACTTCAGGCGCGAACCCTGGCTTCTTCCGCGTAGTGCCAACTGACGCGGTTCAGGGCCCGACGGATGCCGAGTTCATCGCAGGCACCATCGGCGCCAAGAATGTTGTCGTCATCGAAGAGAAGACCGACTACGGCACGGGTATCGCAAAGTCGGTTTCCGATGCCCTCACTGCAGCAGGTGTGACCAATGAGGTCATCGCGGTCGCCGAAGACAAGAAGTCCTACGACGATGTGGTCTCCAAGGTCGGCGACGATGTCGATGTGGTCTTCGTGACCTTCCAGGTGGCTGCGAAGTCGGAGCAGGTCGCCCAGTCGCTCATCAAGGCCGGCAAGAAGGCCGTCGTCTTCGGTTCTGACGGGTCCTTCTCGTCCGACTTCAAGACCCCGGGCTCCTACATCTCGGCCTTTGCCCCAGACATCAAGGGCATCCCGGCCGCGGCTGATGTGGCGGGCCGCTTCCAGGAGCAGTACGGCGATTTCGGCACCTTCGGGCCGCCCGTGTACGTCGCCACGCAGGCAATCCTGCAGGCCGCACAGCGCGCCTGCGAGGCCGCCGGTATGGCAGCGGATCGCGCTGGCGTGCTTGCCGAACTGCCAAACACCAACATCGCTGGCTCCATCCTCGGTGGAGACATCGCATTCGATGCGAAGGGCGATGTTGCCGGAGCGAAGTTCTACATCTTCCAGATCGACGAGTCTGGCGCCCCGGTTACCGTTTCGTAGTACCAACGGTGGGTGGGAGCCTTATGGGCTCTCACCCACCGTTTCATTCAATTCATGAGCTGAGGGCGGTCGATGGAGTACTTCGGCGAGCAACTCGCCAACGGCATCGTCATGGGCGGTGTCTATGCCCTCATCGCTCTGGGCTACACATTGATTTACGGCGTACTGCAGTTCCTCAACCTTGCCCACGGCGAGGTGTACATGATGGGGGCCTTCTTCGGCTTCTACACGATGATCGCCCTCGGTGGGCCCGCCGCGGCCATGGTTCCAACCGCGGTGATGATCCTGTTGATGTTCGTCGTCGCCATGGGTGGCAGCGCGTTGCTCGGAGTTGCCATCGAGCGATTCGCCTACCGACCCCTGCGCCGATCAAGTCGCCTTGCACCGCTGATTTCCGCACTGGGTATCTCGCTGTTCCTTCAGAATGCTGCGCTGCTGTTGTTCGGTGCACGTGTGCGCCTGTACGACACCGGCCAGTTCATTGACCTTCGTTCAGGTATACAGATCGGTGGGATTCGCATCGATCCAACCGAGATCATGGTGGTGGTTGGTGCAATCCTGTTGATGATCGGTCTGTCCCTCCTGGTCAATCGAAGCAAGCTCGGTCGGGCTATGCGGGCGGTGGCGATCGATCAGGATGCCGCCGTGATGAATGGTGTGGACGTGGATAGAACCGTCGCCTGGACTTTCGCGATCGCTAGCGCCTTGGCGGGTGCTGCAGGCGTCATGTCAGGTTTGCTGCTGTACCCGATCGACCAGTACATGGGCGTCTTTGCCGGACTCAAGGGGTTCACTGCAGCCGTGATTGGTGGAATCGGATCGATACCCGGAGCCATGATCGGTGGCTTCCTGCTGGGCATTGTCGAAGCCATGGTGACCGGATACTTGAATCCGACCTACGCAGACTTCCTCGCCTTCCTCATTCTCGTTGTCCTCCTGATCGTCCGCCCACGTGGAATCATGGGTCGACCCATGTTGCAGAAGGTCTGAGACATGGCAGACGACACGACACCCGACGTACCAGGGGATGCCCTAGACGAGCCGACTGGCGGCCGTGGCATCGGCACCGACCAATGGGTCGAGCAGCATGGCCAACGTATTCAGCGGCCCCAGGATCTTGGAGGTCGACTCATCTGGGCGTGGACCTCACTACCGGGGTGGATTCGGTGGGGCATTCCCCTTGCGTTCGTGGTACTCCTGCCCTTCGGCGTGCAGAACGATTACGTCCTACGTATCGGTATCAACCTCGGACTCTTCCTTCTCCTTGCCTATGGCCTCAACCTCGTCGTCGGCTACGCGAACCTGCTGGATCTGGGGTTCGTTGCCTTCTACGGATTTGGCGCCTACGGCTACGCAATGCTCTCCAGCGATCAATTCGGTGTCCACCTGCCGTCGATTATCGCGATACCCATCGTCGTGCTGGCCACGGCTGGATTTGGTTTCGTCCTGGGCCTGCCATCGCGGCGACTCACTGGTGACTACTTGGCAATTGCCACGTTGTTCTTCGGGCAGATGTTCGTCGTCCTTATGGTGTCGAGTGATGCCGTTCAGTTCCCATGGATGAGCGAACCGATCGATCTGACCGGTGGCGCCAATGGAATTGCCGGCGTGGACCAATTCGCTTTCTTCGGCTTCACCTTTAATACCAATATTTCGTACTACTTCCTCGTCCTGATGTTGGTGCTACTAATCGTCGTGGCAACACGACGGATTCACCTTTCACGGCAGGGACTGGGCTGGCGCAGCCTCGGTGAAGATCCACTGGCAGCTCAACACATGACGGTGCCGGTTGCTCGGTTGAAGCTCCTCGCCTTCACCGTGGGATCGGCCATCGCGGGGCTTGCCGGCTGCATACTCGCTTCAGTGCAACAGGGAGTTTTCCCAAGTTCGTTCGAACTTCCTTTGCTCATCACCATCTACGCGGCACTGATTCTCGGGGGATTGGGCAGCATCACTGGCGTCCTCATCGGTGCGGGCATCATGGTTGTGCTCCCTGAGGTCCTACGGTTCCCGGACATCAGCAATCTGCTTTTCTTCATCGTGCTGTTCATTGCACTCGGGGTGATGCTGCGGTCTTGGAAACTGATCTTGGTGGAATTAGCTGCCCTAGTGGCCTTCACCGGAGTGATGAACGTCCTGTTGCTGGCTTTACAGGTTCCATTCTTGACAACCAGCGAATGGACGTCTGGACCACTTGCGCCCGTGCTCGGCGCTGCAGTCTTCATGCCGGAGGATCGGGTGCTCTGGGGCAATATCGCCTTCATCCTCCTCATCGTCGCGGTAGCGGGGCTCACGACGGTGTCTCGGCGCATTCGATTGATTCTGTTGCCCGCCATCACCTGGCTTGCCATTTTCACCTGGGAAGTACGCCTGATGCTTGAACCGAGTGTCACCCGTCAACTCTTGGTGGGTGCCCTGCTCGTAGTGCTCATGGCCGTCCGTCCGCAGGGCTTTCTCGGTAAGCCCAGAGTCGAGGTGCTCTAATGACCGCTCTGCTGCACCTTCAGGGCATCACGAAACGTTTTGGTGGACTTACGAGCCTGTCTGATCTGGAGTTTCAGATCGGCGCGGGTGAGGTTGTTAGCGTGATTGGCCCCAACGGTGCTGGCAAGACAACGTTTTTTAACGTCATCACAGGTGTCTACACCCCGGAGTCGGGGCGGGTGCAATTCGACGGTGAGGACATCACCGGACTGCCCCCATTCAAAGTTGCCGGCAAGGGCATCGCGCGGACCTTTCAGTCCATTCGCTTATTCCTGAACCTGTCTGTTCGGGAGAACCTCCTAGCGGCCATGTATGGCCGCACACGGTCAAGTTTGCTTGCATCTGTGCTTTCGACTCCACGCGCCAGGCGTGAGATGCGAGAGAACGAGGAACGGGTAGCGGATTGCCTGAGTTTCTTCGGCACGCGGTTGCAGGGGTTCCGCCTCGATCAACCCGCCTATTCGCTGAGTTACGCGAACCGGCGGCGTCTGGAGATTGCCCGTGCAATGGCCACAGGCGCCCGAGTACTCCTCTTGGACGAGCCTGCTGCCGGGATGAATCCGCGGGAAACACAGGAAGTGGCTGAGACGATCAGCCGCCTTCGCGAACAGCGCGGATACACAATCGTGGTAATCGAACATGACATGCATGTGGTCGAGGGCATCAGCGACCGAGTTGTAGCGCTGGATCACGGCGTCAAGGTTGCCGAGGGTTCCTTCGACACGGTGGCGACCGACCCGGCTGTCGTCGAGGCCTATCTGGGTCGCGGATCGGGGCGGCGCAAGTGAACTCCGGAGATAAGCCGCTGCTGCAGTTACACGGGATCAATACCTATTACGGGCAGATGCATGTTCTGCAGGATGTCGAGCTCCAGGTTAATCAGGGTGAATTGGTTGCCCTGCTCGGCGGAAACGCCTGTGGAAAGTCAACGACGCTCAAGACCATTCTGGGTTTAGTCACACCAAAGACCGGCCAGGTTGTCTTCGACGGAATCGATGTGACCGGGCTGAAGCCCGCGCAACGTATACGTGGTGGCATTGCCGTCGTACCCGAGAATCGACGTCTTTTTGGAGCGATGTCGGTTGTTGAAAACTTGAAGATGGGCGCCTACACGCAGAAGAACCCGTCCGACACAGACCTCGAAGTGATGTACGACCTATTTCCAAAGTTGGCTGAGCGACGAAACCAATTGGCCGGCACTTTGTCTGGCGGGGAACAGCAGATGGTTGCTGTCGCTCGCGCGTTGATGGCAAAACCAAGACTCCTGCTCATGGATGAGCCCTCGATGGGGTTATCACCGAAACTCGTGGAGCAGTCCTTCGACCTCATCGCGGATCTCCATGCCAGAGGCGTCTCGATGCTCGTGGTCGAGCAGAACGCCAACATGGCACTATCCGTGGCGGATCGTGGTTACGTCTTGCAAACTGGTCGCGTTGTGCTGACGGGGCCGGCAGCCGATCTCGCAAACGATGAGGAACTACGGAGGGCCTATCTTGGTCGGTGACATGAGGCAATTCCGAGAGCGTTTCCCCATCTTTGAGCACACGACTTACCTCAACAGTTGCTCGATGGGTGCCCTCGCGGACGAGGTTCGCGCCTCGATGATCGGCTACCTGGACGACCTAGAACGCGACGGATCACTGTGGGCCACCTGGGTTTCTCGGCAGGACGAGGTTCGGCGAAGGTTGGCACAGGTGTTTCGCACCGATCCCACTCAGGTCGCCGTGACTGCGTCGGCCTCTGCTGCGGTGTCCTCAATTGCGTCCGCGGTGCTGACCGACCCGCGTCGACCCAGGGTGATCACCACGGAGTTGGAGTTTCCAACCGTGGGGCAGATCTGGCATGCGCGCGAGCGGCAAGGTGCCGAAGTCGTCCACATTCCCTCCACTTCCAATCTCGGTATCGACATGAAGGCACTAGACGCGGCGGTGGACGATCGCACGGCCATCGTGTCGGTCACGCATGTGTGTTACCGAAACGGCGCCATGACCGACTTGGCACCAGTGATCGAGTTAGCCCACTCCCGCGGCGTGCCGGTGCTGGTTGATGCCTACCAGTCGGTTGGAGCCGTACCCATCGACTTTCCAGCGTTGGGTGCCGACTTTCTCGTAGGTGGCGTGCTCAAGTACATGCTGGGCTTGCCCGGAGTGGGCTTCGCCCTGGCCAGTCCCGCCACTGTGCAATACGTGCCCTCCATCACCGGTTGGTTTGCTGCCCGTGACATTTTTGCGATGGACATTCACGCCTACGACCCGGCAGTAGATGCGCGAAGGTTCGAAGGTGGCACGCCAGTCGTCCCGTGCCTTTATCCGGCTGCTGCGGGATTGGGGCTCCTCCTCGAGGTCGGCCTCGACCGCGCCTGGGAGCACTCACGGCGTTTGCATGAGCAGCTGCGGCAGACCGTGCTGGATATCGGCGGCACTGTCGTGACGCCCGCTGAGCATCACGGACCGATGTTGGCGGTCGAAGCCACAGATGACCATGCCCTCGTTGCCGCGCTGGAAGGGGACCGCGTCATTACGAGTTGCCGTGACGGCAACCTCCGGATCAGCCCGCACTTCTATAACAATGCCGACGATATTGAGATTGTCGGGAAAGCTTTACAGCGACACCGTCATCTGCTGCGTTGAACCCCTTTCGCGCGCTGCTTAACACCCAAGCAGAGTCCATAACACAGGGCGTTGACAAAACAGTCCTAGACCCGATGGTCCGGTGGAGCGTTGACCCAGAGCAAGTCCGACTCGTTCTTGAGCGCGAGGGTAACTTCGGCTGGATTCGCACGACGAAGGAAGGCAAGTTCTGGGCGACTGTTCTGGACGATGATCCGGTCAGTGCCAAGCAACTGGCCAGTGAGCTTGCCCCCTACTCATTCAGTGGGATCACCTGCCACGCACAAGTCTGGGAATCCCTGTGGGCAACCTGGCCGGGGCGGCAAAACTTCGGTACGGGCGAACCAGATCGCGGCCTTTGGTCGCTATGGGCATGCCAGGCCGACGCGGTTTTGACACCAGAGCCGAGCGGGGAATTGGCCGTTGTCCTACGCCCTGACGACGAGCGGATCCAGCCACTGCTGGCCAACTCAACCTCCGCACACGTCTTTCCCGGTGACTTGCGAATTCTGAACTGGGTGGGCATCGAGGACGGTGCCGAACTCGTTGCCGTTGCGGGTCTGATCCTTGCGCAGGGTGGAGCGTCGGAAGTGGTGAGTGTTTGCACCCACCCGAACTTTCGGGGGCGCGGTTACGCCGGCCAATGTGTGACCGAAGTTGTTCGCCTGAGCCGACAGACTGGTTTTCAGACAGTCATTCTGGAGGCCTACACCGAGAACCTTCCCGCTGCGGCGGTTTATCACCGCGTGGGTTTCACGGAGGTGGGACGCTACTGCTCCTGGGAATTGGCCTCGCCTGCTGAGTTTGGCTTTGACCTATCTTGAGCGCGTGACGCTGTTCGAAAACCAGGCTCCATCGTGGTCAACACCGATGGCCGACCGGCTGCGCCCCCGGGACCTACATGAGGTCCTTGGTCAGGAATCGGTACTTGCTGAGAACTCGCCGATTCGCCGTGTCTTAGCCGACGGACATTCAGCGGTTTCACTGATCCTGTGGGGTCCGCCAGGTTCAGGCAAGACAACCCTGGCACGCTTGGCCACGAGTGCCGGCAATCGTGAATTTGTGCAGTTGTCCGCGGTGACATCAGGTGTCAAGGACGTTCGCGACGCGATTGACCAGGCACGACGTCTTCGTGACCTTTACGGTCGCCAGACCGTGTTGTTTATTGACGAGGTACATCGATTTTCGAAGAGTCAGCAGGACGCGCTGCTTCCTGCGGTAGAGCATGGCTGGGTTACGCTGATTGCCGCAACAACCGAGAATCCAAGTTTTTCGGTGGTGGCGCCACTGTTGTCACGCAGTTTGCTCGTGCGACTGGAACCACTTGACCCGCAAGCCTTAGCAACCTTGCTCGAGCGCGCCCTCGTGGATGCGCGCGGGCTCGAAGGTCGCGTGACTCTCAGTGGCGCTGCTATGGACCATCTGGTTCGCATCAGTGCGGGTGATGCAAGAAAAGCCCTGACAGTTCTTGAGGCTGCTGCGATGGTGAGCACCGGTACGCGCGAGGAGCCGCATTGTCTAGAGCTCGCGGACATCGAGCGAGCGGTGCTCGTCGCCGCACCGCGTTACGACCGTCAAGGGGATCAGCACTACGACATCATCAGTGCGTTCATTAAGAGTGTTCGTGGCAGCGATCCCGATGCCGCGCTGCACTACCTTGCCCGGATGATCGAGGCAGGGGAGGACCCGCGTTTCATTGCACGTCGCCTGATGGTCCTTGCCAGTGAGGACATCGGAATGGCCGACCCGACCGCACTGACCGTTACCACCTCAGCAGCGCAGGCGGTGGCAATCATTGGCATGCCGGAGGCACGTCTAATTCTGGCGCAGGCAACAATCCACGCCGCACTGGCGCCAAAGTCAAATGCAGTGCTGGTGGCCATCGATGCTGCGCAGGACGACATTCGCCGTGGCATGAGTCCACCGGTTCCACCCTGGCTGCGTGACAGTCACTACCAAGGCGCGCAGAGCCTCGGTCATGGGACTGACTACCGCTATCCCCATGACAATGCCGATGGGGTTACCGATCAGGTCTACCTGCCCGAGGGGTTGGAGTCGCGTCAGTACTTCCGCCCCTCCGGTCGAGGTCAAGAGGGTCGATGGGGCGAGATCATGACCAAGATCCGGCAACTGCGACAGGGGCCCGCGCCGAGCACAGACTCGGTGGAATCAACACCGCCGTGATCCGGGGCCCAGGCGCTGCACATTAGATTACGGCTATGAGTCGCTTGGTCTACTTCGCCCTAGGGGTTGTCGCGGGTGTCATCATCGCTCGACGTGGTGCGCGATGGGTGCAGGATGTTCGTGAGCAGGGAGTCGTGGAAAGCGGCCGCCGCCTTGGTACTGCTGCCGGGCGACTGGTCGATGCTGGCCGTGCAGTTGCAGCAGGTGCCCAAGGGGGTGCACGCTGATGGACTCCGCGGAGATCCGCAGTAGGTTCCTGAAGTACTTTGCCGAGAATGGGCACCAGGTCGTGCCATCTGCCTCGCTGTTGCTCGATGACCCAACATTGCTCTTCGTCAACGCAGGCATGGTGCCGTTTAAGCCGTACTTCCTCGGTGAGGCTCCACCGCCATATCCCCGGGCGACCAGCGTGCAGAAGGTCGTCCGAACTCTGGATATCGAGGAAGTCGGTAAGACGACACGGCATGCTTCCTTTTTCCAGATGGCCGGCAATTTCTCATTTGGCGACTACTTCAAAAATGACGCCATCCCATTCGCCTGGGAACTTCTGACTCGATCTGAGGCGGACGGCGGATACGGGTTCGATGAGTCAAAACTGTGGGTGACTGTCTACCTGGATGATGACGAAGCGGCCGAGATTTGGCATCGCAAGGTCGGTGTGCCGGTAAATCGGATTCAGCGGCGCGGACAGGCCGACAACTTCTGGTCCATGGGCGTACCTGGGCCATGCGGCCCATGTTCGGAGATCTACTACGACCGTGGCGAACAATACGGGAAGCCGGGGGGTCCCGTCGTAGACGAAGACCGTTACCTGGAGGTATGGAATCTGGTCTTCATGCAGTTTGCTCGCGGTGACGGCCCAGGCAAGGAGGGGTATCCCATCCTTGGTGAATTGCCGGCCAAGAACATCGACACTGGTATGGGCCTGGAACGCATGGCGGCGTTGCTGCAGGGCGTTGAAAACATCTACGAGATCGACACCACGCGCGGGATCCTTGACCGTGCCTGCGAACTGACTGGCACCTCATATGGGAAGCAAGAGCGCAACGATGTCGCGTTGCGCGTTGTGGCCGACCACGCGCGAACCTGTGTCTTCCTGATCGGAGATGGCGTGCTTCCGGGGAACGAGGGCCGCGGATACGTGTTGCGTCGCCTCGCTCGCCGCGTCGTACGCATGATGCGTCTGCTCGGAGCACGTGAACAGACTATGGGGGAGCTGGTTGACCAAACGATCCTGTCAATGGCTCCGCAATACCCGGAACTAAACGATGAGTCTGCACGAATCCGCCAAATTGCCGTGGCTGAGGAGGCTGCATTCCTTCAGACGCTGAAGACGGGCACGGGAATTTTCGATCAAGCCGTTCGCCGGCTACGCGATGCCGGACTTTCGCGACTACCGGGTGAAGAGGCGTTCGCTCTGCATGACACGTATGGATTCCCAATCGATGTCACACTCGAGATGGCAGCCGAGCAAGGGCTGGAAGTCGATCAAGAGGGCTTCCGGCAGCTCATGGGCCAACAGCGAGAGCGAGCAAAAGCAGATGCCCGCGATCGCAAGGTCGGACTGACGGCTACCACGGCGTACCGCGAGGTTCTGGCGTCGGGTGGGACGACGTCTTTTACCGGTTACGACGAGGTCACTAGCGAAGCAGCAGTTATCGGCTTGCTCCAGGACGGCGTCGGTATCCCGGCCGCCTCAGTAGGCGCACATGTTGAGGTCATCCTCAACCGATCGCCGTTCTACGCGGAGTCCGGCGGCCAGCTCGCCGATCACGGGAGACTCCTGGGTCCCGACGGTGCCGTTGTGCAGGTTTACGACGTGCAGGCTCCAGTTCCCGGTTTGATCGTGCATCGAGGTGAAGTCACCTCGGGTGAAGTGACGACCGGATCATCAGTCTCCGCCTGCGTGGATGTCCAACGGCGCCGCGCCATTTCGAGAGCCCACACCGCGACTCACCTGATTCACCGCGCTTTCCGCGACCGCCTAGGTGACACGGCTACTCAGATGGGCTCTGAGAACGCCCCTGGTCGCCTTCGATTCGATTTTCCAAGCCCCACTCCAGTGGCGAGGCCGACTCTCAGTGAAGTGGAAGCTCTGGTCAACGACGTTGTCATGGACGACCTGACTGTCCATGCCCAGATCATGAATCAGGAACAGGCCAGGGCGATGGGCGCAATGGCGCTCTTTGGAGAAAAGTACGGCGACGAGGTCCGCGTGGTCTCAGTGGGTGACTGGGCACATGAACTGTGTGGTGGCACGCACGCGCATCGCTCAGGGCAACTTGGTGTGGTGACGTTTCTATCCGAAGGGTCGATTGGAACGGGCGTTCGGCGAGTAGAGGCATTGGTCGGATCCGATGCCTACCAGTTCCTGGCACGTGAGCACATCCTGGTCTCACGACTCGGTGAAATGCTCAAATCCCCGGCCGAGGAGATCCCCGATCGAATTGAGCGCCTCATTGGATCGCTGAAAGAGGCTGAACGTTCACTAGCCACCCTTCGATCAGCACAGCTGAGCGCCTCGCTGGACGAGCTTATGGGCGGCCCGACTGTCTGCGGGGATGTCTCGGTGTGGACCTTCCAGGCTCCAGCGGGCACGGACGCGAATGCCCTGCGAGATCTGGTGACTAAGGCGCGGGGGAAAGTGCCGGCGGGCGCGAACGTGATCGCGGGCGCTGCTGAACACGAGGGTCGCCTGGCCCTTGTCGTTGCTGCCAGCAAAGAAGCCGTTTCTTTGGGAGTCTCGGCGAGCAGTCTGTTGACGATTGCACTTGAACCTGGGTCTGGTCGAGGGGGCGGCAAGCCCGATCTTGCCCAGGGTGGCAGTCAACGGCCGGATGCCCTCAAGGCCGGATTCGAGGCACTGCTGACGCACCTGAGGCAAGCCGGTTCCCGCTAAGTAGATGCGTTGACTGATCTGACCCTTTCCAGTGGTGCGCTGATTTGCCTGGACCCCGGTGACGTTCGCATTGGAATCGCGGTGCGGAACGCGGGAACGAGCGTGGCGTTGGGTCGTCCTGCTGTCCTTGCTGGGCCGAACGCGATGGCTGCGCTACGCGAAATCAGCGAGGAACTGGACGTCGAGGCAATCATTGTCGGTCTACCACTGCACCTTCGTGGGACGAAGGGGCCGGCGGTGGAAAAGGCTTTGGACCTAGCAAGGCAGGTACGTCAGGCCTGCGATCGTCCTGTGCTCCTCGTTGATGAAAGATTGAGCTCAGTACAGGCTCAGCAGCAGCTGCGAGCAGCGGGACGCAACGCGCGACGCACACGCGGCGAAATCGACAGCGCATCGGCCATAATCGTCCTGCAGAGTTACCTTGATGGCATCGGCGCGATTCCGCTCGAGGAGTTCGATCTAGGCACCGTTTGATGGGTAGAGGAGCCACGTGAGCCAGCTGCAGCACTTTCTCAACGCTGAACCGCTGCCACCGTCGCCTAATCGCCGCGCACCTGGCCGCCTGATAGCCATGCTTGCACTACTTGTCGTTGTCATTGGCGGACTCGTAGCGATTCTGCTGCTCCTACAACGGGTTGGTGAGGTGCAGGATTACCCGGGCCCAGGAACCGGTGAAACTACGGTCATCGTTGCTCGCGGGGATTCACTGCGCGAGATCGGCACGGCGCTGGTGAAGGCCGATGTCGTGCAGTCACTTGAGGCATTCCTGGATGCTGCAGCGAATGAGCCCAAGTCCCAATCCATCGGACCCGGCCGCTATACGCTGCTGCGTCAAATGTCAGGCGTTGGTGCTTTGACGCTCATGCTGGATCCGAATTCACGGGTGGAATCGCGACTGGTGCTCCCTGAGGGATTACGTTTACAGGAGACCGTTGACGTGGCAAGTAGGGCAACGGGACTGTCCGTTGAGGACTTCAACAAAGTATTGGAAAATCCTGGCGACCTAGCCCTGCCTAAGTGGGCCGATGATCGCCCCGAGGGGTTCATGTTTCCGGCAACCTACGACCTTGCTGGTGACGAGTCCGCGGCCGAAGTCTTGAACACCCTGATCGGTCGCTTCGACCAGGCCAGTTCCACCGTTGACTTAGTCGACCGAGCGGAGGGTGTGGGTTTGACGCCCTATGAGGTGGTGGTCGTCGCATCACTGCTCGAAGCTGAGGCCAGACCAGCGGATTTCGCCAAGGTCGCCCGTGTCATCTACAACCGGCTTGAGCAAGGGATGCCGTTGCAGTTGGACTCCACGGTTGGCTATGCCCTTGGCGTCGATGATTTGACCCTGTCTGCCGAGCAGCTTGACGTGGATTCGCCCTTCAACACATATCGGTACCCGGGTCTGCCACCGCGTCCGATCAATTCCCCAGGAGAAGCAGCATTGGAAGCTGCGTTATCCCCAGCCAAAGGTAAGTGGCTGTACTTCGTCACCGTGAACCCTGAAACTGGGGAAACGAAGTTCGCGAAGTCATATGACCGATTCCTAGAGTTGAAGCGGCAATTCCAGGATTATCTCGACAAACAGGGAGCCAACTCCTGACCAGGCAAATGCAGCGCCGGGCCGCCGTACTCGGTTCTCCAATCGCGCATAGCCGATCCCCGCTGCTCCATAGAGCTGCGTATGAATCTCTCGACTTGGACTGGCATTACGACGCCATCGAAGTTCGCGAGGGTGAACTAGCGTCGTTCCTGAGGGCTTGTGGGCCGGAGTGGGTTGGATTCTCCTTAACCATGCCACTGAAGGATGAGGCCTGGGCCCTCGCGGACTTGCGCGATGACGTCGCCGATCGAACCAAATGCGCCAACACCCTGCTTCGTGACAGCGCAGGTTGGTACGCCGCCAACACTGATGTTTTTGGCCTGGTGACAGCGGTACGTGAGTTCATGCACGACGGTTCGGCACGACCGATCAGTACCGCGGTGATCATCGGGTCAGGGGCAACCGCACGAAGCGCCAGTGCTGCGGCGGCCGAGCTCGGAGCTGAGCGGGTCATCATTCGGGCTCGAAATGTCGAAGCAGCGCGACAAGTGGTCGACGTAGCCCATGCCTACGGGGTGCCCCAAGTCGACGTGGGGCCACTTTCGGCATTGTCGGAGGCTCTCCAGGTTGCCGATCTGTGCGTCAGCACCCTGCCCGGCTCCGCCGCTACTGAACTCGTCGAGTGCTTCAAGGAGAGATCCACGGCACGGCCACATGAGGGCGTCCTTGTGGATGTGGCTTACGACCCGTGGCCCAGCAGACTGGCTCAGGCCTGGCAGCCGGGCATAACCATCAGCGGTCTGGACATGTTGCTCTGGCAGGCGGTGGCACAGGTGGAACTGATGTCGGGGCAGCGGCCGGATATCGAAGGTATGCGGATGGCCGTTCACGAGGGGAACTAACTGGAGGGAGTCGACGTTCATGCACGGGGGAATTGCGTTGAACGTGGTGTCCTGGGCGGTGTTCATTGGGTTTGCACTCCCACTGGCAATCATCGATGTTCGTGAGCATCGCTTGCCAAATCGCCTGCTGGCGTTTGCAGTGCCTGCTGGTCTTGCCGTTCTCGGGATAAACGTTGGGCTGGCCGGCGATTGGTCCGCGCTCCTTCGCATCTTCACCTCGAGCGCATTTACCTTCTTGGGGCTGCTAGCCCTAGCTCTGGTCAGTCGGGGTGCTCTAGGGATGGGGGATGTCAAGCTTGGGCTGTTCACCGGCGCCTATTTGGGCTGGTTGGGCTGGGAAGCGAGTCTGTGGGGAACGGTGCTGGGTCTTTCGCTGGCTGGCGTGTATGCAACAGCGCTGCTCATCGCTGGGCGAGCCAATCGCCGCACACCCATCCCGCTGGGTCCGTTTCTCTTAGCCGGAGTCGCGGCCCTTGGCCTGGTTCCCGTGCTACCCACTCTGGCCTGAGAAAAACGGATTCCACAGGCATCTGGAAGGATGCTCCTATGCTGCGCTGGCTGACCGCCGGTGAATCCCATGGGCCCGCCCTGGTGGCCATCGCGGAGGGATTCCCCGCTGGAGTTGCCGTGTGTACCGAAGACATTCAACGAGATCTTGCTCGTCGTCGGTTGGGCGCGGGACGTGGCGCACGGATGAAGTTCGAGCAGGACGCGGTTCGTATTCTGGGCGGCGTTCGCCACGGCAGCACAATGGGTGGCCCGGTTGCCATAGAAATTGCGAATAGCGAGTGGCCCAAGTGGGAAACAGTGATGGCCGCCGATCCCGTGGCCGAAAACTTGCTGGAGGGTCAAGCGCGCCATGCTCCATTGACCAGGCCTCGGCCGGGGCACGCGGACTTGGTGGGAATGCAGAAGTACGGTTTTGACGATGCTCGGCCCATTCTGGAACGCGCAAGTGCACGTGAGACGGCGGCGCGAGTGAGTCTGGGTGCAGTTGCTCGCGCCTTTCTTGACCAGGTGGCCGGTATTCAGGTCCTTAGTCACGTAGTGCGCATTGGACCCATCGCGTTACCTGACGGATTAATCCCTGCCGTGGATGATGGAGCTAGTGGGACTTGGTTCGACTTGATCGATGAGGATCCGGTTCGCTGCATGGACCCCGCTACCAGCCAGGCGATGCAGGATGAAATTGCCGCCGCACACCGAGACGGCGACACCCTGGGTGGCATTGTCGAAGTCGTGGCTTGGGGGCTTCCTCCCGGCCTAGGCAGTCATGTGCACGGAGACCGTCGCATCGATGCTCGCTTGGCTGGCGCACTGATGGGCATCCAGGCAATCAAGGGCGTAGAGGTCGGTGACGGCTTTGCCCTGGCTGCCAGACGTGGGTCACAGGCGCAGGACGAAATTGTGCGGGACGGCGATCGCCTCCGTCGCACCTCTGGGCGTGCCGGAGGCACTGAAGGAGGCATGACTACAGGCGAGCTACTGCGCGTACGTGCCGCGATGAAGCCGATCTCAACGATTCCACGTGCCCTACAAACGGTGGATGTCCGATCGGGCGAGGCTGCTACCGCCATTAATCAGCGCTCAGACGTCTGCGCCGTGCCAGCGGCCGGAATCGTGGCGGAAGCGATGGTTTTGCTTACCCTGGCAGATGCCATGCTTGAGAAGTTTGGTGGCGACAGCGTTCTCGAGATCCGTCGCAATGTTGCCGGCTACCTCGCTGAGCTGTCCGTCGGATGAAGGTTTCGCGCGTAGCCCTCATCGGCGCACCGGGCGCCGGCAAGTCGACGGTAGGCAAGCTACTGGCGCAGCGCTTGTACTGGACGTTCATCGACACCGACGCCCTGGTTGAAGAACACGAACAGCGCACGGTGGCAGAGATTTTCATCGAGTCGGGCGAACCGTACTTTCGGGAGCGTGAAACCGCTGCCGTGGCGCAGGCACTAGAGACCAACAACGCAGTGATCTCCCTCGGTGGTGGAGCAGTTTTGGAGCCGCGGACCCAATCCGCACTGGCTGGCGTTCCCGTCGTCTGGCTTCAAGTGTCAGTGGATTCTGCAGTTCGCCGGGTTGGCATGCAGGCGGCACGCCCGCTGTTGCTAGGCAATGTTCGTTCCCGTTTCGTGTCACTCCTGGCCGAACGCTCCACGATCTATACATCCCTGGCCACACTGACCGTCGATACGGATAACCGTGAGGCTGACCTGGTTGCTGATCAGATATGGGTCTGGCTGACCACACAGGGTGCCCAATGACCCCAAGCGCCAACGAATTCGTGGCAATTCCAGTACAGGCGGAGCATCCGTATGAGGTCCGTGTCGGGCGGGATTTACTCTCAGGAGTGCCGGACCTGGTTCCCGGAGCCACTCGGTTAGCAGTCTTCGTCGCCGAATCGCCGGTTGGTCTGCATGATCAAGTCCGACAGTCGCTAACAGCGCCTCTGCAGGACGCCGGCCTCATCGTTCACATCGCCACTGTGCCCTCCGGTGAGTCGGCGAAGACCGCTGATGTGTTGCAGCGCTGTTGGGATCAACTGGGGTCCTGGAATTTCACGCGCAATGACGCCATCGTGGCTGTCGGCGGCGGGACAGTGACAGACGTGGCTGGATTCGTCGCAGCAACCTGGCTGCGCGGGATTCGCTACATCCAGGTCCCCACAACGTTGTTGGCAATGGTGGACGCCAGTGTCGGCGGCAAGACAGGCATCAATACCGGACACGGCAAGAACCTCGTCGGCGCCTTTTACAGCCCCGTTGGAGTGCTCTGCGACCTGAGCTTCCTACAGACCCTTCCTCTGGCCGAGCTCCAGTCAGGGTTAGCAGAAGTGGTCAAAGTCGGTCTTACATCCGACGACCGAATTCTCGACTTACTCGGCACGAACAGTACAAGCGCCGTTCAGCCGACTTCTCCCGTATTACGCGAGCTGATCGAACGAGCTATTCGCGTCAAGGCCGAGGTCGTCGGCCAAGATTTCCGTGAGACTGCATCCAGCATGGCTGCGGACGCCTTGGGTAGGGAAGTCCTCAACTACGGGCACACACTTGGCCATGCCATAGAACGCCTGGAGGATTACCAATGGCGTCACGGCGCAGCCATCGCTGTCGGCATGGTGTTTGCTGCCGAGCTAGCCCACGCCGGGGGATATCTTGACGCGGGGGCAGTTGACCTTCACCGACGCCTACTGCGGGGACTCGACCTGCCGATCAGTTACTCCGGTGGTCGCTGGCCCGAACTGCTCGAGGCCATGCAGTTGGACAAGAAGGCGCGCGGTAGCAGTTTGAGGTTCGTGGTCCTCCATGGCCTTGGCGATCCGCACCCTTGGCGCAATCCGGACCCCACGGCTTTGCAGTACGCCTATGCCGCGATTTCCAGCTGAGCCGGCGTAGGCTCAGACCACTATGGACGTCATGATTCTTAATGGCCCGAACCTCAATCGGCTCGGGCGTCGCGAGCCTGAGATCTACGGATCCGAATCGTATGCAGATCTGGTCGCTGCTTGTACGTTGCAGGCCGCCCAGCTCGGGCTGGTAATCGAAGTGAGGCAAACACAGTCCGAGGGTGAGTTGATCACTTGGCTGCATGAGGCTGCAGACACCGGTGTCGATGTCATTCTCAATCCAGCTGCACTTACGCACTATTCCCTTGCAGTGCGCGATGCCTGCGCCATGATCACCGGAACGCTCGTCGAAGTGCACTTGAGCAACATCGCGGCTCGCGAAGAGTTCCGTCATACGTCGGTTACCGCAGCCCATGCCAACGGAGTCATTGCGGGTTTTGGGTTCGATTCCTACCGGCTAGCACTACAAGCCATTGCCGCAAGACGCGGCTAAGGACCGAGGTTCTTGGGGTGATTTCGCCCAAGTCATACGCTGACCGTAGACATCGAATACGCCGAACCCTCGTCGAGCAAGTCGCTGGTGGACTTCCCTTCATCATTTCGGCCCCGGTAAACGTGGCGTACCTGACCGGTCTGTTTGCGAGTAACGCGGCCGTCCTGATTGATCCTGACGGTAGAGACCGCCTGTGTACTGATGGACGCTACGTGCAGATCGCGCATGACTTAGACCCGGAGTTGCCTGTCTCGGTAGCACGTGCGTCCACGCACCAGCTAGTACTGGAGGCGATTGACGCGGGTCATGGCCATGTCGTACTTGAGGGTTCCTTGCCCATATTTGTGGTAAACGAATTTGCTCAGCAGGTCGAGATCACGACCCACACTGGAATTATCGAGCAGGCACGCCGAGTCAAAGATGAGGACGAGCAGGCGCTGCTTGCCGCTGCTTGTGCGATCACCGCTGAAGCCTTTCATCGCCTGGCAGCTGAGATACGCGTGGGCCAAACAGAGGTTCTGATTGCCCGGAGGTTGGAGATGCTCTTCGCTGAACTTGGGGCGGATGATCGCGCTTTTCCCTCAATTGTGGCCGCTGGCTCACATGCCGCGATTCCCCACCATGCCCCCGGAACTCGCGAAATTCAGCCCGGGGACCTCCTGATCGTTGATGCGGGCGCCAGGGTTCAGGGCTACCACGCCGACATGACGAGGACATTCATCGTGGCGGCTGAACCCTCTTCGGAATTCAAAGACTGGCAGGGCGCCGTCCATGAAGCCCGTGAGGCCGCCCTGCAGGTCTGTCAGGCCGGGATGCCTATTGCCGATATGGATCAGGCAGCGCGATCCGTCCTGGATTCTCATGGATATGCCAATCGCATGCCGCATGGACTCGGTCACGGCATTGGATTGCAAATACACGAGGACCCGATGTTGACCGTGGCACCCGTGGCAGCGCGACCACCAAGACAGCCCGGTCCATCACGCAACGAGGAGAGCCGCCTGGAGTACGGCATGGTTGTTGCGGTGGAACCGGGCGTCTATGTGCCTGGCTTTGGGGGAGTTCGAATCGAAGACTCGTTTCTTGTGACTGAGGGTGAGCCCAGGACCTTGACCCGTACGAACGACGGCGAAATTTCGACCCTTCTGCAGATCGTGGGGGAGCCCCAGTGAGGCGGCCGACTACCCTGGGCCCCACAACGGCATGCGGAGAGGGAGAATTTCGGTGGCAACCACGAATGACTTGAAGAACGGCCTGGTGCTCAACCTGGATGGACAGTTGTGGACCGTCGTCGAATTCCAGCACGTGAAGCCTGGCAAAGGTGGAGCCTTTGTACGCACGAAACTCAAGAACGTCCTTTCTGGCAAGGTTGTTGACAAGACCTTTAATGCAGGAGTCAAGGTCGAAACCGCAAATGTCGACAAGCGTGAGATGCAGTACCTCTATCGTGACGGTGATGACTGGGTGTTCATGGACGCGACGACCTATGACCAGCTACCAGTGCCGAATGCCGTGGTCGGATCCGCGGCTGATTACCTGCTCGAAAATCAATCAGCCAATGTCGCGATCCACGAGGGCAGTGCTTTGTATGTCGAGCTCCCGGCATCGGTTGAGTTGACCATCACGTACACCGAGCCCGGCCTACAAGGAGATCGCTCGACCGGGGGCACCAAGCCCGCCACCTTGGAGACCGGAGCCACCATCAACGTGCCCTTGTTCATCGAGCAGGGGACTCGCGTCAAGGTGGACACGCGCGATGGGTCTTATCTGGGTCGAGTGAACTAGCAGTGTCTTCACGCGGGAAAGCCAGAAAGCGCGCGGTTGACATCCTCTACGAGGCGGAGATCCGCGGCGTTGACCCGCTCATGACATTGCAGCAAACCCAGGCACGCCTCGAGCAGGACTCCGGGGTTTCGCTGAACCCCCTCGTCGAGCACCTTGTCCGCGGTGTCGTAGACCACCAGGAATCCATTGATGCGGTAATCGAGCGACACTCAGTGGATTGGTCGCTGGATCGGATGCCAGCCGTAGACCGTGCGATCCTTCGCGTTGGATGCTTCGAACTCCTGCACGACCCACAAACACCGTCGGCAGTGGTGATTGCTGAGGCCGTCAAATTGGCGGTTTCCCTATCGACCGATGAATCTGGTTCCTTCGTGAACGGCATCCTGGCAGCCATCTCACGCCAAGAGGTTGCTCCAGGCTCATGACGGCTAGGGCGGGGACACCACCAATCCGACTCAGCGCCAAATTCTTGGCGGCACTGTTGGCAGCGCTCGTGGGTGTTAGTGCCTTTGTCACGTCGTCCACGTCAGCAGTCTCAGCGACCCCGGCAAAACCACCGGATGAGGTGCTGCGATTCGGAAACTTTGACCTGAAGGCATGTCCACTGGTGGTGGAAGATCGCTATCGATCCTGGTGCGGGCGGGTACTTCGCCCAGTCAACTCGCAGACAGGCGCCACGTCAGGTGCGGTATCGGAAAACATATCGGTCAGATTCGCCATCGTGCTGCCAAGGGGAGTGCGGCCGTCTAGCATCGCCGACTTGCAGCAAGCTGGCGCCTTGGTCGGGCTTGAAGGCGGACCCGGCTACGGTGCCACTGGCAACGCCTGGGCCTACTCGGCGAT
>JAGWVT010000011.1 GCA_018970765.1 Actinomycetales bacterium
GCGGTCACCGGGAACCCTGTTCCTACTGGCACTCCGATGCTGCAGTCTCCGGTGGTGCGATCTTCGACTGGGGCAGTCACTACATCGACCAAATCCTTGCCATGGTTCCGCAGCCCGTCAGTCATGTCAGTTGCGTAAACCACAAACGCCGCTGGCATCACGCCACCAACGCCGACCATGCGTCCGTCACGATCACCTTCGCCGATGGCACTCAGGCGACCTTCGTCAATTCAGACCTCGCGGCTGCACGCCCGCCGAAGTACCGCCTCTTCGGCACCCACGGGTCGATCGTCGGGGACTGGGACCCGCGCGCCGAACCCGACGTCGCGGACCTGCCCGCGATGCTCACCCTTCACGAACCAGGGAAGTCAGCGGTCACCATGACGTTGGTAGACGTACCTAGCTTCCAGTTCCATGCAGAGTTGGCCGCGTACCTCACCGTGGGCAGCCCAATGCGCGTCACCACGCGACAGTCGCGCGATGTGGTGGCAGTCATGCAGGCAGCTGAGGAATCCGCCTTGGCCAACGGCCAGCCAGTTGTGCCCGACCTGCTTCGCGATCGGCAGCGGGCAGGCTAGTTTCCCCGGCTAGATTCCCCGACGCTGGGCGAGCAGGCCGGCATCCATCTGGGCCCGGGCGGCCTGGACCTCGGGTCGTTCGCTGACCTCGGGGATACCCACCTGCCAGAAGGAACCGCCACCGGTCCAGTCGCTCTCCCGAACGGTCACGATGATGACCACGGTGCGATCCGACGTACGCGTAGCCGCCACAAGATCACGGACCTCGTCGGCCGAGGTCGCAGTGTGAACCTCGGCGCCCAGTGCAGCAGCATGAGCTGCGAAATCAACGCGCGCCTGGGCCGGGCCGCTTCCGTTTGCTTGCAGGCTGTCCCGCAGCATGTTGTTGTAGGAGGCGCCACCTTGCCCGACCTGTAGCCGCTCGATCACTGCGTACCCGCCGTTGTCACAGACCACCAGGGTGAAGGGGTAGCCGGTGAGCACCGCGGAATAGATGTCGCTGTTCATCATCAGGTAGGAGCCATCGCCGACGAGCGCCAGCACGCGACCGCTGCGACGTGCCATCGCAGCACCCCAGGCACCGGAGATCTCGTAGCCCATGCAGGAGTAGCCGTACTCGCAATCGAAGGTGCCCACACCCTTACTTAGCCAGTTGATGTTCAACTCGCCGGGCAGCCCACCCGCAGCGGTGAGGACGTAGTCCTGCGCATCAGCTGCCTGATGGACGGCACCGACGACCTGCGCGTAACTCAGCGGCAGGCTGCCATCCGGGGTGATGCGTTCGCTGATAAAGGCACGCAACTCCTGCTGGGCTCGGGCCGCGCGATCCGGCCAGGGTGACTGCCAGGGCCCAAGTTCTACGTCGAGAGCAGCAAGACCCTCCTTGGCATCGGCGACCACGGCCAAGGATTGGTGCTTGCGCGCATCGAAGCGTGCCGCATTCAGCGCAATGATGCGCGCACCAGGCGCAAACGCCGTCCAGGAGCCCGTGGTGAAGTCCTGCAATCGTGTGCCAACGGCCAGGATCACATCGGCTTCGCCTAGAACGGCATTGGCGGCTGCGGCACCGGTCACGCCAAGTGGCCCGGCGTAGCAAGGATGGTCAGCAACCAGCGTCGACTTACCCGCGACGGTTTCCAACACCGGAATGGCGTGGCGTTCGGCGAAACTGGCCAGGTCTGGTTCGGCGAGGGAGTAATGCACGCCACCACCTGCGATGATCACCGGGCGCTGTGCTGACTTCAACATCTCCACCGCGCTGCGCACCTGACGGGAATCAGGGCGGGTGCGACTCAGGTACCGCAATTGTGTAGCGAAGAAGTCGACCGGGTAGTCGTAGGCATCCGCGCCAACATCCTGGGGTAGGCCAATGAACGCAGGTCCTGCCTCGGCGGGATCCAACATGGTGTCGATAGCCTGCGGAAGGCTGGCAAGCACCTGAGCAGGGTGCGTGATGCGATCCCAGAACCGGACCACGGACCGGAATGCGTCGTTAACCGTCGTGGACGGGCTGCCAAAGTGCTCCACCTGCTGCAGCACTGGATCAGGCAGGCGTGAGGCGAAGGTGTCGCCGCTGATGAACAGCACCGGCAGGCGATTAGCCATGGCAACACCGGCTGCGGTGACCATGTTTGTCGCGCCAGGACCAACGGACGAGGTGCAGAGCATGAACTGCTGGCGTCGCATGGCCTTGGCGAACGCGGTCGCAGCCAACCCCATGCCCTGCTCGTTCTGCCCACGCCAGGTGGGCAATTCGCTCTGGTGCATCTGCAAACTGTGACCAAGGCTAGTGACGTTGCCGTGGCCGAAGATCGCCATTGCCCCTGGCACGAGTGGCTGCTCGGCACCGTCGACGATGCAGCGCTGCGCAATGAGGTAGCGGACGATGGCCTCGGCCACGGTGATCCGCACGGTCGCGTCGGTCATCCTTCTCTTCCTTTCGAACTGTTGGTTCTGTTACGCGCGCTTGAGATCCCGAACGCGTTCCCAGGTACGCGACTGCCAGGAGTCGATCAGTGCCTGCTGGACACTCACCACGTCCACGGCCTCGGCGAAACCCGGTGAGAACCGATCCCCCTGGGCCACGCACTCCATGAAGGCGAGATCCTCAATAGCAACGAGGTCTTCGAAGCCGATGCTGTTGGCCTGGCCGGGCACGAAGGCACCGTGGTACGGGAAGCGATCGCCACCGAATACCGTAGTGTAGCCGTCCTCCTTACTCCCACCTGCTCGATAGAACTGCAGTTCGTTCATGCGCTCCAGATTCCAGGCCAGCGCACCCTTGGTGCCGTAGATCTCGAAGGCATTTTGGGATTCCGGGCCAACCACGGTGCGACTGACTTCGAAGGTTCCCGTCGCACCATCGGTGAAGCGGCAAAGCATCGAGGCGAAGTCCTCGTTCTCGACAGGGCCCACCGGATCCTCCGGTCGGCCGCGTCCATAGTGACTCGCCGCACCGCTGGGAAGCGGTCGATGCGTGATGGTTGTGTGCCGCATCCCGACAACCTCGTCAATATCCCCCACGAGGAACTGCGCCATCGAAACCGAGTGACTGAGGATGTCGCTGGTGACGCCATAGCCGGCTTCGTCGATGATGAAACGCCAGGTCAGTAACCCCATTGGATCGCTGCCGTACATGGAGAGAAAGCGCCCGCGGTAGTGAGTGATGGTGCCGAGCTCCCCCGCCTTGATCATTTCTCTGGCGTGCAGCACCAACGGTGACCAGAGGTAGTTGTAGCCAACACCGGTGGGCACACCTGCTGCCTCGGCATATCGCCAGGCCTGCACGGTCTGCTCTGGCTTACCGCCGATCGGCTTCTCGCTGAAGACAGCCTTACCGGCTGCCGTGGCCGCCTCGATCATCGGCAGATGCAACATGTTCGGCGCCGTCACCCACACCGCGTCGACGTCATCGGCGGTTGCCGCCGACAGCCAGTCGTCGGTGACTCGAGAGAAGCCAAAGTCGTCCTGAGCACGCGTCCGACGAATCGGATCAGTATCTGCGCAGACAGTCAGAATCGGCTCGAAACTGCGCTCGGGGAACAGGGAGGGTATGCGCAGGGCGGACCGAGAGTGCGCCTGGCCCATCCACCCCAATCCAAGTACGGCAATGCGCAGTGGTCGACGAACCTTTGTCATCGTGACACCTTTCCCTTAGCAGTCGTCATCGGACAGCGCGGATCCTGGTCCTGCGCCTCCCAGGCCTGACGAATCCAGTGGTGCGCCGGATCGTCACAGAATCCCATCGTGCGCTCAGCGCCCGGACCGGCGAGGACGTTGAGGAAATACATCGGATACTCCGGCGGGGCCACCGTTGGGCCGTGATACCCCTGCGGGACCAGCACGACATCGCCGTCCCAGATTGTCCAGGTCTGGTCGACGGACCCGTCAACGGTGTAGATGCGGAACAGGCCCCCACCGTGGGGCGTGCCATGGTCACTGGTGCTGTTGCCCATCCGGAAGTAGTAGATCTCTTCGTTCTGATACGGACAATCGGCTAGACCATCGTGCCGGTGCGGGGGCCAAGACGACCAGTTCCCGCCGGGGGTGAGAACCTCGCAGACATTGATGCGCTGCGCACCGGTGAACGACGTGGGCGTAGCGATGTTGTTCACCTGACGAGTGGCCTGGCCCGCGCCGCGCACTTCAACAGGCACCGCATCGGCGCGTACGACCTGCATCGGTAGGACCTGCTCGGCCACTGCCGTGCACAGCGCCACCTCACCGGGTTCCCCCGTCACCCTCACCTGCGAGCCCACCGGCAGGTAGGCCCAGTCACTCACACCGGCGAAGACGCCGGACCGCCCGGTGAGGTCGACGATGGTGCCATCGACCTCCAGGCGAACGTTGGGTGATGACAGACTCAACAGCACGGCTTCGGTGTCACGAAGATCGAGATGCTGCTCTGGCATCGCCGCGAGATCGAGTATCTGCATCCCGCTGTACGGCCAGCCGGCCGCCTTGGGATCGATCACCATGGGTCGGCCAGGTTGGGCAAGGCTGCCCGCGCGTCGCAACCAGTCCGTGCCGTCGGTACCTGTCGTTCCTGGACTACCGCTCATCCGGAAACCCTTCCCATCTCAGTTCACTTCGGTTCAAAGCAGGTTGGTTCAAAGCAGGTCGGTTCAAAGCAGGTCGGTTCAAAGCAGGTCAGTTGAATTCGTGCCCGACGGATGCACCAGTGCCACGGCACGACGCACCGCCTCCGTCACGTCCAACTCATGCGGGTACAGCAGTGGCCGACCGGGTACTAACCCTCGAATATTTGGCGCACGAAGGGCCGCTTCCCACCGACTAAAGGTCTGCTCCCAGTTGGCCCCAGGATCACCGCCGAGCAGCAGGATCGGCAGCGTGGTCGTTGAGGCCACCTGCGCGGCATGCTCGGTCGCCGGGATCTTCAACCAGGTGTAAGCCGAGGTTGACGCCAGGCCAGAAGCGATAGCCACCACCTTCATCAGTCGATCCTCACTGGGATCAAGCACAGCTCGACCATCAGGTGCCTTGTGGTACGGCAATGGCTCCACCATCGCCAGCACACGATGGTCGGCCAGCTGGGTCGTCACGCGCGCGACCATCTCCAGAGTGCGGGCAGTCCCCGGGTCTTCATGATCGATGCGCAGCAGCGTTTTGCCACCATCGAGCCCGAATCGCACAATATGTTCCGCGTCATAGGCCGTCAGTCGATCGTCGAGTTCCCAAGTGGCGCCAATGATTCCCCCGCGGTTCATCGTGCCGATCGCGAGCATGCCGTCCAGTCGACCCAACCAGGCCAGTTCCTCAAGCACATCGGCGCTGGCCATCACTCCGTCGACTCCCGGCACCGCCAGTGCCAGGCAGAGGCGTTCCAGCAGTGTGAAGCGATCGGCGACCGCGAGCGGATCAGCACCTACCGCCAGCATGCCGCGAGCGGTGTGGTCCGCAGCGACAATCATCAACCGACCATCGGGGCCGGCAACCGGGCGACGTCGACGATTGATCAACGCGGCCTGCAGTTCCTCAGGTGCTCGAACTCGAGCTTCGATCAGCGCAAGGTAATCCGAACGTGCCAGGCCCCCGCGTAGTCCATCCATGTCCGCTACCTCAGCCTTCGTCTGCGAATGCCAGCAGCGCAGCCAGGTCTGGCATTGCATCGGCACAGGTCAGTCGCGCGGCCACATATGCCCCTGCGGCGTTCGCGAACGCACCAATACGCGCGATGTCCCATCCGGCGAGCAGCCCATAGACCAGTGCACCGCCGAAGGCGTCGCCAGCACCCAGCCCGCACACCACCGAGATCGACTTCGGCGCGACGGTGATCCGCTGTGTTGCGTCGGCCAGGAGCACGCCACCGCCACCCATCTTGACGATGGCAAGTCTGATGCCGCGCGCCAGCAAGGCATCGGCTGCGCCATCCGGATCGCTGATGCCCAAGGCCATCTCGCATTCGGCACGATTGCCCACCACCACATTCACCTGCTCCAAGGCGCGTTGCGCGGCGGTACGCGCAGTAGTGATGTCGGGCCAGAAGCTCGGCCGGTAGTCCAGGTCCAGGATGGTGTGCTCGGCCCGCGCTCGTTGCTGCAACCAAGCGAAGCTGGCCTCGGCGGTGCTTCCAGTGGCTAGCGCGCAAGCACTCATCCAGAACGCTCGGCACTGGCTGACCTGGGCCTTCGGGAGGTCATCGACGGTGAGCGTGGTGTCGGGGGCCGCCAGTCCCCGGTGGAAGACGATGACCGGATCCTCTGGCGGATCGAGTGCCGCGAGTACGACTGGCGTCAGGCCGTTGTGCTGCGTTCCCACGAACTGCGCGTCAACGCCAAACTCGGCTAGGCGCCTTCGCACATAGTCACCGAGTGGATCGCCCCCAACCTTCGTAACCACCGCAGAGCGCAGACCCAGCCGCGCGCCCGCAACGGCAACGTTGGTGGGGCTGCCACCAATTGACTTGTCGAAGGTTTGCGGTTGCTGGAACGAGGCACCGATCTGCTGCGCGTACAGGTCGACACTGACTCGACCAACGGTGATGAGGTCGAGCATCGATCAGTTGCCGGCTGACGTTGCGAGCGACGGGTCGACCACATCGCGCAGGTAGTCCAGCGAACGCTGGACATCGCGCACTGGACCTTGACCCTCCGGTGGCAGGCCCTGCGTCAGCGCGGTGTCCTGCTCGATGACGTACCAGCCCTGATATCCAGATGACTCCAGCACCTGCACAACCTCGGCAATCGGCACGTCCCCTTCACCCAAGGGCGTGAACAGGCCCTGTTGCACACCCGCCATGATCGATATCTCTCGGTTGAGTACCGCTGCGGCCTTGGACATGTCGACGTCTTTCAGATGGACGTGCCCGACGCGGTCTGCGGCTTGCTTCGCGAACTCCACCGGATCCACGCCACCAATCGCCATGTGACCGGTGTCCAAGCACCAGTGCACGTCGCAGTCCTGCAGGATCCGTTCCACATCGTCCCGCGTTTCAACCATGGTCTGCAGGTGCGGATGCACAACTTGCTCGAGTCCATGTTCCGCACAGATCTCGTCGACCACGCCAAGCATCTCAATGAGGTGCCGCTGCTGGGTGCTGTCTAGTGGCCGCGGCACGCTCCAGGCGTCGTCCATGACCAGGGCAGAGATGAACTTCGTTGCCCCGCAGTCCTCGAACAGTTTGGCGGTGCGCTTGGCGTAGGCGATGGCCGCTTCGCGCTCGGAACGCTCATGCAGTACCAGCGGGGTAAAGCCACCCAGCAATGCCATGTCGAAGGCCCCAAGTTCGGCTCGCAGGTCACTTGGCTGCGTTGGCAGGAAGCCAGGCGCTCCGAGTTCGGTGGCCGGCAGCCCGAGTTCAGACATCTCATGGAGCACCCGGGGGGTGGGCAGCATGGCGCCCCAGCCGGGCACCTCGCAGATTCCCCAGGAAATCGGGGCGGAGGCAATACGCGACAGGAAAGGCTTTGACATCGATAGATCTCCTCGAATTGGAGCGTTCCAACACAGGCTATCGTTCCCTGGAAAGTCGGCGCAAGGAATCACCTGAGGAGGCAGTCATGGCCGGCAACCCGCTGCGCGTCCTGGTTATCGGCGCCGGCCGGATGGGTGCCATTCGAGTCGAGGACTTAAGTGGCCTCGTTGACCAGGTGTTCGTGACGAACCGAACTCCGGATGTGGCCGCAGGTCTCGCCGAGCAATTCGGTGCACAAACGGTTGGCTGGTCCGAGTTGGGGCAGGTCGATGTCGATGCCTACGTGCTCACCACGGCCAGCGCCCTGCATGCAGACCTGCTCAGCTCGTTGATCCCGCGTGGGCTGCCGATCCTGTGCGAGAAGCCTCTGGCCCTGACCATGGCCGACACCGATCGTCTGATCGCCTTGATCGATGCGCACCGGACGATGGTGCAGGTTGGCTTCCAACGTCGCTTCGATCCGGAGATTGCCGAGGCGCAGCGTCGCATCCGGGCCGGTGAACTCGGCACGCTTTACGCCGTTCACGCGTTTTCCCACGACCACCAGCCCTCCAGCCCGGAGTTCATGTCCCAGGCCGGCGACATCTTTGCCGACCTGCTCGTTCATGACTTCGATCTCATCGCCTGGCTCATCGACAGTCAGTTCGAGCAAGTGTTCGCGAGTTTGGCGGTGCGTGAACATCATCAATACGGCGATCGTGTCGATGGTGTCCGCGATGGCGACGTCGCGCTTGTACACGCAACCATGGCCAACGGTGTTCAGGTGGCAATTTCCGGTACCCGACATGATCCGGTGGGCCACGACGTACACATGGAGATCTTCGGCTCCATGGACAGCATCACCATTGGGTTCAACCAGCGAACACCGCTTCATCCGGTTTTTGGGGAACTGCCCATGGCCCTGGACCCGTACGTCGGCTTCGTCGACAGATTCCGCGCGGCCTTCGCCGCCGAGACCACGGCCTTTGTCAACGCGGTGCGCACGAATGCGCCCAGCCTGTGCTCGGCCATCGATGCCCGTCGTGCTTTCCAAGTCGCCCAGAGTTGCTCAGCATCGGTAGCCACCGGGCAACCGATAAGAATGGACGGAGGTTCGCCATGATCCAGGAGACCCTGCCGGGTGTGCCAGCCTGGCTCGATCCGATGCAGATTGACGTCGGTGAGGTGAGTCGCATCTGCTCGCAGCGCACCACTCGCTCGCAGTACCCGCAGGCAAGCGATGTAGCGCTCGGCATTCTCATCTACGACGCAGGCACGTTTCCTGCCGTAACCTCACCCCAAGCCAAATCGCTACAGGCTGAGCTCACTCATGCGTTGTTAGACGGACCGGGCATCGTGGTCCTCGCCGGCGCCTTTGCTGACACAACGGTTATCGATCGTGCTAGCGCGCTGTTCGAGACCATCATTGCCGACCAACACGCCAGTGGCGCGGCTGCAGGCGATCACTTCGCCAAGGCGGGAGCCAACGATCGCATTTGGAACTCGCTTGAGAAGCATGCGCTGTCGGACCCTGATTCCTTCATTGACTACTACGCGAACGAGCCCATCGCCTTGATCTGCCAGGCGTGGCTGGGGCCTGGGTATCAGGTGACGGCTCAGGTCAACGTGGTCAACCCAGGGGGTCAAGCGCAGGTCCCGCACCGCGACTACCACTTGGGCTTCATGTCCAATGAACAGGCTGAGCAGTACCCGGGTCATGTGCATCGGCTTTCTCCGGTATTGACGTTGCAGGGCGCCATTGCCCATTGCGACATGCCATTGGAGACCGGTCCGACGATGTACCTGCCGCATAGCCAAAAACTTGTGGATGGCTACTTGGCCTGGCGCGATCCACAAGTGGCTGAGTACGTCCGTACAAACTGCGTGCAGGTACCACTGAACAAAGGCGACGCCGTGTTCTTCAATCCAGCAGTCCTGCACGGTGCGGGCACCAACACCTCCGCGAACGTTCGGCGCATGGCAAATCTCCTGCAAGTTTCCAGCGCCTTCGGACGCGCCATGGAAGCCGTCGACCGCGCATCCATCTGCCGCGCAATTTTTCCTCGGCTGCGCGAACGAGCATCAGCGGACCTCACCGCCGAGCGACTGGCCTGTGTGATTGCCGCCAGCGCAGAGGGCTACCCGTTCCCCACCAACCTGGACCGCGATCAGCCGATCGGCGGACTTGCCCCGGCATCACAGGCCGTACTTCTGAGCCAAGCCGTGACTGAATCCTGGCCAACGGACCGGCTCGATGCCGCCCTGCAGGCATACGACGAGCGAAGGATGACTCGATGACCGGCGATACAACCAATCACGCATCGATCGGCATAGCCATCAGTGGAGCAGGTCGTATCGGGCGCCTGCATGCCCGACTGATCGCTCGCGAGGTACCCGGCCTGCATGTCGCCGGCGTGACTGACGTCAACGAGGGTGCTGCCCAGGAGTTGGCCGATGAACTTGGCGTGCCCGTATTCGCCGACAGCGCGCAGGCCGTCGCCACTGATGCCGTACAGGCACTGGCGATCTGCTCAGCCACGCCAGCCCACGTCGATGCGATCGTGGCTGCCGCACAGGCAGGCAAAGCCGCCTTCTGCGAGAAGCCCATCAGCACTGACTTAGCCGACGTCGATCGTGCGCTCGCTGCGGTTAACCGATACGGCACCCCATTCATGGTGGGATTCAACCGCCGCTTCGATCCCACGCACGCTGCGGTTCGCGATGCTGTTCACAGTGGCGAGGTCGGCGCAATCACGATGGTGCGCATCACGAGCCGTGATCCCGCACCGCCCCCACCCGAGTACGTCGCTAGCAGCGGCGGGATCTTTGTGGACATGATGATTCACGATTTCGATATGGCTGGCGCACTCGTCGACTCCCCCGTCACTCATGTGTGGGCTCATGGCGCCTGCCTTATCGACCCACGTATCGGCGAACTCGGCGATTTCGATACCGCACTAGCCGTGCTCATCCACGCCAATGGTGTGACCACGACGATTGATGTCAGCCGGCAGGCACCATACGGCTACGACCAGCGCATCGAAGTGCTCGGTGTCGCGGGCATGGTCACCTCAGGCAACGTTGCCCAGAACCAGGCTCAGGTGGCTCGCGCGGACGGCTTTCGGGGTGCGCCCCTGCAGCATTTCTTCCTCGAGCGCTACATGGATGCCTACCGGCGCCAGTGGCTGGCATTCGAGGAATACCTGCGCACCGGGGGCCAATCGCCGGTCAGTGGCGAACAGGCACGCATCCCTGTTGCCCTGGCCCTGGCAGCCACGCGTTCGGCACGCGAACAACGCCTGGTGGCGGTCGATGACGTTGACTAACCAAACTTGAGCGGCCAACGATGACCACACGGCGGCCCACCATCAATGACGTTGCTGAACGTGCTGGGGTATCAAAGTCACTGGTCTCACTTGCCTTGGCGGGGTCTGCCAAGGTGGCGCCAGCCAGCCGTGCGGCAATTCAAGCGGCCGCTGAGGAGCTTGGCTATCGCCGCAACGCGGCCGCACGTAGCTTGGCTGAGCGACGAACTCGAACAGTGGGAGTACTGGCCCTTACTCTGCACAACCCGGTATTTGCCGAAATCCTCGACGGTGTTCAGTCACGGGTGCGCGAGCGGGGCTACCACTGCGTCCTAGTGACCGGTGACTCCGACCCGCTGGTGGAACGCCACCAGATCGAACAACTGCTTGACCTGCAGGTGGAAGGGCTCATCCTCATTGCGCATCGACAGGATCGGTCCTATCTGCAGGAGGTCGCTGAGCAGGTACCCATCACCGTGATCACCCAGCCGGCCGAGGTCGGTGCACATATCGACCTAGTCAGCAACGACGACATCGCTGGTGTGGGACTTGCCGTCGATCACCTAGTCGCGCTTGGACATCGACACATCGCCCACGTAACCGGCGGCACCTCCTCGGTCGCAAATACGCGCCTGGCGGGCTACCGCCGAGCCATGCAAGCCCACGGTCTGCAGGATTGCATGCGAACACAGGATGGGACGTTTAGTGACGACGGTGGCTACCGAGGAACTCGAGCGCTGCTCTCGGCCGACCCAACGGTGACCGCGATCGTGGTCGCCAACGATATTGCAGCGATCGGTGCCCTAGCCGCCGCACAGGAACTGGGACGCAGCGTTCCGAAGGACCTGTCCGTAATCGGCTACGACGGGATCGCACTAAGCGGCTTGCGCTCCATCGATCTGACCACCGTGGCTCAACCACTCACCGAACTAGGCATCACGGGCGCGGACCTACTGATGGATCGCATTGCCGAACCTTCAGCGCCAGCTCGGCGCATCGAACTCGCTCCGCAACTTATTGTGCGCGGATCCACCGCGCCCGCAAACGGCTAGTCAGCCGCGACGGCTACGCAGAACCCTGCTTCTCTTTTGGCGGGGCATAGCCCTCACTGAGCACGCGAGCAGCATTTCGCGGTAGCAACAGGCTCGTCAACAGACCCAGACCCACGAGGAACGCTGCCACCCAGGCAACAATGCGCGTGGCGCTCACCGAGCCTTCCTCCGCCCCGGCCACCAACACTGCACCATCGGGTTGGGACGCCAGGCCCGGGATAGCCTGCCCGGCACTGGATTGCACGACCTCGGCAACCTGTTCGGCACCGGCTGACGGAACTCCTCGGTCTTCCAGCGATGACTTCACGCCTGCACCAAGACCAATGATGAGCGTGGTACCCAGAATGGCCGTACCAATCGCGGCCCCAACCTGTCGCGCCGTGGATTGCACGGCACTTGCCTGACCAGATTCAGCTACGGGCACCTCGGACAGGATCACGCCAGTGAGCTGCGCGGTCGCAAAGCCGACACCCATGCCGTAGCAAAACAGCCCAGGCACCAGCTGCCAGCCGGTAACGCTCGTGGAGATGACCAGACCGAGCGCGAGGATGCCAAGCACCTCCAAAGCCATGCCTAGTTGCAGCACTCGCACTGGGCCGACGCGCTGCGCTAACCCTGCACCGGCACCGGAGGCGACGAATGAACCAACGGCAAGGGCAAGCAGAATCACGCCGGTATCGAGTGCGTTGTAACCGCGCACCGACTGCAGGAATAGCGGCAGGGAAAACAGCAGTCCGAACTCCCCCAGGCTGACCACCATGGCGACGGCGTTGCCAGCACCGAAACTGCGCACCTTGAACAGTGAGAGATTCAGGACCACGACGCGTCCTGCAGCAAGCCTTCGGCGTTCCAGCGGGATCAGTATCGCCAAGGCAATGGCACCGACAACCCCAGCGATCAAGACCACCGATATCCCACCCGTCCCCCAGGTGATCGGGCCCGCCTTGAATTCGCGAATCGCGATGACCCAGCCGTAGCGCTGCCCTTCGATCAGCGCGAACACCACGCCGAGTAGGCCCAGGGTTACTAGCGCGGTCCCCGGCAGGTCGATACCGCGCGGCCCGGTCGTGTCCTTTGTCTCCGGCACCAGGGCAATGACGCCGATGATGACGATGATGCCGATTGGCACGTTGATGAGAAAAGCCCAGTGCCAAGACGCGTAGGTGGTCAGCCAGCCGCCAACCAGCGGCCCGAGAGCTGCCATGCCGCCGATGGTCGCGCCCCACACCGCGAACGCGATGGCGCGCGACTTGCCGACGAAGACTGCGTTGATCACGGACAGCGACGCCGGCAGGATCATCGCAGCTCCGACGCCCTGCAGGGCGCGAGCGCCAATGACCTCGATGGCATTACTGGATAGCGAGACCAGGACGCTGGCGAGGACGAAGCCGAGGATGCCGATCAGGAAGATGAGTCGACGCCCGGATCGGTCGGCGATGCGGCCCGCCAGGATTAGTAACGATGCGAATGTCAGCGAGTACGCGGCATTAACCCACTCAGCGTCATTCGTCGTCAGACCCAGATCCCGGATCATCGTCGGGATGGCGACGTTCACCACCGTGGCGTCCAGGATGATCATGGCAACGCCTAGGGCAAGAAACACCAAGGCGAACCATCGGCGGCGTCCGGACAGCACTGCGGTCTCGCTCATCACAACGACTCCCTCTTCACGTGATCTGCTGGGCCGACCGTACCCCTGGGTCGTACCGCGACACCGTCATGGCCGCAGATGGGACAGCAAGTGGGACAATGGCGCGTGTCCATTGTCGGTGCAACCTCGCAGGCAGTCGGTCTGCGCGTGGGGGACACACAACTCGAGGCACCGGTGGTCCTGGCTCCCATGGCGGGCATCACCAATCGCGCTTTTCGCCGTCTGTGCCGACAGGCCGGCGCAGGCCTATACGTCTCGGAAATGGTGACGAGTCGGGCGCTCGTGGAGCGCAATGCCACAACTCTGGACATGGTCACCTTTGCCGCAGATGAGAATCCTCGTTCGCTGCAGCTCTATGGCGTTGATCCCGCGGTGATGCACCAGGCAGTTCGACTGGTGGTCGACGAGAATCGCGCGGACCATATCGACTTGAACTTCGGCTGCCCGGTGCCCAAGGTGACCCGTCGCGGGGGCGGTAGTGCGTTGCCATGGAAAGTCGACCTCTTCCAAGCCGTGGTCGACGGCGCCATTCGTGCGGCGAACGGGCGAGTACCGATCTCGGTGAAGATGCGCATGGGCATCGATGACAATCATCTGACCTACTTAGAGGCAGGGCGGATCGCCGCCGAACTCGGCGTGGCCTGGATCGCCCTGCATGCGCGCACCGCGCTGCAGTTCTACAGCGGCCAGGCCGACTGGTCGGCAATCGCTCGCCTGAAAGAGCACCTGGCCCACGTCGGTCACCCAACCTGTCCGGTGCTGGGCAACGGCGATATCTGGACTGCTCAGGACGCACTGGCCATGGTCGAACAGACGGGTGCGGACGGGGTGGTTGTTGGCCGTGGGTGCTTGGGGCGACCCTGGCTGTTCGCGCAACTGGCTGCGGCGTTCGCCGGGCAACCGATTCCACCCGACCCCCGACTGCCCGAGGTCTTGTCGACGCTGCGCCAGCATGCGCAACTACTGTGCATGGAGTTTGGCGAGGTAAAGGGATGCCGGGATATTCGCAAGCACATGGCCTGGTACCTCAAGGGCTTCCGCGTGCGTCAACCGATACGTGCGGCCCTCGGCACGGTGAGCACCCTGGAAGAACTGGACAGCCTGCTAGCGCAGGTTGATACCGACCAGGACTTCAATGCCGACGTGGCCTCAGGTCCCCGCGGTCGCACCTCACCCCAACGCCAGGTGGCCCTGCCCGATCACTGGCTCGACTCACGACTGTGTGATGCGCCCACTGCCGCACGACTGCTCGCTGAGGACGAGGCGGCCGCTAGCCAGCACGCAATAAGTGGCGGTTGAAGATGCCTGAGCTTGCCGGCTACGAGGTAGCGGACACGCAGCGCCAAGTAGTCGAACCCATCAAGGAAACGGTGCGCAGTCCGTTCGCCCGGGACCGCGCCCGGGTATTGCACTCCTCTGCCCTGCGCCGCCTGGCCGCCAAGACTCAGGTGATGCTTGCCGGACAGTCGGATTTCCCCCGCACTCGGCTGACGCACACCCTTGAGGTCGCCCAGATCGCCCGAGAACTGGGCGCCTCACTCGGATGCGATGCGGATCTGGTGGAAGTCGCCGGGCTCGTCCATGACCTGGGGCATCCTCCGTACGGCCATAACGGCGAGGATGCACTCAACGACATCACCAAGAACATCGGGGGCTTCGAAGGGAACGCACAAACCCTGCGCGTGCTTACGCGTTTGGAAGCAAAGGTGGTCGATGATTCTGGTGCGAGCGTTGGGCTGAACCTCACGCGCGCCAGCCTGGATGCCGGATGCAAGTACCCCTGGCCGCGCCGAACTGGTGAACGCAAATTCGGGTACTACGCCGACGATGCGGCGAGTTTCGACTGGCTGCGCACCGGCGCCCCCGGCGAACGTACCTGCCTTGAGGAGCAGGTCATGGATTGGTCCGACGATGTCGCCTACTCCGTGCACGACGTCGAAGATGCCGTGCACGCCGGTCTCATTGATCCCGCAGCACTTCTGTCGAGCCATGAGCAGGCCATGTTGGTCACGATTGCCCACACGCGCTACCGACCTGAGTCCGAGCCTGCCGCACTTGCCGCGGCAATCGACAGGCTGACGGGACTGCCGAGTTGGCCGAGTCGCTTTGACGGATCGCTGCGTTCAATGGTCGGTTTGAAGCAGTTCACCAGCACACTCATCGGACGATTCAGTCGGGCTGCTCAAATCGCCACACAGATCGCCTATGGCGACAGCGTCCTTACCCGGTACATGGCCGATCTGATTGTGCCGGACGAAGCCAGGGACGAGGTCGCAGTGATGAAGGCAATGGCCGTGCAATACGTCATGCAACGCCCAGGAGCAGAAGAGATCTACGCGGAACAACGCGCGATTATCACCGAGGTGGTGCAGGCGCTACTGAGTCGTGAAGGTCGCGATCTTGATGCGCTACATAGCAGTGCGTTCGTCGCCGCCGATGACGATGCCCTAAGGCTACGTGCCGTCGTCGATCAGGTCGCCAGCCTGACCGATGTGAGCATCGTGGAATGGCACCAACGACTCACCTAGACTCCAAGCGTGGCAGGACGGATTCGCGATGAGGACATCGCGACCGTGCGTGAGCGGGCTCGCATCGACGACATCATTCGCGAGTACGTCACCCTGAAACCTGCCGGCGGTGGGTCCTTGAAGGGTCTGTGCCCATTCCATGATGAGCGCACCCCAAGCTTTCACGTCACCCCGTCCCGCGGTATGTGGTACTGCTTCGGCTGCGCCGAAGGAGGGGACCTGATTGCCTTCCTGCAGAAGATCGACCACCTGACATTCAGCGAGGCTGTCGAGCGCCTAGCCGAACGTTCCGGTGTCACGCTCACCTACGTCGAGGGAGGTGCCTCACCGCAGCGTCAGCAGGGTCAGCGCACGAGGCTGGTAGCAGCGCACCGCGCGGCGGCTGAGTTTTTCGCGCAGGCACTGTCCACCTCCGCTGCGCAACCAGCCAGGGACTTTCTCGACCAGCGCGGCTTCGACGATGCCGCCCGCCTGCAGTTCGGGGTCGGATTTGCTCCGAAGTCGTGGGACGCGCTGACGACGCACCTACGCGGTGAGGGCTTCACCGATACCGAACTGCTGACTGGAGGTCTACTGAGTCAGGGTGCGCGTGGTGTCTACGACAGGTTTCGTGGGCGCCTGGTCTGGCCGATTCGCGATCTCAGCGGCGATGTGGTGGGGTTCGGAGCGCGACGTCTCTTTGAGGACGACGATGGTCCCAAGTACCTGAATACCCCAGAAACACCTATCTATCGAAAGAGCCAGGTGCTCTATGGCATCGACCTGGCCCGACGGGCTATCGCCAAGCAGCAACAGGTCGTGATCGTCGAGGGCTACACCGACGTGATGGCCTGTCATCTGGCCGGCATCGGCACCGCCGTTGCCACCTGCGGAACCTCCTTTGGCACCGAACACGTCAAGGTCATTCGCCGTTTACTGATGGACGACGACCAGGTGCGAGGTGAGATCGTCTACACCTTTGATGGCGACGAGGCCGGTCAGCGGGCGGCCCTACGGGCCTTCGGCGAGGACCAGCGGTTCGTGGCACGCACATTCGTTGCCGTCGAGCAGTCTGGTTTGGACCCATGCGATCTGCGCCTTGCCCAAGGTGATGGTGCCGTGCGAGCACTGATAGAGCGTCGAGTGCCACTGTTCGAGTTCGCCATCCGATCAACGCTGTCCGGTTTCGACTTGAACACCGCCGAGGGGCGCATCGCTGCACTGCAGCAAGCAGCCCCGGTGGTGGCACGCATTAGGGACACCGCGCTGAGGCCGGAATACACCCGACTGCTCGCCGGCTGGCTAGGCATAGACCTCAACACGGTATCCAAGGCGGTGAGTTCGGGGCGCTCAAGCGCACCTGCCAGCAACGCACCACCTACTGCAAGCAGGGTGGCGACGACCGGTGACCCGACGAGGAAGATCGAGCGGGAGGCGTTGAAGTGCGCCCTGCAGCAGCCGGCTGCCGTGACCGAGTGGTACGCCAGCTTGGAGGAGGCCAGTTTCACCCACCCTCAGGCGCTTCGGGTTCACCATGCGATCGTGAATGCCGGTGGCCCCCGGGCGGATCTGGACGGATTGCGGTGGATCGACGAGGTCCTGCAGGCAGCGGAGGATGATGAGGTGCGAGGCGTGATACGTGAACTTGCCGTGGAACCGCTACCGGCCGAGTCAGGTACCGACTCCCGATACGCAACCAGCATGGTGGCTCGACTGCTCGAACTCGATGCAAATCGCCGAATCGACGACCTGCGCGGGCAGTTGCAGCGCTGTGACCCCACTGAGCACCCAGATGAGCATCAGCAACTGTTTGCCGACCTGCTGGCGCTGGAGGACTACCGGCGCAACCTACGCACTGAGTCGATGGGCAGCACACCGCAATGACTAGCCGTGACGAGGTCCGTGCGACCTGCCATATCCCCAAGTCCGAGCACCTCATCGCCTGGTGTACCGACGATGACGGTAGGTTCCTGGCTGCAACGAGCAGCGCTCTGTATCGCGGCCCCGGAGACTGGGGCCATGGCGACGGGCAACAAATGCCCTGGGTGCGCATCGCCACAGCCGTGTGGGACACACCCAGACTGGTGATCAACTGGGAGGTTGACGGCGAACTGCGGCAGGAATCACTTCGGATCAGTCAACCTGGCGAACTTCCGTCCGCTATCCAAGCCATGGTCACTGAGAGCGTCGTCTACCGACAGCACTCCCCCCTGCTTGATCTCCCAGACGAAGCCGGCGCGCTCCTCGTGGCGCGGCGTCAACCACGTCAGCCTGACGCTGCGATCAATTGGTCCGTGGTGTTCGATACCGGCTTGGACCCAACGGACCCCGACCTGCGGGCTGCAGCCGACCAGGCCCTGCTGCGGGTACGTGCGGCCCTAGGGATCTAGGTGCGAGCACTGGTACCCTGTTCCTCGCCTTCCCCCATAGCTCAATTGGCAGAGCATTCGACTGTTAATCGAAGGGTTATTGGTTCGAGTCCAATTGGGGGAGCCAGAAGCCGTGGCCCAGTCGCGCGTCTACGCCGCCGCGGTCGCAGTCGCCAAGGTGGCACGCAGCCACCTGGCTGCAATGGAGGCCACGGAGTCCAGGGTGCCGAATTCCTCGAACAGATGCGAAGCCCCAGGCACCACGGTCATGTCGACGGGGCAATGCATCTGGTCACGCGCCTGCTGGTTTAGTTCCAAGACCGATTCGTCACGCTCACCGACGATCAGCAGCGTTGGGCAGCGCACTCGGCCCAGCGCAAGCCCCGCTAGGTCTGGGCGACCGCCACGACTAACGATGGCGCGAATGGGCGGAGAGCAATCCACGGCTGCGACTAAGGCCGCTGCAGCCCCCGTGGAAGCACCAAAGTAGGCGAAGGGTACGTGGCGAAGCGAGCCCTGGGTGCCAAGCCAGGTCGTTGCGGCACGCAATCTTCCGGCAAGCAGTGGAACATCGAAAACCTGTGAGCGATGCCTCGCCTCCTGATCAGTCAGGAGGTCGAAAAGCAGCGTGGCGAATCCGGCCTCATGCAGGATGTCGGCAACTGCGCGATTTCTTGGACTCAGACGACTGCTACCGCTGCCGTGCGCGAAGATCACGGCGCCCCGCGGCTGGGAGGGACTGAACAGGTGCCCGGACAACAACACGTCACGAAGACCGTCAGCATGAATGGGAATGATCACCTCCCTGTCGACAGCGGTGTGTAACAGGCGCACGACCTCGTCATCGGTCACCTGCGTGAAGTCCTGGTAGTGCTCTCCCACGGCGATGAAGTCCTCGGGCTGCTCAACAGTGATGACTTCGTCGGCAACTTCACGCAGCACCCTGATTGCATCGGTCGAAGCTGTTGGTGCTGCCACGATGACGCGCTCAGCGCCTAACTTTCGAAGGACAGCCACCGCAACGCGTGCCGTTGAGCCGGTTGCCATGCCATCATCAACGAGGATCACCTGGCGTCCCCGCAGAACTGGAAGATCTCGCCCATGACGGTACTGCTGAATCCTGCGACTCAGCTCCGCTTCCTGGGTAGCAATAATGCGGTCCAACTCTACGTCTGAAATCCCGAGACGCTGGCGCAGATGCTCGTCGATGATCGTGACAACTTGCTCTCCGTCGGCACCCGGCTCGCCGATGGCGCCAAATCCGAACTCCGGCTGAAAGGGGGCGCCCAGTTTGCGGACGATAAGAACATCCATTGGTGCCTCCAGCATGCTTGCTACTTCCCAGGCCACCGGCACTCCCCCACGAGGTAGTGCCAACACGACTGGCGACTCCAAACGGAGGCTGGCAAGTGCGCGCGCTAGGCGCTGTCCGGCTTCAAATCTGTCGATGAACATGTGGCAATCCTGACTAGCCAGGTACCTGCCACGCCAACGTCGAGCGCGGTTCAGGACCTTTGCCCGCTTTGAGGTGACCTGTGACCGAAGCCGCTCATTGCTGTCGCACACCATCGTGAAGGCATGACGACACACGCATGGCCCACAACCGACTATCCCCTCACATTGATCCAGCCATTGACCGGTTCGGACGAAGACTTCGATGACCTCCTAGAGTCAATCGGCAGCCGTCGCTTGGTTCTCATCGGTGAAGCCACGCATGGGAGCCATGAGTTCTATCGTGAACGGTCACGTCTCACAAGGCGACTCATTGATGATCTCGGCTTCAGCGCGGTGGCTGTTGAGGCTGATTGGCCGGATGCCTACCGCGTCAATCGCTATGTGCGTGGTCTCTCCGGAGACCGCGACCCACAGACGGCCCTCTCTGATTTTCGGCGCTTTCCATCATGGATGTGGCGCAACACCGATGTGGTTGCCTTCCTGCACTGGCTTCGTGCCCGAAATGACGCTCAGTCCCACATGGAGACAAAAGTGGGTTTCTACGGGCTAGACCTATACAGCTTGCGTGCCTCTATCGAAGCAGTTATTGCCTATCTCGATGACCATGATCCCGAAGCTGCCGAGTTAGCACGGGATCGCTATTCCTGCTTTGACATGGTGAACATGGAAGGCCACGAGTACGGGCGTAGCTTGACAACCGATCTGCGTGCAGATTGTGAGAATGAGGTTATTGATCAACTTGTCGATCTACAGCGTCGGCGCACTGACCTGGTGCAAGGCGATGGCTGGCTTGCAGAGGACGACTTCTTCTTCGCTGAACAGAATGCGCGCCTGATCTTAAATGCCGAGCAGTACTACCGACAGATGTTCCGTGGATCCATTTCAACCTGGAATATCCGCGATACACACATGACGCAGACCCTCCAAGACCTTGTGGAGTACTTGGATCGCTATGACGGACCGGCCAAGGTCGTGGTTTGGGCTCACAATTCACATGTCGGAGATGCGCGAGCAACGTACTTGGGTAACCGCGGCGAGCTGAGCCTGGGGCAACTTGTTCGACAACGGTGGCCGAAGGACAGTTTCCTGATCGGGCTCACGACTGACCACGGTCGAGTCACTGCTGCTTCTGAGTGGGGTGCGCCTGCGGAACGTAAGCAGGTTCGCCAGGCATTGCCAGACAGTTACGAGCACATGTTCCATCAACTTGGTCATGCCGGATTCGTGATGCCCTTGCGCGGCGCACACGGCATACCGGGAAACCTGTTGCAGCGTGCTATCGGTGTGATCTACCGGCCAGAGACCGAGCGTGCCAGTCATTGGTTCAGGGCAGACATTCGCGAGCAATTTGACGCAGTCATCCACATCGACAGGACCTCGGCCCTGCAGCCCCTTGAAAGAACTTCCCTCTGGGATCTCAGTGAGCCGCCGGAAACCTACCCCTCCGGCCTTTAAGTAAAGAAGGCACGCAGAGCACTGTTGACCTCGTCCGCGTATTCAATTTGGGCCCAGTGACCGCAGTTCGCGATTCCGAGCAAGCGCGAGTTGGGCAAAGCTTGGAAGAGGTTAAACGAACTGACAAACGGAACCACCTGATCTTCCCGGCCGTGCACGATGAGCGTTGGGGTGGCAAGTTGAGCAACTTCCTCCGCGGTGACCACGTAGTCTTCAATCCACCGCTGGCGCGGATCAGGGAACATGCGGCTGTAGACATCCTGGGCCACCAGGCTGTTCTCATAGCGCAGTTGCACGATGTCGTCCGATATGCCGGCAGCATCGTGCACAAAGGTATGCATCAAGGCATCCATGGCGGGCAGGCTTGGTTGATAGCCCCACACCCGCTCAAGGCCCGGCGTGATCGAAAACGATGAGCCCAAGGGTGCGATTAGGGCGAGCCTGCCAATGCGGTCCGGCCTGCGCAGGGCCAGGTGCAGGGCGAGTCCGCCACCGAGGGAGCTGCCAACCACCTGAACCGAAGGAGCGTCCACGCTATCCAGCACGGCGAGCAGTTGCGCGAGCCATCGTTCGCGATCGTGGCGACCGTCCGAGGCCGGCGCTGTTCCACCGAACCCCAGCAGGTCCGGAGCAATTACCCGGTAGTGCTCGCCTAGGAATGGGAGGGTTGCACGCCAGGCCCCTGCTGCACTCGCACCCGGGCCCGAACCGTGAATCAGTAGGACGACGCTGCCATCCGCCGGCCCCGCCGTCTGCACGGCGATCTCAGTTTGACCGAGCCCCTCGATCACCACGTTCAGCGCCGTCACCGTACCTCCACTTCACGAAGAATCCAGCCTGCCGTGCAGACCACCAGCAGAGCAGACCCCACCAAGAGGGCCTCCGCGATGGGAAATGCCCACAGGTTCACCGAGTTCACCGAGTTCACCGAGTTCACCGAGTTGACTGAGTCGGCCAGCAACTGGAACTGTTCATGTGCCAGCACGACGACGACCACGGTCATCGTCGCCAGCATCACCCCTGCCACGGCAGGCCAAAACCAGCGGGCCGGCACGCGCTGCGAAGCGAAAACTCCCGCCCTCCTGACAACCCACCAGCTCACAAGCCCCTGCCAGGCCAGGGCCCAACCAAGTCCACCGATGGCGTCGCTAGGACGGTGCCACCCAGCGGCAACCACCGAGCCGGCCACACAGGCAACGAAACTGGCACCGATGAGCGCAAGGGGTAGTCGGGCCGTCACCGGAGCAATCGCGAGCAACGCGATGACGGAAGCCGTCGCGATGGTCACATGCCCACTTGGAAATGAGTTGGCCGCATGTTCACCCATCATTGCTTCCAGTCGTGGGGCAAGGTCTGGACGCGGTAGCACCACCTTTAAGAGCTCAGCGCTTGCCGCCGCGCCAAGTACTCCGCCGGCTAGCACCGCACCAATACGCCAGTTGCGGCGCACGGCAGTAACGACTATCAGGATCACGATGACCCCTATGACGCTGCCGATATCGATGAACTCCAGCACATGCCGCGAGACCTTGAGTAGAACCCGGCCCTCAACAACCCGCGCCAACCAAGCCTCGTCAACGATGGCCTGCCCCCAGGTCGTGAATGTCGTGGTCAGATACGTGACCGCCATGACGATGGCACCTGCAGTTGCCAGCGAGCACATTCGTCGAGCAGCGCCCTGTTCAGGCGATAGCCGCGGGGCAGTGCTGAGCACAGTGCCGTGCCTACCACATTCGCAACTTCGCGATCCTGGTAGAAACACTGTGTGGCCAGTAGGACGAAACTTTCCGGTAGCCCTGGCTACGGCGAAGGCCGCGAGGCCCTGCTCCAGGCCGCAGTCACGGTGGTGGCAGCCGGGGGGCTTCGTGCACTTACCTACCGAGCCGTCGCTGAGAAAGCTGGCGTCACGCACGGCCTGGTCCGACATCACTTCGGCTCGCGCGACGCACTAATCGTTGCGGCCACCGAATACTCGCTCTCTCCGGTCCTCGTGGCAAGTGGTGTCACTGAGTCAGCAGGCAACCTGCGGTCATTCGCAGGCGGAATCCCCACCATGATCCAGCGCGAGCAGGAAATGGTTGCCTTTCAGTACGAGGTCATGCTGGAGTCTGTCCGACGCCCCGAACTTCGCCCGGCAGTCAAGGCCATGCTGGAAGGGCTGCGCGGCGGCATCGTGGCAGACCTTCGGCAGCGCGGGCTGCCAGTCACACCCGCAACTGGTGCCATGGTGACCGCAGCCCTGGACGGGATCGTGCTACAGGGGCTGACCCTGCAGGATCCAAAATTCGTGCAATCGGCACTTCGGGAGCTGCGATCGCTGCTCGCTCACCTACCTGGTTCAGCCGTAACCTCATAGACGGATTCGCCTGACAAATCCCCCGCCGGTCAGTAGCCTCCAGGAACTCTCCATTTGGATTATTCATTCCAGGTGGAGGTGGCGCCATCATTCGGAGGTGTACCGGTGAAACCCGAAACCTTGAAGGCAACCCCTTTCCACTTCGCGTACCCACCCGACCTAGAAACCGAGTGGATCGACGTGATGGACTACGGAGTTCCCCTCTGGGTCAGCGACCCGGAAGATGAGTACGACGCCTTTCGGAATCGTGTCGGACTCCTGGAGTACTCCATGCTCTATCGCTGGGACATCCAGGGGCAGGGGGCGGTCGCTACCGTTGACGCCGTTTTCAGTCGTAACGTGGCCAAGCTTGCGCCCGGAACGATGGCCTATGGGGTAATCGTCGACGCCGATGGCAACATGGTCGATGACCCAACCGTCACGGTCTATGGCCCCGAACATGTCCTGCTGGTGGGCGGCAATCCCGATGTGGGCCAGATTCTCAACAAGCATCTCGTGGACAATGCCCGCGTTCACGAACGTCGCAGCGAATGCTGCGTCCTATCTGTACAAGGGCCGCAAAGTCGCGCTCTGCTGTCTCGCCTTGTCGATACAGATATGTCGAATGACGCCTTCCCGTACTACACCTTTCGAACGGGCGTCACTCTCGCCGGCGTCGTGTGCCAAATCAACCGCATCGGATTCACTGCTGAGTTGGGGTTTGAAGTCGTCGCTCCTATTGATGCGGCCCCGCATCTCCTAGCCGCCGTCCAGGAAGCGGGTGCAGATCTGGGGGCAACGTTGTGTGGCGCTGCCGCGCTCATGATGTGTCGCATCGAGTCGGGCATGGTCATGGCTGGTTTGGAGTACGACGAAACTTCTTCGCCGTTTGACTGCCGACTCGGCTGGGCGGTCGATTTCGACAAAGGTTCGTTTGTCGGTCGTGACGCACTCCTGTCCCTCCGCGACACCGCACCCGATCGGGTGATCACGTTGGAGGTTGACGGTGATGCCGACGGGCTCGACGGCGTGCCGCTGCTGCATGATTCCAATACGGTCGGCGCGATCACCATGGCTGTGCCATCGCCAGCCCTCGGTGGCTCCACCATCGCGATGGCACGTATACAACGTGCATTGGCGGAACCGGGTACAAAGCTAGAAGTTGCGGCCCCAGATGGACACCGGCGCGCGACGGTGCTGCGCACACCCGCGTATGACCCCGACCGGACACGGGTGCGCTCGTGATCCATGGGTAGCGCCATTAAGCCACGAAACGAGAGGAAGCAGCATTGAGCACTGCCGTGGAGATTGACCTTCTCCCCTTCGGTGACCCGGAGTACCAGAACAATCCGTACCCGTACTACGAGGTCGTACGCAACATGACTCCGGTTTACGCGAGTCCTAGCGGTGTACATGCCGTCTTGCGTCATGCCGATATCTTCAAAGTCCTGCGTGACAAGCGGCTGAGTTCGCGGCAACTGGATTTCGGAGTTGCCAATCTGTTCCACGATTCGATGTTCGGCCAGGACCCGCCAGATCACGCCCGACTCCGCAAGCTCAGTACCCCATTTTTCGCGCCAGGCCGGATGGACGAGTGGGCCGTGGTCATGCGTGACTATGTGGATCGAGCCCTTGACGCGGCCGCCCGTGAGGGTGGGATGGATGTGTGCCAGGACCTGTCCTTCACTGCGACCTTCGGTGTCATGGCACACATTCTTGGCGTGGGTACGCACGAAGCGGCTGAATGTCGTCAGAAGGTTGTTGAGATGGGGCGCGCGCTGAGACCCTCTGCGACAGACGAAGATATCGAAATCGCTGTGAGCGCCTTTGCCTGGTGTGTGGCCTATGTTCAAGACCTCATCGCGACAAAGCGGCGCAACCCAGGCGACTCCATGCTGGATGCCTACTTGGCTGCCATGGATTCCGGAGGCATGACCGAACGCGAAGTGATGTCCACTGTCACGTTCTTTTATGCGGTGGGACACCTGGATAACTCATTCCTGATTCAAAACGGTGCCCGTCTCCTAGCGCAGATGCCCGAGGTACGCCGCGCGTACATCGAGCACCCTGAACTACGCGCGGCGATTATTGAGGAAATTCTTCGAATCGATGCCGCAGAACAGTTTGTGACCCGGGCAATCCTGGAAGACATCGATGTTGATGGCGAGGTCCTCCCCGCCGGTGGTATCGCGCTCATGATGCTGGGCTCGGGCAATGTTGATGAGCGGGCCTACGACAATCCGATGCAGTTTGACCACACAAGGCCGAACTTGGCCAGGATGCAACTCGCTTTCGGTGCCGGCCTGCACGGATGCCAAGGCCAGACCCTTGCTCGGGTGCAAGGCGAGGTGGCGCTAACGGCGCTGCTTGAGCGTTTTCCGAACTACCGAATTAGTGGAGAGGTGGAGTTCGCCCACAACGAGTTCATCCGAGCGATTCGACACCTACCGATCGAGTTCTGAAGGTTCCAAATCTGTAGCCCAGATCACACTACGGTCTACACGAGCACGCCGCCGTGACCAGCAGGGTCTCGGCTCCGGAGGAAGGAAGGCACATGGCAAGTCAAACCCAGCAGGCCAATACGGGCCTGTCTCGAGGTGCACTCAGCACCTTCGGCATCGTTGTCATGGTGCTAGCCGCCGCTAGCCCACTGATCGGCCTCACCGGGGCCATGCCCTTGGCCATGATCACCGGCAACGGTAATGCCGCCCCAGCCGCGTACGTGCTGGTCGGCATCATCCTGTTGGTCTTCGGCGTTGGGTTTGTGGCCCTGTCTCGCCACGTCACTAACGCCGGCGCCCTCTATGCGTATGTTGGTCGAGGACTCGGCCTCCCGATGGGCATTGGAGCGGCGGGCGTCGCATGGTGGGCGTACACGACCATTCAGGTGGCTGTTTACGCGTTCTTCGGAGTCGTCGCGAGCGGGACGCTTGCGGCGTACACGGGCATCACACTTCCTTGGTACGTCCTCAGCATCGCACTGATCATCCTTGTGCAAGTTTTCGGCTACCTGCACATTGAGATCGGCGCTCGGGTCCTACTCATCATCATGGCCCTGGAGTGGGGCATCATGATCATCCTTGGCCTGGTGATCTTGTTCACCGGAGGTGCCGACCAAGGCTTTGGTACCGATCAAGTCTGGGCACCGGCTGCGGTCTTCTCTGCCGGCTTACCCGTAGCCCTTATCTGGGGCTTCGCCTCGATGTTCGGGTTTGAATCGAGCGCCATCTACGCCGAGGAGGCGAAAGATCCCCGCAAGTCGGTGGCGCGCGCCGTAGTGATCTCAGTGGTTGCGATCACGGTCTTCTTCGCGTTTACCGGCTGGATGGCAATCGTCGGGTACGGTCCCGCCGACGCGGTCAATCAAGCGATTGCCGCTCTCGAAGGCGGCGACCCCGCCCAGTACATCTTCCAACTCGGGGATGGCTACCTCGGATCATGGGCGCCGGTGATGATGAGCCTCTTTGTCATCACGTCGATGTTTGGCTGCGTGCTGGCATTTCATAACGGCATTGCGCGCTACCAGTACCGCCTTGGTCGCGACGGGGTTCTCCCAGCGGCGTTGGCCCGGACCCGTGCCAACGGAGCGCCAGCTGTTTCTTCCGTGGTGCAGTGCGTCACCGCGCTGATCTTCATCGTGATCGGTGTTGTGGTCGGTGCAGACCCCGTGGTCATCTTGTTTACCTGGGGTGGCGGAATCGCCGTCGTCGGCATCATTGGTTTGTACATCTTGACGGCGATCTCGGGCATCGTTTTCTTCCGTAAGAATCCGCAACTGAACAACAACATCTGGACGACGCTTTTGGTACCCATCGTCGGGCTGGCGCTGTTGCTGATCGCTGAGTACCTGATCGTCACTCAGTTCAGCCTGCTGGTTGGTACCGACCAAGGCACTGCCTATCTCATCGCCGGTACCTGCGTTCTGGCGTTTCTGGTGGGCCTTGTGCTCTTCGTTGCTCGCAAGCGCTCCCTGAGTCCAGATGCCCTGGCAGATCTGGAAACGGAACTGACCTAGGCATCACCAAACGTGCGGGCCGGGCCAACCCCTCCTCCGGGGCGGTCCGGCCCGCACAAGGTTTCCCACACGGTTCCCCACACGCTCTAGCAAAGGTGGTAGGCACCATGACCCCTCAACTCCCGTTTGCCAACCACTACGTATCAGGGGTGGGGCCCTACGAGGGCATCCCGACCTTCGGTGGCTTTCCCCACCTGCCATGGCAGGAGTTGGCCGGTGCTGATGCGATAGATGTTGCCGTCCTCGGTGTCCCCTACGACAACTCCACGGTCAATCGTCCAGGCTGCCGCTTCGGGCCGCGAGCACTACGGGCCAACGGCTTCAACTCGGGCTATCACCATTTAACTCTCGGCATTGACATCACGGATTGGCTGCGGATTGTCGACGCTGGCGATGTGCACTGCCCGCACGGCTTGACTGAGGTATCACACTCAAACTCCTACCTCGCGGCGAAGGCTGTGGCGAATTCAGCAGACTTCAGCGTCTTTCTCGGGGGCGATCACTCGATAACCTGGCCCACCGCCGCGGCTGTCGCATCGGTCTATGGCTGGGGCGAACTGGGACTGATTCACTTCGATGCCCATGCCGACGCTGCCTCTGACGCGGATGGCAACCTCGCATCGCACGCCACGCCCATGCGCCATCTGCTCGAATCTGGAGCCTTGCGGAAAGGCCACTTCGAGCAGATCGGACTTCGTGGCTATTGGCCTCCACCCGAGGTCTTTGAGTTTGTTCGGGACCAGGGAGGCCGATGGGCCCTCATGCAGGAAGTCTGGGAACGGGGCATCGACGCAGTGGTTGACGACGTGATCGAACGTATGGTGAACAACTGCCAAGCGGTCTACCTATCAGTGGACATCGACGTGCTCGATCCAAGCGCTGCACCAGGGACCGGCACTCCCGAGCCTGGGGGCATGCAGCCAATCGACCTGCTCCATGCCGTGCGACGAATCGCCCTGGAAACCCCTCTGGTAGCCCTGGATGTCATGGAGGTTTCTCCTCCTTACGACCATGCAGATGTCACAGTCAACAACGCCCACCGCGTGGTCTTTGAAACATTGGCGGCGCTTGCTGCCAAGAAGCGAGCCCTGGGTGGCGGGACCCCTCATCTACCTGGGATTCAGCCGGAGCTGTTGAGGCAGCGCCCGCCCCGATCTAACGCCTGATCCACAAATGGACAGGGTCCAGATTCTGGCTAGGCTGACGGGGTGATGGAAGATCCCCAAGCGCTACTTCGCGAACAGGGGATCCAGGTCACGGCCCAGCGGCTAGCCGTACTCCGCGCTGTGGCTGCGCAGCCGCATGCAACGGCTGACACGCTGATTGACCTGGCGCGCAGTGAAATCGGGTCGATCTCGCGGCAGTCGGTCTACGACACCTTGGCCGTCCTCGTGGAAGTCGGACTGATCCGGCGCATACAACCTGTTGGATCAGCTGCGCGCTACGAAGATCGCGTCGGTGACAACCACCATCACGTGATCTGCCGCGAGTGCGGCGAACTTGCCGATGTCGACTGCGCGGTGGGGTCGGCTCCCTGCCTCACCGCCGTTGACGATGCCGGCTACCAGATCGACGAAGCCGAAGTCGCCTACTGGGGTCGGTGCCCGACCTGCCAACAGGAGCCCTCCTGAGAAATGCCAACTTGAGAAATGCCAACCTGGGTATGAAGACGAGTCACTGAAAATCGAGCCATTCAAAACGAGCAAGGAGAAGCATCAATGTCCGATCAAGGCCGCTGCCCAGTTACCGGGGCGAGCAAGGAATACACCGGGACGACCAATCGCGATTGGTGGCCCAGCCAGTTGGATCTGAAAATCCTTCAGCAGAACTCTCCGATGGCCGACCCCATGGGCGAGGGCTTCGACTATGCCACCGAGTTCGAATCACTCGACCTCGCTGCGGTCAAGCAAGACCTCACAACCCTCATGACGGACTCGCAAGAGTGGTGGCCGGCGGACTACGGCCACTACGGACCCTTCTTCATTCGCATGGCCTGGCACAGCGCAGGGACCTACCGCACCAGTGACGGACGCGGTGGCGCTGGCACGGGTCAGCAGCGCTTCGCACCCCTGAACAGCTGGCCGGACAACGGCAATCTGGACAAGGCGCGTCGTCTGCTCTGGCCGATCAAGGCCAAGTACGGCCGCAAGCTTTCGTGGGCGGATCTGATGATCCTGGCAGGCAACGTTGCCATGGAGTCCATGGGCTTTAAGACCTTCGGCTTTGGTGGAGGCCGCGCCGACGTGTGGGAGTCTGAAAGCGTCAACTGGGGCACCGAGACCGAGTGGCTCGCCGACGAGCGCTACAGCGGCAATCGCGATCTCGCCAACCCACTGGCAGCAGTGCAGATGGGCCTGATCTACGTCAATCCCGAGGGCCCCAACGGCGTACCGGATCCGATGGCGGCAGCCCGCGACATCCGCGAGACGTTCGGTCGCATGGCCATGAACGACGAAGAGACCGTGGCGCTCATCGCCGGTGGTCATACCTTCGGCAAGGCACATGGCGCCGCAAACCCGGCCGAATATGTCGGCCCTGACCCGGAGGCCGCACCCCTGCAGGAGATGGGCCTGGGTTGGAAGAACTCATACAAGACAGGTAACGGTGATGCCACCATCACCAGTGGCCTCGAGGGTGCGTGGACGGCGACGCCCACTACCTGGGACAACTCCTACTTCGAGACGCTGTTCAAGTACGAGTGGACGCAGACCAAGAGTCCCGCTGGTGCCACGCAGTGGATTCCCACTGATGCCGATGCAGCAGGGCTAGTACCGGATGCGCACGATGCCAGCAAGCGCCATGCACCTGTCATGTTCACAACCGATCTGGCACTTCGTACCGATCCGATCTATGAGCCCATTTCCCGCAGGTACTTGGAAAATCCAGCTCAGTTCGCGGATGCTTTTGCTCGTGCCTGGTTCAAGTTGACTCACCGCGACATGGGTCCAATCGCGCGCTACCACGGATCAGAAGTACCCGCGGAGCAGCTGATCTGGCAGGACCCGGTCCCCGCAGTCGAGCTACCCCTGGTTAATCAGGCCGACATCGACACGATCAAGGCGAAAGTCCTTGCCTCAGGGCTGTCGATCTCAGACCTGGTCTTTACCGCTTGGGCATCGGCATCCACGTTCCGTGGAACTGACAAGCGTGGCGGCGCTAACGGCGCACGCATTCGCTTGGAGCCGCAGAACAGCTGGGAGGCAAATGACCCGCAGCGTCTGGCTCGCGTTATCAGTGCCCTGGAGGCAATCCAAACCGAATTCAACGCATCGGGGACCAAGATTTCTCTAGCTGATCTGATTGTTCTCGCTGGATGCGCTGCAGTAGAGCAGGCCGCGAAAGCTGGCGGTGTAACGGTCTCGGTGCCCTTCACCCCGGGGCGTACCGACGCCACAGCTGAGCAGACCGATGCGGCCTCGTTTGCGGTACTTGAACCCACCGCAGACGGATTTCGCAACTACCTCGGTAAGGGTCACAACGTCTCCGCCGAGCAGTTGCTCATCGACAAGGCGTTGCTGCTCAACCTCACAGCACCCCAGATGACCGTCTTGGTGGGCGGCCTGAGGGTGCTCGACGCCAATGCGGGCCAGTCGGAGATGGGCGTGCTGACGGACCGCAAGGGCACGCTCACGAACGACTTCTTCGTGAATCTGCTCGACATCAACACGACCTGGGCACCGACCAACGACGAGGCTCAGACGTTCCAAGGTAAGGACCGCAAGTCCGGGGCGCCGAGATGGACAGCGAGCCGCGCGGATCTAGTGTTCGGCTCAAATTCTGAGTTGCGGGCACTTGCCGAGGTCTATGCCAGCGACGATGCCAAGGAGAAGTTCGTGAAGGACTTCGTGGCGGCCTGGGACAAGGTCATGATGTTGGATCGGTTCGAACTGGCCTAAAGGGGTCAATGGTGGGGCGGAGATAGCAACTTCCGCCCCACCAGTCGTTCTCAGCCTCAGACATGCCGCCTCGACAGCAGATGAACTGGTGTTCCGTCCGGCCGTGCGACATGCTGCTGACATGAACAAAACCGTGGGACAGGTCGACGAGTCGACTCAGGTAGGGCGGATTCTGCGCTGGAATGTCATTGCGGGAATTGCCCACTTGGTGCAGCTGATCCTGATCTTGGTTCTGGCGACCGACTTCTCGTTGCCCGTGACAGCGGCCTACATGGAAGGCCCGCCAGGCACTCCCCCATCCGATCCGGTCGTCCTCTTTGACAGCCGCGTTGCCTGGGGTGTGGCGCTGTTCTTCGGGCTGTCCGCCTTCTTCCACTTCCTCGTTGTTCTGCCCCCGTTCCGGCAGCGTTACATCAACGGTTTGCTGAACCAGCACAACTACTTCCGCTGGGTGGAATACTCCATCAGCTCATCTGTGATGATCGTGCTAATCGCACAGATCTGCGGTGTATCCGACGCTGCCGCACTTATTGCGATCTTTGGCGTGAACGCGTCCATGATCCTGTTCGGCTGGCTGCAGGAGAAATACGAATCCCCAGGCAACGGTGGGTGGTTGCCGTTCATCTTCGGCTGTATTGCAGGCATCGTGCCATGGCTGGCCATTCTGCTGTTCGTTATCGCCCCCGGTGCGCGCACTGACGTTGAGCCGCCCGCTTTCGTGTACGGCATCGTGATCTCGCTCTTCATCTTCTTCAATATCTTCGCGCTCGTGCAGTGGTTGCAGTACAAGCGCATCGGGCGATGGGCGAATTACCTCAACGGTGAGCGCACGTACATCACGTTGAGTCTGGTCGCGAAGTCGGCCCTCGCCTGGCAGATCTTTGCGGGAACCCTGGTTCCACCCGCCTGACCTCGCCAGGGACCATCGGTACCACCTCGACATCTTGGACATCGGGGCCCAGTAACCGCTGCACGATGTCGGCTCCACCGTCCACTCGGTACATGGCGCGCTGCCAGGTACTCATGTCGCGGCGCGGATCTGTCGCAGTAGGGACTATGGTCCGCGCCGCGCAGGCACGAGCCACATCGGCGATGGTCTGAGGCCCTGCGGTCACCGGCATCACCATCGCTCGCACACCATGGCATGGCAGTAGGGCAAGGTCGACTGGAGCCACGGACTCAGCCACCTTTACGCCTGGCAGGTGGGGGTCGATCCAGATTCGCCCACCCAGCTGCTCTTGCGCATCAATGGCCTCGATGAGATACCCAACAGCAATCATGCCGAGCGGTAGGCCGGTTCGCGTGACCGTAATTCGAAGGGTCCCACCGTCTGGGCAAGCTACGACGTGAACATCTGCAGGTTTGACTCTCGTGATCTGGCGGCAGCCAGATTTCCTCGCAACTGCCATTGCCCCGGATGGCCCAAGGATTCGTTGATCCTTGAGTAGGGCCAAAGTTTGCGGGCGTGCATGGTCACTCACTCCAGTGCACAGCAACACTGCAGCCACTGATTCGCGATCGAGCAGTTCCTTACCTACGAACCAGTCAGTGTGCTCTCGCCTGAAGGACCCTCCGATGGGTTCGCCCGACAGCCATGGATCAATGAGGATTGAGGTGCCCCCCCAGCGCACCTGCCAACTCTGATAATCGTCAAGTCGTCGAAGTTCCAACGTTGCATGGGCCATGCGCTCTCCGGTCACGAAGTGTGCAGATTCGCGAAGGTGCCGTCATTAAGCCCGCTTAGGGTACCGATCAGAGAATTGGTCTCCAAGCGTCGGGATGCGATCCTCACCAACCCCCGCATAATGAAACCGTGACTTTCGATGCGCTGCACCTAGGTGCCCTGAGTTTGCGTCGAACGTTTGCTGTGTCGCTTGTCCCGGTTCTGCTCCTCTTAGCCCCACCGGCGAATGCCGCTGAACTAGGCGTGGCCAACGTGGTAGCGACTAACCTGAAGTCTCCCTGGGGGCTTGCTTTCCTCCCCGACGGCAGTGCCTTGGTCAGTGAACGCGATACCGGGCGCATTTTGCGCATCGACCCAGGTCGACCCGCCGGGCAGAATACGGTGCGACTGGGCAGGGTCACTTCTTCGGTGCCTGATGGTGAAGGTGGTTTGCTCGACATCGCACTTCCACCCACAACAGGGAGCGCGCCAACTTTTCTCTATGCCTATACGACAACCCGGCGTGACAACCGGGTCCTACGGATAGAACTTCTCAACGGGGCGACGCAACTGGGAAAGGTCACACCCGTGCTCACGGGGATTCCGAAGAACAGTTATCACAACGGAGGTCGACTTTTGGTCGACAACGATGGCACACTTTTTGTGGCCACCGGGGATGCCGGGGACATGCCCTCGGCGCAGAACAGCAGATCCCTGGCCGGCAAGATCCTGCATATCAATCCTGATGGAACACCTGCCGCAGGAAACCCAAATCCAAATTCACCGATTTTCAGCCTGGGCCATCGCAATGTGCAGGGCCTGAGCTTCGACAGTGCCGGAAACCTCTGGGCGAGTGAATTCGGTTCCAATGAATCCGACGAACTCAATCTTGTCGTTGCCGGTGGCAATTACGGATGGCCGACCGTGGAAGGCAACGGCAATGACTCCCGCTTTCGAAACCCGAAGGTCACGTGGTCTCCGACTTCCCTGGCCTCCCCCAGTGGCATCGTCATCCGAGACGACATTGCCTACGTGGCGAGCCTGCGCGGTGAGGTGCTCTGGGAGGTCCCGCTGAGTGGCGTGGAGTCCACAAATCCACGAGCCGGCAAGCCAAAGGCTTTGCGGCTCGGCCCATATGGCCGCCTACGCACAGTTGAAGTCGCGCCAGACGGATCACTGTGGCTGATGACCTCAAACACGGACGGTCGCGGCGATCCCCGCCGCGCTGATGACCGGATACTGCGCCTCACCGGCCGATAGCATCCAACAGTGGCTGCCAACGTCCCCGTTCCCGTGTCTCCTGACACCATTCTCAGACTCATCAAATCCCACGGCAATGTTGTCGTTCCTACGGCAAACGGGGAGCCAGTCACGGTCATCGATGCTCTATTGGCCCAAGCTGCAGACCTTCAAGGTGTTCGGATCCATCAGGTGTTCGGTATCCGTCCACGCGACTTCAGCACCATCGACGCGCGTCAACTGCGCTATGTCTCCTACTTCCTTTCGGCCGCCCTGCGTGACCCCTTTGCTCGCGGCGAGATAGACCTGGTGCCGACTGATCTTTCAGCCATGCCTGCCCTCATGCAGGCACTACCCGATGTGGTCTTGGTCGCAGCATGCAGTCCACCAGATGAGTACGGCTATGTCAGCCTGGGCTGCGGTGCGAACTATGCCGCCACGCTCCTCGGCCAGGTGCCAACATTCCTGGAAGCAAATCCCAACATGCCGCACACTCCAGGCCACCATCGTGTGCACCTGTCCTCAATCACGGGCTGGTGCGAAGCCGACTACCCCCTCATCACAGTCGACCAGGCAACCATTACCGACACAGACCGCAAGATTGCGGAGCATGTGGCCGATCGCATCGTCGATGGCTCAACTCTGCAGGTTGGCGTCGGCGCCGTACCGGACGCCATTGCCGCGAGCCTTACCGACCATAGAGATCTGGGAATTCACACCGAGTTGTTCAGCGATGGACTGCGTATGCTCGTCGAATCCGGGGCAGCCACGGGTGCTCGCAAGCGATCCGGCCGCAACCTCGCTGTTACTACAGATGCACTTGGCTCCCAGGCACTCCTGGATTTCCTTGACGGCACTCAGGCGGTTGAGTTCTGGGCAGTCAATGAGACCAATGACTTCACCACAATCGCGTCCGAGCCCAACTTCGTGGCGATCAATGCAACCATGCAGATTGACCTGCTTGGTCAATGTGCCTCGGAAAGTCTCGGTACGCACTACGTATCTGGGTCTGGTGGCCAGAGTGACTTCATGAATGCCGCGCGCTACTCCACCGGCGGCCAATCCTTCATGGTCACCCATGCGACAGCCAACACCGCTGATGGACCCGTGTCCCGGATCGTCGCGGAGCTTTCCCCCGGCGCTGTCGTCACCACTCGCAAGAATTCGATCGACAAGGTCGCCACCGAGTACGGCGTTGCCGAACTTCAAGGAGCATCCATCGCCGACCGTGCCCGGGCACTAATAGCGATTGCTCACCCAGATCACCGGGATGCCTTGTTCGCCGACGCTCGACGGTTGGGGTATCTGCACTGATGGCCAAGTTGACCTCACGCCCCGACCGCCTCATCGGTATCTACCGCGCGGACGGCGGACTGATTGGCGAACTTCGATACCTAGCCGGGCACTACCTGCGTGGGGAGCACTGCAGTCTCTGCGACATCACGCACGCCGGCCTGGGACGAAAACGCGCATGGGATACCGCTGTGGCACAACTTGGAATTCCCTTCACGCTATTGCACCGTAACGAGATGGATGCCGATCTTGCTGCGTTTGTTGCCGACCGAGTCGCATGCGTTGTCGCCGTAGATTCGAACGGGTTTCGCATGCTCCTGCAGGACGCTGACCTCACCGCCTGCGACGGTGAGGTCAGTGCGCTGTTTGATCGGCTACGTGCCTTGACCTCCCCCTGACTGGCGCTCTGCTAGGCAGTAGCAGGCGCAGCACCCTCGACGTTCGGAGGTGGCGGTGCGGCCTCGGCACGTTCGGCATTGCGCTTGAGCAGCAACATGCCAACCACACCAGCGACCAGCATCAGCACGGCTGAGGCCAGCATCACCGCGGTAAAGGAAGTGCCGTAACTGGTCACAGCATCCGCCAGAGCCTGCTTGCCAGTTTGCGTGGATGGGTCATCGCCGGTCTTGACGTACTGGTTCACTGACGTTACCGCGGTACCGATCATGTCCGGCTGCACACCTGCATCAGTGAGCTTCTTGACAACACCGCCCATAGTCAGTTTGTCCACCATGACGGTGGCCAGAGCGAATCCAATCGAGTACCAGAACTGACCAATCGTGGTTCGGGAACTGGTAACGGGGCCATACTGCGCGGGCGGCGCCTCCTTGATGATGAGGTTGCCGAATGGAATTGATACTGAGGTTAGGCCCGCGCCGGCGAGAACTAGGCCGGGTAGGAACAGCCAGAACGACTTTTGGCCAGCAACGAGCGCCAGCAGGATAAAGCCGATCACCGTGATCAACGTGCCTACGAGGAGCGCTGTACGGTTCGACATACCCTTGGCCATTTGCCGACCCGTGAGCAGTGCACCCAGGATGCCCGCCGCAATCAAGGGAATCTGCCAGAAAGCAACATCCTGCGTCGAAACCCCCGTGACGTACTGCCACAAGTTGGTCGTCTGGAGGAATGCCACCGCGGTGCCGAAGTTGTACACAAAGCCGGCCAGGATTGCAGCGATGAATACTGGTGACTTGAAGATGTGTACCGGGTAAAAGGCACCCTTGGCCTTCGATTCGTAGACGAAGAATAGGGCGAGTACCACTGCGCCGCCGATGAGTGGCCCAAGCGTGGTGATCGCGGTGAGACTGCTACCCAACTGGCTCACGCCGTAAAGGAAGCCGATGATGCCCACTGCCAGGATGACCTGCCCAACGACGTCCAGGCTGGAGTTCTTCAGAGTCGGGATACGCGGCAACGTGACGGGCACCACGAAGAACGCGACGACAGAGAGCGCGGCCAGAATGATGAACCCGAATCGCCAGTCCACACCCACCAGCGCCCCACCCATGAAGGTGAAAATCATGGTGGCCAGCCCGATCACGGCACCGAACGTGCCCAGTGCCGCCGCCAATTTTCCGGGCTTGGCCACGGCGTGGATAAAGCCGAAGGCCGCTCCGTACACCGCACCTAGACCCACGCCGGTAACCGCCTGACCGAGCAGGTAGACGGCTGACACAGGCGCCAGGCCAGAAATGGCGTTACCCGCCGCGCTGACCAGCAACGCGACCATCAGCACGTTGCGTCGACCCAACCGGTCTGCGAGGAGGCCCGTGGTGATGACCGATGCCGCGATAGCAATGGTTTGAATGCTGGCCGCCAGCGCAACTTCACCGCCGGCCATGTTCAAAGCTTTGGTGAGGCTGACCAGGGCCGTACTGTTGATGTTCGGCGCGGATCCCTGCAAAGCACCGAGTACACCCAGGAACGGGACCGCGAGCGCTAGGAATTTGGGGCCCTTGGACGCCACAGGTGCGGGTGTTGCCATTGTCTCCTCCTTTTTGAACCATTGAGGATCGTGCTTTGATGAATGAGGCCTCAGCCAATCAGCGTAGCGTCGAACATCAGAGCAGATCGATGGAAATCCCCTATCGTGACGCCACTGACCACCAGCCATTCAGGGCACCCCCGGCCGATTCAGCCTTCGGCACACCGTACTGGTGGTAGTCGTTCGCGCTCAAGAGGCGCGACACCGCTGCCAAGTTGCGATGATCGTGAAGGTTCGTCAAGTTTGGCATGACCGGCGCCTGATGGTCCACCGCCGTGCTTACCACCACTACGTGCGACCCAAAATCCTCTTTCACACGGAGGATCTCAATCATGCTGCCTTGCTGCGGCCAGTCAATCAACGAAGCAGTCGTGATTTCCAGGAACGCATGTCCATTCCTGGCGTGACGAGTCAGCGAATGATGGTGCACGTGACCGGCGAGCCAGAGCACCACCTGATCCGAATCGAGCAGCAAATCCAAAACCTCATCGCGAAGGACTCGGGAAGGCGACCCTGCCGGTACGTAGTCGTTTGTCAGTGTGAACGAGGGATGATGCGAAGCAATCACAACAGGACGGTCAGTCGACTGCAACTCCCTGTCCAGCCAGGCGAACTGCGGGTGATCGAGTGACCCCTCCCAGCCACCGTAGGGATTCACGGTGTTAAGGCAAATGATGCGAAGTTCGGCAACATCCATTGCAAAGAACGTGGCTTGCGCACCAGTTGCGGTGGCGAACTCACGACCGGTTATTAAACGTCGATTGCCGTCAGCGGCCACGGCCATTCGCGGCGACTGGTCTGTGTGAATGTAGCGGGCCGGGCCGTGCTTAGCGATTGCCCAGGTGATTTCCATGGGATCCATGCCCGGTGGCAACCCGGTCACACGTTCACCACCAACAGCCAGGGACTGTAGTTCGCTCGTTGGAGCCACAGTGCCCTGCAACAGGCCATCGTGATTACCGTAAACGCTGATCCACGGAAGACGCAGCCCCGGCGAATGCACCGGGGCCCGTGCCGCGTCCACCAACCCTGGAATTTCCGGGAACCCGTGTACGCGCGTTAGTCGATCGCGAGCTTGTCCCAACGATGGCCCATCGGGATGCCAGTAGCGATCATCCCATTGGATGTGCGGTGATCCCACCCAAGAACTACGAATGCCATCGCCGCTGACAGGCGCCACCTCGCCACCTTGCACAATGGTCTGGTACCACTGCAGTTCGTTCTCCTGGGCGTTATCAATTAGGTCCCCGGTGAGTAAAACCACATCCGCCACGCGGTCGGTAGTGGGGCCACGTGCGTTGTCATTAACGGTCTCCACCATGGTCGCAGCCACCTGCACGGTGAGAATCTCTTGGGGCCGGTAGGTTCCTACGTCTCCCAACGCATGTGCGTAGGGTGAATCGGGATCGCTGAATCTGTCGAGGTACTCAAGTCGAGCCGGCGACTCAGCGTCACAGATATGAACATCGCTAAGATGCCAAATAACTCCAAGGACATCCCCATGTGGAACGGGCGGGCACACCAGCGGAAGACCCGGTGTCAAATTCACCCAGCCATACGAATTGGCAGGCCCCTTGCCGATGATGCCTCGGTCTGTGCGTCCGGGTCTCATTCAGACAGCACAACGACACGACTTACATCGGCGCGGAGACCTACCTCAACCGGCCCATTGATAACTAGGTCGCGGGCATCGGCGCTAATGAGATCAGCCACCAACTTGCCCAGCTGCTCGTCGTGAAGGCTTACCCTCGTGATGGGGCCCAAAAAGGCCACTGACTGGACAGTAGCTGAACCTCGACCGGCGTCAATCGTGACATCCTCGGGTCTGATCGCAACCAAAGCCTCCTCGCCTCCAGCCGACGCGCGTGATCCAGTGACAGACCTACCCATAACTGACCAACGACCGGAATCGGTTGCTCGGGCAGGAATCCGATTCATTGATCCAACAAACCCCGCCACAAACGCATTCACGGGATCGCGATAAAGCTCGGCCGGTGGCGCGAGTTGCTCGAGACGCCCTTGGCTCATCACACCAACCTGGTCAGCAATAGCCAGTGCCTCATGCTGGTCGTGTGTGACGAAGAGCGTAGTAATGCCAAGCTCGCGTTGTAGGCGGCGGATCTCATCGCGGAGTGATTCTCGTACTTTCGCATCAAGTGCAGAAAGAGGCTCATCTAACAGCAGCAGTCTTGGTTCAGTTGCAACTGCACGTGCCAGAGCAACACGCTGCTTCTGCCCACCGGACATCTGGTGTGGATACTTGTCGGCATGGGCCTGCAGATCGGTGAGTGTAATCAGTCGGTCTACCGTCGCAGTGCGCTCCACGGCGGACTTTCGCTGAATTCGCAATCCAAAGCCGATGTTCTCACGTGCAGTCATATTGGGAAACAGGCTGTAATCTTGAAAGACCATGCCGACACGACGCTTCTCAACCGGTTGACTGAGAAAGTTCTCGCCGTCGACGGTGACACTGCCTTGCTCGGGCTGCTCGAATCCGGCGAGGATACGCAGAGCAGTTGTCTTGCCACAACCGCTTGGACCCAGCAGGCATACCAGTTGACCCGACTCAATGGTCAACGAAAAATCATCAAGCGCGATCGTTGACCCGAATACTTTGCGGATCCCGGTCATCTGGACCGTTGTCACAGTTCCTCCACTAGATGCCTGCTGCCTGGACAGCGATTCCACGGCGACGCAGGCCACGCACGATGATCCACAGCAGGGCTGCGGTTAAGACCATCACGACTAGGGCCAGCGCTAACCCCCCTCGGGGATTTCCCTTCTGATACACCAGCATCATGACTGGCAGTGTTTCCTTGAGCAGTAGCGACGCAAACGCGAATTCACCGAGCACCAGCGCTCCAGTCAGGCCCGCTGCCGCAATCATCGAGGCCCGCAGGTTGGGAATCAGAATGCGAAACACGATGGTCCACAATGATGCACCTAGACTTCGTCCAGCCTCGTAGAGCGTGCGAGCGTTGATTGCCCTGAGTCCGTTATCCAGCGCACGATAGGTAAACGGCATCGACCACATCGCATAGAAGGGAACCAGGCTTAGGTCACTGGCCAAGAACCAAGGAACCGTGGACCGGAAGGTCGCTGCGACACCCACCACCAGAGCGATCGGCGGAATAACCCATGGGAGCAATGTCACCGCAGTCAAGGCCGGCCGAGTCCGCGGACTGCGCACCTCGACGACTACCGCCAGGGGCAGGAGCAATACAAAATTCAAGACGATGGTCAGGACCACCAGAGTGAGGCTGACCCGTACCGACTCCAGAATGATCGGGTCCGTCATTGCACTCCACAGCCCTGACACGCCCCAGCCTGTAAACATGGTTTCCGGTGTCAGGAGTGCCGTAGGCACCGACTGGAAGGCAAAACGAGCCATAGCAATCAACGGCACGAGGAAGTAGGCGGCGAGCAATGCCAGGAAGGTCCAGCGCAATGCCGAGGCCGTACGGCCTGCTCCGACTCGCCTGTTGCCTGGCGAAACCCACGTTATGGACGAGGCTGTCATGACTGAGCCCACCGCGCCGTCCTTCGCTGCAGCAGGGTCATCCCGATGAGTGCAACCAGGAGCAGCAGAATCACCCAGGCGACAATCGCATAGCCCAGGTCCTCCTCGCCACTGATGACATTTCCCTGGAGCAGGAAGCGAATCTGCAGCGGGACCAACTGCCCGCCTGAATTGAGCACGTATGCAGTGGCGTAGGCGCTGAATGCATTCACGAAAAGCAGCAGGACGCCGCCGAGCGTGGCCGGGATGAGGAGTGGGATTCCTACCCGGCGCCAATAAGTGAACGAGGAGGCCCCCATTACCGCAGCCGCTTCGCGCCAGGTATCGCGCAATCCGTGAACGGCGGGCATCATCACCAAGAACATAAGAGGTATCTGAAAGTACAGATAGACGATGACTAGGCCCCAAAAGCCCGAGACGGAGATCCCTGCCTCGACTGGATCAAACCCGACTTGCTTCAGCAACTTTGTCAGCAACCCCTGAGTACCTATCGTTGCGATGAACGCAAAAGCTAGTGGCACACCGCCGAGTTGTGAGGCTACCGCCGACCAGGAGTCAGCCGTGGAGCGCAGCCAGGCAGGTCGCTGGGTATATCGCAGGGTCAAAGCCAGCACAGTGCCAAGGATCCCACCCAGAATTGCGCTCACACCGGACAGTTGAATCGAATTAATGAAGCTTGTGCGGTACGACCCACTCATCGCTCGAAGAAGAGAGTCGAATCCGAACCTGCCGCCGGGCGTGATGGCTTCCCACATTGCCACAGCTGTGGGTAGCAGCAGAAAGACAAAGACGAAGGCGAGAAATGGCGCAGCAACAATCAGCGCTGCTCGCGTCTCACGGCGCACGTTTCACTCCTCTGATGTAGAGCCGTGCGGGCCAGAGTACGAATTCCAGCCCGCACGGCTCCCATGACCGCCGCTAACTATTCCTTACTTATCCGCCACCATGGGGCCCCAGTTTTCGGTGAGCTGGGCCTTCATGGCATCCACCTGTGCCGGCGTCGGGAAGGCAATCTGCGCCAGCTGCTCCGCCGTGGGCAGCTTCGCCTGCATCTCGGGCGTGATCAGGCCTGCCTCTTGAAGGGCCGCGAGGCGAGCCGGGACAGCACCGCCCTCGATGTAGCCCAGCGCACCTGCATCACCGGTGATGTGCTCCATCCACAGCCGAGCGGCGCACGGATGGACCGGATCAGAGACCACCGACTGTGCGTAGTAGCCACCGTAGAACCCGTCGGTCGGAATCTTGATTTGGAAGTCAAACCCGGCCTCCTGCAAGGCTGGAACCAGACCTGGGAAGTTGTAGGTCCAGTCCAATGCAATCGGCACGTCACCGGAGAGCACCGCGGCCTCAGTCACGTCAATGACCTGCAGGTTACCGGCCTCCTTGAGCTTGGCGAAGTACTCGATGCCAGGCATCAGATCGTCAAATGAGCCACCATTAGCCAACGAGGCGGCAACGACCGCAGCAAATGCTGCTCCAGCCTCACGCGGATCACCATTTAACGTAACCATTCCCTTGTACTCGGGCTTGAGCAGGTCGGCAAAGCTCGTTGGCACATTAGGAACCAACGTCGCATTTGTCGCGATGGACATGATTCCGTAGTACGAACCAATCCAGTTACCGTTTGCATCCTTCAGGTTGTCTGGAATCTGGTCCCAGTTGGTGGTCTTATATGGCTCAACCAAACCCTCATCAATGGCTTGCTGAGTGAATGACGGGCCGATGTCGATTGAGTCTGGCTTGTCTGGCTGGCCCTGCAGCGTGGTGACTGCTGTGAGCTCATCTGCTGATGATGCATCGGGATTGGCTACCGGCGCCTCGATCCCATAGGTCTCGCGGAATGACTTCAAGATCCCGCCGTAGTTCGCCCACGTATCAGGAAGGGCAATGAGATTGACCTGGCCCTCCGCTTGGGCAGCCGCAGCAATTTCCTCAACGGTGGTACCACAGGAATCACCCGCTGCTGCTGCTTCGGAGGCCGCCGCTGACTGCGCGGGCGCCGATTCCGTAGACGTGGTCGTGCCACTCGAGCAGGCGGCCAAAAGCGCGACACCTGCTAACAGAGGCAGAACCCGAGATATGGACTTTCTCATGCAATGTCCTCCTGAATGTCCGAGGTACCCGTCGCGGGTCCCCGTTTGGAACTTACTGACCCAGTCATCCTGGCCGGGGCCGGTTGCCAAAGTTTGACCCTCACAGACCTGTCAGGCGAACGAATGATGAACGACTTATGCCCGAAATTGCCCAAAAATGAGTCGACCAGGTCGGTATTTTTGGCTGGTGACTGCCGCAGCACTCAGACTCTTGGAAAGCGACATCGCATAAACCATGGAGGGGAATCGGAACCACATCTGGCCCACGGCCATGCAATGGGGAGAGCGCCTGTACGCAATTCAAGCCGAGCCGGACATCGTCACCCGCAACCTTCGCATTACTGAGATGTACGCCGACCTGTCGCTCGCTATGAGTGCTCTTCTTGGCGATGTCGATGCCAACTGGCTCACCTTTGGTCTATGGGCAAGCAGAACGGCAGGTGCTTATATCCGGGGTGAGGCCACTTGGGTTGATTGGGGCCGCGAGGCAGTGGCTGCCGGCAATCTCGCGATCATCGAAGACATCGCCCCGTGCTTTATTGCATATCTCGGTACGTGCAGACCCGTCCCTCAGGATCTGAGTCACCCTGTGGCGCAGGCGGGTCTGGCTCGTATTCGCGAATTCCCCCACCTGCAGAATGCCTTTGACAGGTACGAGCGAGCGCGCCAGCGAAAAGCTGATCCCAGCGACGCAATCCGCGCTCAGCAGATTCTGTCGGCCAACATCCACATTGCGTACCACGAACAGGCACTAGCTGATCGATTTGTAGATGCCGCAATACCCCTCGGTGGCGGTTTCGGAATTGTCGCCACACGGTTTGTGACACTGTTGCTGCCACACACCGAACTCCACCTTGGGCGCCCGCTTGAACCCCCCGCTTACCTCAACGGCAGACAATGGCCCGAAGTACTAGATGAGCTTGACGACCCTGATCTGCAGGAACTCTATGCGGCGTTCAAACACACTCCGCATGATGTTCAGGCCAGCGCTGCGCGAAGTTGGGAGGATTTTGATGAACGCATGGGGTATATCGCCACCTTCTTTCGCGCCTATCAGCGTGACCCAGCGCTCATACCAGTATCAATGTCGAAATGAGTACATTCCTCATCATTAGTCCTGAACCTGCTAAGTAAACGAAACCGCAGAGGGACTGTTGCAGAGCAACTCTCCGGCTTACTTGGGCAGTAATTGCAAGACTAGGACCGGAATCAGTCGCTGCCCTCTGCTATCCGCGCGGCAACCATGTCACGCAGAAGTTCGACATCGACCTTCCAGTCGATGGGCACTCGGATGGTCTTCTTGTTCACCTGCAGATCCGCTAGGCGCGGTCGGAACTCGTCAATGACATCCACACTCCATGGCGACATGAGGATGTGGTTCTTGAAGACCGAAATACCGAAGATGTACTGCTTGTCGAGTTTGACCATCGGCTGATTCCAGGCCATCACCACTTCGGCGGTCCGGTACTTACTCGTAATGGCCTTGAGAATTGCTCGAGCAGTCTTGCGCTGGCCGGCGTCGAACTGCTCGAGATAATCGTCAAGAGTTTCGTAACGTTTGGACGTCGTTGAGCCTCGGGTATACAGAACCAGCGCATTTGCGTGCTCGCGCGTGAAACCGAAATTCTCGCGCAGGAATGCCACCTGCTCGGGGTACTTGCGGTCGCTGACCACCTTCATCCTGGTGAACCAGTACTTCATCGGCTTGCCGTACTTGGCCTCAATGGCCGGAAAGTACGCAGAGCGATCTCCACTTCGCGCAACCATGTGTGCAGCGTAATAGCAGCCGATTGCCAGATGCCCCAGCCACGGCCGCCGTGTCTGTGCTCGCTATGTTCGGCAGATGCAACCGGGTCATTTCAGCGATGAGGCAGCGGATCCGGGCCTCGCGATCCCACCCGATGTTCTCGCGGTTGACCCTGAGGTGATGCGGGCCTTGGGCTACGCCATGGTCGACCGCACCGTTGATCACCTTTTGCGACTCCCAGACCTGCCAGCAATTCGCGAAGGAAGCCCGGCTGAACTCCGCGCCGCGGTCGGCGGCCCAGTTCCGGTCGCGGCACACGACCTAGCCTCTGATCTTGCGCTACTTGCCGACACAGTTTTGGCGAATCAACAACATGGTGATCACCCTCGTTACTTCGCACGTGTCGCCGGACCATCATCGTTCCCGGGAATCCTCGCCGACTGGTTGGGTACCGGGCTGCAGTCCGTGGCCGCCTCTTGGGGAGGGGCATCCGGTCCCACCACCGTGGAACTCGTAGCGCTCGAGTGGCTTCGAGATGCACTTGGACTTGCGAACGACTGTGAAGGAATCCTGCTGTCCGGTGGCTCAATGGCGAACATCAATGGCCTCATCGCCGCTCGACATCTGCGGGGCGCAGGCGTTGTGTACCTGACCGATCAGACCCACGCGTCAATCCCCCGCGGGTTGCGAGCCATGGGACAGCCAGACGAGGACCTACGTTTTGTTGGAACCGATGATCAATTGCGATTCTCCCCATCGGCACTGCGTCAGGCAATAGAGCGCGATATTCAAAACGGACGCCGACCTGCGATCGTGATCGCCACAGCAGGCACTACCAACACGGGAGCTGTCGACGATCTTGTTCAACTCGCCGAACTCTGCCGTCAGTACGACATGTGGCTACATGTAGATGGTGCATTCGGCGGAGCAGCGGCGCTTTCACCTCGAGGCCGGAAGGCGATGCCAGGATTGGAATTGGCTGATTCCTTCGTCACCGATCCACATAAGTGGCTCTTCCAGCCGTACGACATCGCCTGTCTATTCGTCCGAGGGGCGGGCAGCCTAGAACAAACATTCGCTATGCATCCGGAATACCTCGCCGATCTGGCCGGCGATCAGGTCGATCTCCACAACAGAAGTCTTGAACTCACACGACGCAGTCGTGCTCTCAAGCTGTGGTTGACATTTCGTGCATACGGTCTTCCCACACTGCAGCAGGCCATTGATCGAGGCATTGCTCTAGGTGAACACGCCCAGCGATGCATCGAGGCTCGTCCGGAGTTAGAAATTGTCACCCCAGCACAGCTAGGGATCGTGACATTCGCCGGGCGAGCAAGGACCGACGCTGAGCACAAGGCGTCAATCGCTGCACTTAACCATGAGGGCTTTGCCGCTGCATCATCAACAGTGTTGCGTGGACGAACTGTGTTTCGACTCTGCATCATCAATCCACGCACAACGCTCGACGATATCGACGCAACCCTTGATCGGCTCGTAAGTAACCTGGGCTCCTAGTCTTAGATCCGGTAATCAGGGCACAGTACGAGGTACCTGGGCCCTACACTCCACCTGTGCGCTCCGGCCGAAGTATCTGGCCTGCTGCCTTGCTTTGCCTGGTTGCTGCAAGCATTCAGCCGGCGTATGCCACTGCACACATGCCCATGGTGCGGGTGGTCAACGGCTGCTCACTGCAAGCAGGTGCGATTTGTCCGAACTGGAACTTCACCAACCAGCAGTTCACAAATGAGAATCTGCACTCTGTCGACCTCAAAGGCTCAGACTTCTCAGTGTCCCGCTTCACTGGGGTGATCTTTCATAATGCCTCGCTAAGCAACTCCGTCATGATCTTGACTGAGCATAAGAACACGGATTTTCGAGATGCAGCCTTGATCGGTTCCAACTTTTCATCCGCAACACTCGAGGGGGCTTCGTTTTTGGGATCTACGCTTACCGATGCAAAGTTTGCATCGGTAACAATGACCAATGTGACGAGCTTTTCGGCTCAATGGACTAGAACCAATTTTTCCGATTCAACAATTTTCTCCAGTTCTTTTCGCAGCGTCGACTTATCCGATAGTCGCTTCGAGAAGGCACAAATTGGCGCATCCAATTTCAGTCAAAGCACGCTCTTGCAAGTAAACTTCCGACAAGCAAAGATCTTTGATGCGTCAAGCTTCTCCGAGTCACGCTTGGATCACAGCGATTTCGCTGATTCGGTGATGACTGATGTTGACTTTTCGGATGCCTTGCTGCCCGCGACGATCCTCTCCGGAAGTTCACTGTCGAAAGTTGATTTCACCGGCAGTGACATAACGGGCGGGTACATGATCGGGGTGACCTCACGCGAGGGAGAGTTTGCTGAAGCGACCATGAACGGTACCGATTTCACTGCTTCAGATTTCAGTACGCCTGACTTGGGTGTCCAAGCACGAAACGATTTCACCAAGGCGTACCTTCGCGCAGCCAACTTTACCGATGCAAATCTGACGTCTGCGTGGTTCGCAGGCGCAGACCTCACTGGTTCGAATTTCACCGGCGCAAAGGTTTCCGGCGCTAACTTTGCGGGCGCAGACCTTCGCGGCGTCACCCTGCCCCAGGATGCCTTCGACACGCGTGGCCGGCCACGATTCACATGTGATCGCAATACGAAGCGGGACGGCGCTCTGCGCACTCAGTTACGGCGCTTTTGCAAGGGTGTACGCAACGTGATCTACCTGCAGGCAAAGTAGCGCTACCCGCTAGCCAAATAGGCGCCCCAAAAAGGTTTGCTTTCGCGCCGCGTCCTTTTGAGCCTGGGTGCAGGCGCACCGTTCGTTCTTGGGGATGCCCCGCAAAACTTCGTTCTTGTGTTGCCCGCAACCGGTCCAGGTTGCCTTCTTGCAGACCTTGCAGGTCGTTTGCTGACACATGTGCGTTCTCCTCACTCTCCGCTTTCCAATGACCTCTTTTATACCCCCTGGGGTATACGACACCCTTACTCCCACACCTCGAGGTCTTCGTGGATGACTTGGCCGGAAAGGAGGGCGTTGATGTGCTCGGGCAGGGT
>JAGWVT010000075.1 GCA_018970765.1 Actinomycetales bacterium
ACCAGGTTGCAGGCCTGCGCTCTGGTAGAGCGTGACCAACTCCTCGTCCGACTTGAAGGTTCCGTCATCATTTGCCGACTTGGCCCATGGGACGTTCTGTGCGGTAGGGATGTGTCCTGGGCGCTGCGATTGCTCCTGAGGCAGGTGCGCTGGAGCCAACAGTCGCCCTGCGTACTCGTCCGGCGAGCGTACGTCTACCAATTGCTCGACGTTCAGAGCAGCAAGCACGTCGTCACGCTTGGCACGGATTTCACTGTTCTCCACTGGAATTGGGTACTGTGAAGCGGCGCGCGTGGGGACCTCAGTGACCAACTCTCGCTCATCCAATTCCCACTTCTTGCGTCCACCGTCAAGTAGGCGCACGTCCCTGTGCCCGTAGAGCTTGAAGTACCAATACGCATACGCGGCAAACCAGTTGTTATTTCCCCCGTACAGCACCACGGTGGATTCGGGAGTAATGCCGGACTTCGACAGTAGCGCTGCGAAATCCTTCGGGCCGATGAGATCACGACGAATCGGATCTTGCAGATCCTGGCGCCAGTCAAACTTGATCGCATTCCGAATATGGCCACTGTCATAGGCGGACGCATCTTCGTCCACCTCAATGAATACGACCGATGGGTCATCAAGTCGTTGGGTAACCCAGTCAGCATCGACAAGAACATCTACACGTGACATGAACGTAAGTCCCTTCCTTATACAGAACACATGTGCAAAACGTCAATCGGCGGGATGGCGTGCAACGTACCTGGCAACTCGCGGCCTTGCATGAGACCACGGGCGCCTCGAATGCGTTAGTGACAGCGGAAAGCCGAGCCGATGCGGCCAAAGTCGATGACTCGACGCCGGGTCAAGTACTGAGTTCGCATTACCAACGGCCCCCAGCGACCGCGGGAATGATGGCAAGGGCACACCCGGCCGGGACCGGCGTACTCAGACCCTGCAGGAACCGCACATCGTCTTCATCCACATACACATTCACGAAACGACGTAACTCGCCGTCGTCATCAAGCACCCTGGCCCGTATCCCCGGGTACGTGCGCTCTAGGTCTTCCAGCACGTCCGACACTGTTGCACCCGCGGCCTGAACTTCCGCTTGCCCACCTGTGCAATTGCGAAGAATTGTCGGAATCCGCACCCGCACGCTCATCGTCCCCCACCCGCTTCGGATGCCAGAAACGCGTCGAGGGTGGGCTCAATCGTCACTGAGGGTGTGCAGTTTGCCTCGACCGCGGCTAACGTCTTCAGGCCATCGCCGGTATTCAGAAGAACCACTTCATCCTCGCTACCAAGATGGCCATCGGCCAGCAGGCGACCATAGGTCGCCACGACAACGCCGCCAGCGGTTTCTGCGAAGATGCCTTCAGTCCGAGCGAGCAACTCGATACCTGCAACGATCTCAGCATCGGTGACATCAGCAATCACGCCACCTGATCGACGAACGACATCAAGGGCGTAGGGACCGTCCGCGGGATTGCCGATTGCCAACGACTTTGCGATCGTGTCGGGTTTGACCGGACGCACGACCTGGGCCCCGGCACGGAAAGCCTGGGCGACCGGCGAGCACCCTGTCGCCTGAGCACCAAAAATCCGGGCCGGATGCTCGGCCACCAATCCTGCGGCGACGAATTCTCGAAATGCCTTGTCAACCTTGGTCAGTAACGAGCCCGACGCCACTGGTGCCACAACAGCATCGGGCAGCCGCCAACCCAGCTGCTCAGCCACCTCGAAGCCAACCGTTTTCGAACCCTCTGCGTAATACGGACGCAGGTTCACGTTGACGAATCCCCAATGTCGATCCGCAGCGACCTGCGAGCAGATCCGATTAACGTCGTCGTACGTTCCCCGTACGGCCACAACAGTGCCACCGTAAACAGCCGTGGCCACCACCTTGCCGGGTTCCAGGTCTGCCGGAATGAAGACGACGGAACGAAGTCCGGCGCGCGCCGCGGCGGCGGCGACGGCATTTGCGAGATTGCCCGTGGAGGCGCAGGCGATAGTCCGGTAACCGAGTCGACGTGCATTTTCCAGGGCTACGGCAACCACTCGGTCTTTAAAGGAGTGCGTTGGATTCCCTGAATCGTCTTTCACCCACACCCGCCGAACGCCCAGCGCTTCAGCCAGATTGTCAGCCCGCACAAGGCGGGTCAGGCCCGGCTGCAGGCCTGGGCGGTGGCTCGCCTGCGCATCGACGGGGAGGAACTCCGCGTAGCGCCACATGGATGGCGGACCGCTTTCGATTGAGGCGCGCGACACAGAACCCGCAACGTCGTAGGCGACCTCCAGTGGACCGAAGCACTCCTGGCAGGCGTAATCCGCGCCTAAGGGCAATCGGAAGCCGCATTCACGGCACTGCAGATGCTGTGCGGCACCCGCCGCGGGCAGCTCAACTTCGTGAACATCAACGAGTGTTGCAAGAGTCATGACGAGGCCCTTTCAGCTCATCTGTCCTGTTTCAGGTCGGATTTGGCACCTGGCCAGGAGGCCTCGCGAACGAGATCACTGACTGGTTGCCGGGGCTTCAACGGGCCGATTCCCTCTGCCCCTCATGATGAGGTATTCAGTTGTGGCAGTACATAAACACAGTGTGCTGGGAATCGTCAAGTCCCCCTGGCATCTCCCGAGTCCCGGCGTAGGAATCTCGGCGCAGCGGCCGGTTGCGTGATGCCGTCCGCCGTAACGAACGTGCCGCGAGCGACCAGGTGCGGGTGCTCGGCAGCCTCAATCATGGTGAGCACCGGAGCCACGCAAGCATCGGTGCCCTCGAAGACGCGAGCCCAGTCGTCGCGTGTTCGCCTAACAATCGTCGTGGCGATCGCTTCACGAAGTGCCGGCCATTGAGATTGGTCGTACTGCGCCGTGCACCACGACTGATCAATGCCTGCGAGTACGACGAACTCGGCGAAGAACTTGGGCTCCAAGGGAGCTATAGCCAGCCAGCGATCATCCTTTGTTCGGTAGACGTCGTAAAAGGGCGCACCGGAATCAAGGAGATTGACGCCAGCCTCGAGTGACCAGGCACCCGAGGCGTGCAGGCCTCGCACAAACGCACTCAGCAGGGCACAACCATCGACCATTGCGGCATCAACCACCTGCCCGACGCCGGTCCGCTGCGACTCCCAAAGTGCCGCCAGCACTCCGACAAGGAGCAGCATCGCACCACCGCCGTAGTCGGCGACCAGATTCTGTGGCGGCGTTGGCGGTGCGCCGCGTCGACCGATGTGCGCCAGGATTCCGGCAACGGCCAGATAGGTCAGGTCATGCCCGGCAGTGCGGGCCCATGGGCCGTCCTGACCCCAGCCGGTCATGCGGCCAATCACTAGCGCCGGATTTTGCTCCAGCAGAATCTGTGGACCTAGGCCCCGCCGCTCCAAGACGCCCGGTCGGAATCCCTCGATGAGCAGATCCGTCTCGGTAACCAGCGACAGCAGCTCGGCCCGACCGTCATCGGATCGGATGTCGATCTGACGGACCTCGCGGCCGCGGCGGGTGATGTCGTGGTTCAGCGATCCAAGGGCATGAACGCCCTCTGGATTCTCGATACGCAGGCCCTGCGCACCCAGGTCTGCCAGCACCATCGCCGCAAAGGGGCATGGGCCAATGCCAGCGAGTTCAACAAATCGAAGCCCGGTCAACGGCCCTTGACTGACCATGAGCTCAGGTGCGAGGTTTCTTCGGCGAAGCCTTCTTGGCTGGGGATCTTTTCACCGGCGCTTTTTTCACCGGCGCCTTCCGCGAAGCTACGGGCGTCTTCTTGGCCGGCGCCTTCTTCGCGGGAGCGCTGCGTGACGCCTTCGGCTGGATCCGGCTGAGCGGTTCAGCCTCCACAGCCTGCTGTTCGCGCAGCAAGCGCTGCAGATTCAGGTCGGGTTCACCGCCGCTACTCACACCCCAGTTGCGCATCTCACGGGTCACGGTCTCGCGAGCTCGGGCAAGCTGTTCGCTGACGACGCGGCGCTGCGCCCACTGCAACTCACGATCACGCAAGGCTCGCTCAATGCGAAGTAACTGCTCGGGCGTCACCGTGAGGTCGTAGGCCTGAGCTACGAAGCGGGCAATGTCCTCCCGGTAGTCATGCCCTCGGCGACCGAACACACCGGGCGTGACCTCCATGGCATTGAGCAGGTCCACGCCGGTCAGCACAAAGGTCGTCCCCGGCCGCCACGTGCTGGACTTCGGCACGCCCCGTGGGCGCGACTCGGCAGGCCCCAGCCACCACGGGCGTCGCATCAGCAGATTGGTCCCGAACTTCGGGATTGGGTCGTCATCGTGGCTGATGAGGAAGTGTCGAGCACTCGCGCGCTTCTCCATGGGCATGGCTAGGAAATCGCCGAAACTGTCGACTTCGACGATGCTGCCTTGCGGGTCGATTCGCGAGGGTGCCAGGCGCCAGCCCTTGGCGAACTCTGTAGCCGATGGCGTGCCCAGGAACAACGAGGCGGCAACGAAATCCCGCTCCATGGCCTCAACGGTGCGATGCCGCCACAGGTCCAGCATGGTTAGCGCGCCCAGACTCTCGCCGAAGAGTACGAACTTGGGCCGCTTACGAGCGGGCATACCACGCAGATAGCCGGTCATGGCATGCATGAGGGCGCGGTTCTGTTCGATTGCCAGGCGGGTACGCGTCAACGACATCGATGACGGCAAGAGGGAGTACTGCATCGTCGCGATTGCACAGTTGCCCAGCGTTAGGTACTCGATGGTCTCCGCGGCAACGTAGTTGATGTACCCAGAGCCGGTCGGTGATGCGAACACCAGCAGTTTGCGATCAAAGGCGCCTGTACGAACCAATTCATCCATTAGCAGATCAACGCGATCCTCGACCTCCACCGCAGTGTCCAGGCCAACGAAAACTCGGATGGGGTCATGGCTTGCCCGCTCCTGCATGACGGTTTCAATCTCTTTACGCGTCAGGGCCATGTTGACGAATCGCCGTCCTTCGCGGGATAGCGAGAGGAATGAAACCTCACTTCCCGGCCCGCCGGAGACAAATCGACTCGTCGGAGCGCTCGCGTATGCCGGCTCGATTGCCGCACCGCCCTGCTCGACCCGTCGGACCAAGTATTCATAGCCCCCGTACAGCGCACCACCGAGTGCGCCGAGCGCGACAGCGTGGCCGATCGGGTTCGAAACGACGTCATAGCTGGGGGCCACGCGAGCGATACCTCTGGCCACACCACGTGCAAAGACTCGTTCGCCGGCCTGCAGGGCCAGCACGCCTGCACCCACTGCCCCGGCGATCAACGTTGAGTTTCGCGTCGAGACATTCGCGATCGTGGTGTCACCGGCGGCTTCGGCACGTCGATGCACCCGATTGATCTCGATTGCCGAGGCGATCAGCCCGGCCGGTAACGCAACGGGCACATCATTGACCCACCGCAATTTCGGCGAGCTTGCCGCAAGTGCATCCAAAGACCCGATCACGCCGCTGAGCCCTGCACCCACTGCGGCCACACGTGCGACGCGCTGGGCCGCTACACGCGCCAAGCCACGACGCAACTTCTCGTCCTCGCGAGGCGGGATTGCCCGAGCGACGGCGATCATGCCAGCGCAAACCGCGGCGTTGGCCCCAACCGCGAAGGCCACCCGTGCCGTTGGCGAGGCCTGCTGCAATCGACCACGCGCCACAGTGCGCGCCAGAGATTCGATGGCGCTCTGGGTGACAGTGACTGCGGACAGGGTGGTTGCCGAGATAACGCCGGTTGCAATCGCCTGGTCGATTGTGCGCCGTGGCTGCAGCCCGGGTTCGAAGGACGGTCCCACGGCTGCGGCGGCGGCAAACAGTGCGGCACGCTCGGCAACGGTGCGATGCGGGCCGAGCGCACCGATAAGGCGCGTCAGTCCACGCCGACGTGGCTGATCTGCAGCTACCGGCTCGGCCATGCCGTCATCCTGCCAGCCGGGTCCAGTGGACCCAGTGGCTTACCGGATCACGGCAATGGACTGCAGGTTTTCTACCACCAGCCGGCCGTCGGCCGTCCAGAGTCTGCGCACCTCCGTCGTGAAGCCCTCATGCTCGGCCAGCAACCGGTTATCCACCAACAACGGGCCGGACGGGATGGTTGCCGGGTCAACGAGCAGGTGTGCGGTGAAGTCGACGGTGGCCATGGGCCGCACCGTAGACAGGGCCACCAGCACGCAGGGCCACCAGGCATCGACGATGGCCAACAGTCGAAAGGCGTCCCACTGGGCTCCATCTGGAATGTCGATCCACCCCAGGCAGCGTGGTTCACCGCCACTCATGGGAATGCCTGAGATAACGCGGAACTGCAGGTGCTCGGCAAACACCGGACCCAGCGGTGGTGCCACGGGGATGACCGGAACCTCACCCGCGTCGGGAGCGTCCGGACGACTGACCGTGCCCGTGATGGATGGAAAATCCGCGAGCTCTCGTGGCTGTGCTTGCAGGACCGTTGCAACCGAGACAACCTCGCCGCTGTCAACGCCGGACATTGCCGACTGCCAGGTCGACATGCCCGACCCGATGCGAACCGGCGTCACCGCGCACCGGTGCGCTCCGGTGGGCACAGGTGCTGGGATCTGACAGGCAATCGTGCGGACGGTACGTGCTGGATCAAGCGCATGAACAGCACGCAGGTGTGCGGCAACCACGAGACCACCCCAGGCACCGCGGCCCTGCTGCCAACCGTCCGGCACCAACCATTGACCGTCCGTGACGGTCGAGGCCGCCTCAAAGGTGTTCTGGGTCACGCGCTCTGCCATGAGACCGTCAAGGAACTTCCCGCACCAGACTGCAATGGTCGAACAGCAATCCGCTCGGGAATACTGCGCTGCATCTCGGCGACATGACTGATGACGCCAACCGTTCGCCCGCCAGCTCGCAAACGCATGAGCTCGCTCATCACATCGTCCAGCCTGGCACTGTCCAACGAGCCAAAACCCTCATCCACGATCAGCATGCCGATCTCCACTCCCCCGGCGTTAGCGCGTACCGTATCGGCCAAGCCCAAAGCCAACGCTAGGGATGCGCAAAAGGTCTCACCACCGGAGAGTGTTTGCGGCTTGCGCACCGCTTCCGTAGCAAGGTCTCGCACGGCTAGGCCGAGTCCATGCAGCCGCTCTCGGCCCGTGGCCTCTTCAGTGCTGATCAACGCGAACCGGCCCCCCAGCATCGTTTGTAGTCGATGGTTGGCAGCTGCGACTACTTCGTCGAACATTTGCTGCACGACGAAAGCAGCTAGTGGTTGCTGCAGTCGATTCGGTGGTCGACCGTTCAGGACATCGGCAAGGCGAATCACCGCTGCGCTGCGTTCACGAAGCTTCACCAGGCGGTCCCATGCCTCATGCAACTGGCCGGACAGCGTGCCCATCGCATCAGCAAGGCGCTGCATCTGATCGGCGAAGCTCACTGCGGTCGTGTGTTCACCTACCGCCAAATCAACAGCCTCCGTAACACGCTGGATGATTTCGTCACTGGCATCCGGCGGAGCTTGACTCACGGCCTGCACCGCCTGAGCATGGCGTTCAGCAGCCGCAATCTCATGAGCTCTGTCCTGGCGCACCTGCTGCGCCGCGGTGCGGACCTCCTCCAGCGCGGTCAAGCGATCCTGCAGGGAGTCGAATGGCTGGGCTGCCTGCCGGCACTCTTCACTCAGGCGCTCCAATTCCGCGCTGCAACGCTGGGCATCAGCCGCCAATTGGGCCTCCTGCGCAACCAGGGCGGAACGTTCAGCATCAATCTGGCCGAGTCGCTGTTGAATTGCACTGAGTTGCGCCGGCTCCGCACTCAGGGCATCTGCTACATCGCCGGGGAGTTCAATGCCGGTGGCTACCGTGGTTGCGGCCTGCAGATCGGCGCGCACCCGTCCAGCAACCTCTTGAGTCTGCTGCCGGTGCAAACCAGCGCGCTCCAACTCCTCGGCGCTTACTTGTTGGGACATTGGGTCCGCTGGTGACGGATGGTCCAAACCTCCGCAGACCGGGCATGGGTCCCCCACTTGCAGTGTGCCGGCGAGTGTGGCCGCCATCCCGGCCAACCTGCCCTGCAGTGCCGACTGCTCGGCGTTCTGCGCCTCAGCAGCCTGTTGGTCGGCCTGCTGAGCGGTCTTGGATAGTTGAGCAATCACTGCAGCTAGTTGCTGAGGAATGGTGATGGTCCGCTCTTCCAACAGGCGCTGCAAGGCAGCCTTGGCACGATCGGCCTCACGCTTCAAACGAGTGTGCTGCTCGCGCAGGGCAGGCTCTCCAGCCGCACGCTCACCTAAGTGCATAAGTGCAGCTCGTTGCCGTTCCACCTCCTCAGCAATCAGCGCCGCATCGGTCTGGTCGACTATCCCGAGTCCAGCATGAACGCAAACAATCTCGAGTAGGTCGGCATTGGACGACTGCAGAGCCGCGCGCGCAGAGTCCAGCGTGAGCGTGGCCTGTTGCAGTTCATCCTGCATCGCTCGGGCCTGACGAAGTCGATCCAGTGCCTGCTGCTGGCGCTGCATGGCGTGCTTGGTGGCGACTACCCGTTCACGCCCTTGGTCCGCCAACTGAACCGCCTCTTTGACAAGCTCATCAACCTGGGCGAGTCGATCCGCAGCATCCTCCGGCTCGCCATCTAGTGCTAGAAGTGACTCCTGTAAGTCGTCGACGACGTCAGGGATGTCTTCCCCCACCCGGCCCAGCAGGCCTTTGACCACCTCGCGCACCTCGCGCCTGGCATTGTCGAGACGTTGCTCGACGCTTTTGCGCGCCTGGTCGCAGAACTGCTGGATTGCGCGATACATGCTGGTGGAGAAGATCTTCTCGAGAATAACCTGCCGATCGGTGCTGCGTGCATGGAGGAATTCAGCGAACTGCCCTTGCGGCAGAACCACGGTCTGCAGAAACTGCGCTTTGTCCAAGCCGATGATGCGGTAGATCTCGATGTCGGCTTCCTGGTGTCTCGTCGAGATAACTTCCCAGTACCCCGGCGAAGTGGACTGCCAAACCTGCGTTGTGGAACGCTCATTGGTGGTGCCTTCACCGCGGCGCTTGAGCCGTTCGAACTCCGGTGTTCGCCGCACCCGATAGAGACCACGAGAGGTACTGAACTCAACTTCGGCAAAGCTCGGATCAGATGATTCAGCAAAGTCTGAGCGCAGTCTCTGCTTATCAGAGTCGCTGCCAGCCACGTCGCCGTAAAGCGCAAAGACCAGCGCGTCCACGATCGTTGACTTACCGGCTCCGGTGGGGCCCTCGATGATGAACAGGGCACCGTCACCCAGCGCATCGAAATCGATGCTGTGTTCACCGGCGAAGGGGCCAAGACCCGCAAACGTCAGGCGGTGGATGCGCATTAGGTATCCCGCGACATCTCAAAGGCCTTCCGCAGCAATTCGACCTCGTCTTCAGTCGGATCCATCTGGGTGACCTTGCGGTAGAAGTCCTGCAGCACATCCATGGGTTCGCGTCCACGAGCATCGCCCCGCTGCTGGATCACTGGATACGCAACGCGCTCAGGCCGATGCTCTTTCGTCAGGGCAAATGGGAACAGTGCATCGAGTCGGGCATACATGCGATCTGGATAGGTATCGTCGGTCACGACTAGTTCCACGAAGTCCGCACGCGCCGCGGCACAGTCCCCGCCGACGAGCCAATCCATCGAACCACGCAGCCGCTGCATGCCCCGGGGCTGGGGGATCTCCTCCTCCCAAAACGTCGGCGTAGCACCGGGTTCACCGATTTCGACGACGGTGATGCTCTTGGAGTGCGCGCTTTCCGAGAGTGAGTAGCGCAGCAAGGACCCGCTATACCGGACTGTCGGCGACTGGCTGACCGTATGTGGCCGATGCAGGTGACCCAACGCAACGTAGTCCAGCCCGCGATTAGCAAAGATGCTCGCGCTGACCGCTTGCACGCCACCGACGGTGAGATCACGCTCACTGTCACAGGTCTCGACCCCAGTACTGCCGTCACTGGTCACAAAACCATGCCCAATGACAACAGAGCGTGGGCGTCCGCGTGCGGCAAGGTCCAGGCTGATCCGGTCCAACGCGGCCGAGAGCACAGCGTGGTGCGAACGCTCTAGCAGCGCCTCAGGATGCTCAGCAAGTTCCAGGCGAGCTACATCCGGCTCCAAATACGGCAATGGGTAAAGGAGCAGCGGTGCACCCGCCGATCTGGGCTTAACGTGTACTGGCTGTCCAACGGCACCGATCGACCCAACCAAGTGAGTACCTGGCCGCAGCAGCGTTCCGTAGGTAGCCAGGCGATCACCGCTGTCATGGTTGCCGGCCGTGGCGACGGTGACGATGCCATGTTCGGCCAGCGAGGCAAGCGCTTCATTGAAGAGCCGCAGCGATTCGATCGGTGGGATAGCACGATCGAAGACATCGCCTGCGATCGCCAGCGCATCGACCTGCAGTTCGATTGCCCGCTGCACGATCCAGCGGACGGCAACTTCCTGTGCTTCCTGCAGTCCGAACCCATGCAAACTTCGTCCCAGATGCCAATCCGAGGTGTGCAGAATGCGCACCGGTTCGCTCATCGAAGGATCAAGCGCTTGCCGGGGCGTCC
>JAGWVT010000225.1 GCA_018970765.1 Actinomycetales bacterium
GATGTCGAAGACTCCTACGATCGCGAGCAGACCGGCGGCAGTAGTGGCTCCCATGCCGTGGTCGTGCATGGCCGGCACGAAGTGCGTGCTGATGATGCCGTTCGTGGTCCAGCCGCAGATAAAGAAGGTGCCGGCAAGGAGCCAAAAGGTGCGAGTTCGTGCGGCCCCGCGCAATACGGTCAGCGCGGTACGAGCGGCTTGCCAGGCATTTCCCGTGGTGTTGCTGGCCAGTTCGGCGGGCGTTGGGTCACCCGATGCGCCGTAGGGGCGCAGGCCGACATCGGCAGGTCGATCGCGTACCACCAGCAGAACCAATGGAATGGTTAGTGCGGCGAGGAGAGCGATGCCCAGCGAGGCGCTGCGCCAGCCACTGTTCTCGATTGTTCGAGATATCGCTGGTAGGAAGATCAGCTGGCCCGTTGCGAACGCCGTGCCGAGAATGCCGAGAACCAGGCCACGGTGCGTGGCGAACCATCGATTAGCGATGAGGGCACCCAATACCAGCGCAGTTGATCCTGTTCCCAGCCCAACGACCAGGCCCCAGAGCACGACGAGCTGCCAGGACGCGGTCATGAACACGGTCAGCCCGGTGCCAAGGGCAATCAGGCCCATGGCACCGGCCACGATGGTCCGAATGCCGAAGCGCTCCATCAATGCGGTGGCAAAGGGCGCGGTCACACCATAGAAGACGAGGTTGACCGAGACCGCAAGACTGGTTGCCGCTCGGCTCCATCCGAACTCTTCCTCAAAGGGCACCAGCATGACGCCGAACGATGAACGGAAAGCGGCTGAGGCAATGAGTACGAGGAAGATGACCGCGGCAACCCACCATGCTCTATGAGCTCTATGAGCCCTATGAGCACGCCACCACCCAGCCACCGAGTCATGCTAGGGGCTGGGAGCGCACAGGCCTGATGTGTGCGCGTAGATTGCTCTTGTGTTTGTCAGCGTCGCACGGCTTGACCCCGGGCTCAATGCCTGGCTGGATGCCACCGAGGTTTCTGTTGAAGGCACTACCCAGGTGGTGCTGCGTGGTGAGGGTTGGCAGCGGGCATTCGTCGTTCAAACACCGCAGGCGAACACCATGACTCTTGTCGGTCACAGTCCGCAGGCTGATCTGGCTTCCAGTGAGCGCCCTGTGGCCGATGAGGCGGCATTCCTCGCTGGGCAGCCGTCGCGACGCCGACCATCGACGCGCACCGTGTTGGTCTGGACTGCCATTGTGGTGCTCTGGTTGGGCGTACTCGCCGCTGGTGCCGCACTGTTGTTGATGGAGCCTTCGCGATGAGCGCCGCAGATAACACGCAGCCACAGGTGATTACGGCGTCGCCGGCTATCACGGCGCTACCCACCGGTGATGAGATGGTGATTGATCTACCCGAGGGTCAGAAGGTCCTGCTCGGCAAACTGCCACCTGGGACCATCATCGAGATTGCCTCCTGGCGGGGCACCGGGCCACCCGATCATCACACAGCTCGGATTCTGCTGAGCACGAGCACCGGGATGCCCAGTGACGGTGCGAGCCAGCCTGCACCAGTTGCACAGACTCCAATCAAGCCTGAGAAGAAGAAATCTAGGCGCGAGCAGAAGAAGGAGGCCGGCCCGCAACACCGTAAGCGCGCTGGTGCCGGTCAGATCGTTGTCATTGTCCT
>JAGWVT010000076.1 GCA_018970765.1 Actinomycetales bacterium
CGCACATCGTCGGCGGTAATGGGATCGTGCTCGATATCCCGGATGCACTGCTCAATGGCCGCAACGAGCAAGCGCACATCCTGCCCGATCGCATTCATCACGATTTCCAGAGCTTCGGGCGTCATTGATCGCCGCTGCTCACGCAGTTGTGCCTGCAGGAAGTCCGCGGTGGCGCGGCCGCGTTTCAGTACCGGGCAATCCACCACCTGCGCCCCGGCTCCGCGCAGAACCTCCACCAATGCCTTGCCCTTGACCCCACCCGGATGCGTCGCGATGAGGTAACAGGTGTCCACCGGCTCCTGCACATAGGCCCGCAGTGCCGCGTCGACAGACTCACTGGAATCCTCAATGCCCTTGACGATCAGGATGGTTGCATCACCGAACAGGGTGGGCGCCATTGCTTCACGAATTGCTGTGCCGGCATCGGCATCGCTGGCATTGACGGACACCCGCACCGCCGGACCGACCTCGGCCCGGGCCTGCGCTACTGCTCGATCGACAGCTCGATCGATGAGCACCGGCTCACCGCCCATCGCCAGCGAGATGCGTGACATGCCTGGAGCCTCTCACGTCAGTGCGACGTCACCGAGTCAACCTCGCGCAGAGCTTGCAACACGACCAACTACTGCCGCTCGAATCGTTCGAATGCCCACAGGTCTAAGTCGTCCAGGACGGGACCATCGAAGCCACCGGCGTCCAAGGCGCAGGCAATCTGGGCACGATGTTCGGCGGCGTGGTGACAGGCCTGCGTCAGGATGGTTGAGCGCAGTGCTTTCCGCGGACCGTCTTCGTCAGCGAATTCCACCAAGCCCTCAGGTTGACCCGCTTCAGCCAGCAATGTCGCGTCCAGTTCGGCAAGGTAGGCACGCAGCGGCACGATGTCGGCACCGCAGGTAGGTTCGCCTAGCTCAGTCCACGGCGTTCCCGTGAGGCAGTAGCGGTACCACTCGGCCGCCCCGACGATGTGCACGGCGAGTTGGCCAACATGCCAATGCTGCTGCGCATACCTGGCCGCAAATGCCTGATCGGGCAAACCCTCCAGGGCCGCGAAAAACTGATGATCGGCCCATGCCAGGTGACGCAGGGCCCGAGTCGTGTTGTCCATAGGGCTGATCCTGACGCACCGCTGTAAGGACCTTCGGTCAAGTCCCCGATCACGGTGACGAATTGTGATCAGGGCCCGCGGACGATCGATAAGGGATTCGCCACCACCGCGACAGAACCGTCCTGGTCTGTGCGCAGAACAGTGGCACCTACCTGCTGCCAGGCGGCGATGGCCTCCGCGCGAGGGTGCCCGTAGGTGTTGCCTTCCCCAACGCTGATGATGGCAACCCGGGCACCAGACCATTGCGGAAACCTCGGGTCGCCATTCGCCGAACCGTGATGCGGCACCTTCACCACATCGACCTGCGGGGCCGGCACCGCGGCCAAAATCGCGGCCTGCGCTTCACGTTCGACGTCGCCGGTGAGCAAGACACGCAAACCTGCTTCTGCGGCATCCGGTGCGGGCATGTCCGCTGGCAGTTCCGCAACCATCACGATGCTCGCGTTGTTGGGTACCGAGCCGGCATCAATCCGTCGTGCTGGCCAGATCACGGTGAACTTGGCCTGCTGCACACTGAAGGCTTCACCTGCCCGAAGGGTCCGCACCGGAACCCCTGCACGCGTCGTCCACTCTTCGGCCATTGCCGCCAGCTCCTGTGGTTCGGCAACGGGGGTAACGAACACCTGCCCAACCGGGAATCGGTCCAGCACCGCACCCAACCCAACGACGTGATCGGCATGAAAGTGCGTGATGACCACCAGCGGGATTGAGGAGATCCCCGCATCGGTCAGACAGTCAGTGATGGAACGTTCGTCGGGACCGACATCGACAAGCACGGCGGAGTCAGTTCCGACCCGCACTAGCGAGCCGTCCCCTTGGCCCACGTCGCAGGCGATCATTGCCCACCCTGGAGGTGGCCAGCCCCGGCGACCACCGGTCAACACCAGCGCGATGGCCAGGACCGCGGCGCCGATCACAACGGGGTACCGCACCCAAACGCGAAGTGGTCGCCGGAGCAACCAGACAACAGCAACGAAGGCGGCAAGAAGCCCAACACCCGACCACCCGCTCGGCCAGGGAATCTGACCAAACGGCAATTCGCTGCCTACCGCAGCAACGCCGGCAATCCACGCGGCTGGCCACGAGGCAGCGAAGGTCAGGACATCGGCAACGACCGGGAGCACGGGCGAAACAAGGGTTGCGAGCAGACCCAGAATCGTGACCAGCGGTACCGCGGGCATCGCAAGGAGGTTCGCCGGGACGGCGACCCATCCCACCGGGGCCCCCATGGCGATGAGCAGTGGCAGGGTTGCGATCTGTGCGGCCAAGGTGACGGCCATTGCCTGCCGACACCACAGGGGCCATCGCCCCAGCACCCGACTAGTGGCCATGCGTGCTTCGACAGGCTCGCTGAGCAAGATCAACCCGCCGGTGGCCACCACCGACAGGGCAAAGCCCCAGGTCGCCGTCAACGCCGGCGCCCACAGCACCAGGACCAGTACGGCAGTGGCCAACACCGAGGGGCCGGCACGCCGGCCACCTGGAAGTAACCCAAGTAACACCACCGCACCCATCAACGCTGCGCGCACCACACTGGGTTCCGGTCTCACTAGGACAACAAAGAAGGTAACCGCCGCAAGGGCCGTGGCCACCCGCCAACCAGTCCGCATCCGCAATACTCGAGAGAACGCAAATACCGCCGCGATAACAACCGCGAGGTTGCCCCCAGACACAGCGGTCAAATGTGACAGGCCACTTGCTCGCATCTGGTCGGCGAGCAGGGTTGATTGGCCGGTTTCATCACCGATGGCGAGCCCCGCGACCAGTGCTCCAGCGCGAGGGTCGACCCGCTGGGTGCTGGCCTGCAGCCCCGCGCGCATCGCGTTGGCTGCCGCGTCAAGGGGGCCTGGCCGTCGCAGAAGCGTCACCGCGTCGGACGGACCTGTGCTGGATTCAGCCAGGGTCAGCACGAAGGCATGACCCAGATCGCGTGCTCGATGCAATCGCCCCTGCAGCCGCACCACGGACCCCACCGGCGGCAAACTCACCTGGGCACTCGCGCGCACCAGGATCGGCAGGGCCACCTGCACGCGCTGGCCACGCGCGGCAACACTGCTGGTGCTTGCCGGTAGCTCGACTAACTCCGCTGCGCCCCAGATCGGACCTTGACCCATCACCCGCTGCTCAGCATCCGCCGTAATCACTGCCTCCACGCTCGCGGTGGCACCAGCGCGCACCCAGTCGGTCACCGGGGCCGCGCTGATCGCAACCAGATGCACCCCAATCGCCACCGCACCAACCCCGATACCGACAAGCACCGGTAGCCGTGCAACAAGTGCGCTGATCGCCAACCCAGTCCCGGCCATCAGCACACCCACCGCGATCACCCGCGCTGCAGCAAGACCTGTCAGCCATGACCAGCACTGCGCAAGCACCAACACCGTGATCCACGCCGAAACCGCCACGGGAACCAAACGCAGGTCGACCAACTGCCCGACCCTCGAAACATTCACCTCCGGCACCCGTGGACGCTAAGAACACCGCGACGGTCAGCCAAGGACCCAGACAGGCACTGTGGAGGCGCGCCACAACCTGAGGACAGCGCAGGTGCCTAACAACACGACCCTTGCCCTGGTGGCGAGCATGGATTAATCTGGTCGGCAACTAGTTGATTTGGGAGTCACCATGACAGTCACTGTGGGAGCCTTTGAAGCAAAGACCCACCTGTCCGAGCTTCTGCAACGGGTCGAGGCCGGTGAGCAGGTCACCATCACCAAGCATGGACGGCCCGTTGCTCGGCTCGTGCCGGTCGGTACCGCCACGACTGCTCGAAACTGGCAGGAATTCTGGGCACGGGTCGACGCCCGAGCGGTCACATTGCCCAGCGGAGCAACCATCAAAGGGGATATCTCGGCAGGGCGCCTGTGAGGGGGTTTGTGCTTGATGCCTCGCTGGCATTGGAGTGGTTCACAGTTGGGGCAACTCCTGAGTCGCGCGCAAAGCGGGCTCTGCTCGACGAACGCGTGGCGCTTGTCCCTCACCTCTGGCGTTTCGAGATCATGAATGTTCTTTCACTTTGGCAACGACGCAAAGTCACTTCGCGAGCCCAGGCAACGGCGATCCTGCAGGACTTGATGGCGATTCCGTTCGCAGTGGTTGACGAGGGAGCGCCCGAAATGATTGTTTCCCTGGCAGTCAGTCACGGCCTTTCGGCTTATGATGCGACCTACCTGCAGGTGGCGATATTGAGTGAACAACCACTTGCCACACTTGACCGGCAACTCCTCAAAGCTGCCAAAAGCGTCGGAGTCGAATGCTTATAAGGGTCAAGTCAGACCCCAGTTACGTCGGGTGAACGACCTCAAGTTCAGTGAATCTGCTGATCCCGGCATCTGAACTCACTAGTACTGCACCGAGGTCTACCGCACCAGCGACGATGAATGCGTCGGTGACGTCCATGCTTGTCAGGGAATAGCGATCGAGTAAGGCAAAGAAGATCGTCAGCCTACGCGGGGTCGCACCTGCCATCGAAAACATTGGTGTAGAGCACAGTTCCCGAATAGCTCGTGCAGCTGAGGTGGTGCTTGGCGGTGTTTGCCATAGACGTGCACTGGATGCGATACGAATGAAGGACGCTGCGACGTCAGGGAGAATCAGCACACGCTCCTTGGCCTGAACCCGATCCTGCAGCCAGGCGCGCACGACAGCGTGGCGCTCGGCGCGCGGTTGAAGCAGGTCGATTAGGACATTGACGTCAAGGCAGAGCACGATCTGCCTCGTCCAAAAATTCCAAGACGGCAGATGTGTCGTCCAGGTCGATCGTCGCCAGGTACGCCCCCGCATCCGGCAGGACGGGCATGGCAGAACCTTCAATCGGACTTTCCACCAGCGCAGACCTCAGAGCGGCCACCACGAATGACGTCACTGTCTCGCCACGCTGCACTGCGGTGAGTTTGACCTCGCGATAAAGGTCGTCGGGGAGCACAAGTGTGGTTCGCATGTACGCACATTAGCATATTTACATATCATTATGGTACGCACCTCCGAGTCACAGGGTTACCTTGGAGCGCAACTGCTCGAGAATCGATGCGCCAATCCCGCTCACCTCGCCCAACTCGTCGACGCTGCGGAAGGGGCCGTTGCTCAGTCGCCAGTCGACGATGCGCTGCGCTAGCACCGGCCCCACGCCCGGGAGTTCCTCCAACTGCGCGGCGGTTGCTGCATTCACACTGATGAGCGGACCGCTGCTCCCAGAAGACCCTGCTAGGCCACTAGCCAATTGGGCGCCCTGGTTGTTCCCGACGACGATCTGCTCCCCGTCGACAACAAGCCGGGCGAGGTTCACCGATGACAGAGCCTTCGCGGACTTCGCTCCACCAGCAGCAGCGATGGCATCGGCCACACGTGCCCCGGCGGAAAGGCGCACCAGGCCCGGTTTGCGAACGGAGCCAATGACGTGCACGACAACCACTGACGGTGTGGCGCCTGCCCAGGACGCTTCCGCGAATGGAGCAGATGAGGCAGCAACCGTTGGCGATTCGTCGATTTCCGTCACTGGCAGAGGACGTCCCTGCCACCAGGCCCAGGCCGGCACCACTGCCGCCGCGGCCAGCAGCATCACGAGGGCCCGCCAGCCACGCTTATCAAGGCGCGGAATTCGAGGGAATCTGGCCGCACCGGAAGGAAGCGAAGGTGGTGTTAGAACATCGGAGGGTGGGGGCGCCAGGTCTTCCCCGGTTGGCGCTGGGTGCCACTGCGCAGCGAGTAGGTCAAGTCTGGCTTGCAAGCGTTCTGGGTCCGGTTGTTCCGACCGCAGTCGGCGACTTAGGTCCCCTGCCAGGTGTCGTACCTCCATGCCGGCAAGGTAGGCGTGTGCGCCGCGCATCGCGCATCCGCATCCGCCATTGTGGATGATCGGGGCGTGCTGGAGCCCTTGTGGATCACGGAGAGCATGCAAGTTTGACGGCGTGCAGAGTTGTCATCATGGTGCTTCAAACGCCGCATCACGATGTTACGCTCGGCACATGCGCACTACCGTAACCCTTGACGACGACGTTGTCGCCGCGGTCGAGCGGGTACGGCGACAACAAGGATTAGGACTCAGCGAGGCCGTTAATCAACTAGTTCGATCCGGCTTGCAGCAAGACAGATCAGTTGAACTCTTTCACCAGATGACCTATTCCCTTGGCATGCGGGGAGATGTCAGCAATATCGGCGAAGTACTCGACAACCTGGATCAGCACTAATTTGTATCTCGTTGACGCCAACGTATTGCTCTACGCCACAGACTCTTCAGCGCGACATCATGATGCGTGTCGACACTGGCTTGAGGAATCCCTGAATGGGCAGGTACGGGTCGGACTTCCCGTGCAGAGCCTCGCAGCCTTTCTGCGCATCGGCACTCATCCCCGAATCATGGCTAACCCCCTTGAACCGCACCAGGCCTGGGCGATAATCACGCAGTGGCTGGATGCTCCCACGAGCTGGATCCCCGATGTCACTGCTCGAACCGTTGACCTACTGGGAACTCTCGTCGTCGAATACGAGGTAACGGGAAACCTCGTGACGGATGCGCAAATTGCCGCACAGGCAATTGAGTATGGCTTGACGGTGGCCACTTTGGACACCGACTTCGCACGCTTTCCTATCCAGGTTTTGGACCCTCGATCTCTCTAGCTCACAGCGTCCAGGCGGTCCTAAACCGCCGCAGGTCCCACGACCACCGCAACCATGCCTGGACCAACGTGGGCACCCACGACCCCACCAACCGGACATTCGATGAATTCGACGGTTTCGGCCTCGGGTAGCGACGCGCGCAGCACGTCTACCAGTTCCTGCGCACGCACACTTGCATCCAGGTGCTGCACCACGAGGCAAGGCCGCTCAATGTTTGTGGCCGCGTCCTGCGCGAGTTCCACCATGCGCTGCATCGCTTTGGTCGCTGTGCGTACTCGATCAAGTTCCACGACCTCGCCGTTCTGCACACCCAGGAGCGGCTTCACCTGGAGCGCCTGGCCGACCGCGGCACGCGCGTTACCAATTCGCCCCCCACGACGCAGGTACTCAAGGGTGTCGACATAGAACACGATGGTGCAGGCCTGAGCCACCTGCTGCGCGATCATGGCGACCGCTTCTGGCCCTTCCCCGCGTTGCGCAGCGATTGCCGCTGCACGAACAGCCAGCCCTAGGCCCATGGCAATGGATCGCGAATCGACGACCGTGACCGGGATGTTTGCCTCACGTGCAGCGATCACCGCCGAGTCATACGTGGCTGACATTGCCGCAGATAGCGTGACGATGACGGCACTGCCTGCGCCCTGCTGCGCCGCTTGGGCGATGGCGCGAGCAAATCGGTCCGGTGCGGGCCGGGAGGTCGTCACATCCTCAAAGCTGCGCAGGGCCCGGGCAACCCGCTCCGCCTGGTCGGCGTCGGTCTCGTCATAGGGCTGGCCAGCGACGATCACCTGAACCGGCACTACATTAATCCCGTATCTGACCGGCCAGTCGGCGGGCATATATGAAGTTGAATCGGTGATGACGCGAACACCCGCGCCTACCACGCTCACGAGAGCACTGTACGGATCGGGCCGTGCGACTGCCGCCCCTTGTGCGCGGACCTGAGTGTCCGATGTAGGGCTGGTGCCAGTGCCGCCGGGCGAACTGTGCCGAGGCGAACATCCGTTGCCTGAACCCATCCGGCAGCCTCGACCAATGCCTGTGCTGTGCCGGTCATGGTGCTTGGCCGATCATCATGAAGTGTCACGCGCTCGGCGACCAACGTGTTGCCCTCGCGCTTGGGGTCGACACGGGCCACGAGTTCCCCGCGGTGCAGGACCGGCATCGCGAAGTAGCCGTGCTCGCGCTTGGCCGCTGGCGTGTAGGCCTCAAGGCGGTGCGTGATGCCGAACAGGCGCTCGACGCGATCCCGGAACCAGACCAGCGAGTCGAAAGGCGAGAGCAGGGTGGTACGCGAGCGCACGGACCTGCGCGACTGTGCTTCATTGGTCAACCGGTTGGCAACCTCAGGAGTAGTCCAAGCTGGCTTTGCCCAACCGCGAACCTCGACCGGCACCAGCCCCGCATCCCCAGCCAGCTCTGGAATCCGCCCCGCATTGAGGCGATGGACATCGGCAATATCTGCCGCCGTACCTATGCCCACGGTGCTCGCGGCGGCACGAACTAGGGCAACCTGGCAGGTGTGGTCGTCGGGTCCCGCGATGCCGTCATCATCAACCCATTGCTCAGTCGGCGTGGTGACCTCGGTGGGCAAAGCGCGCTCAGGTAGGTCGTAGACACGGCGCCAGCCGACTCGACGCGCACAGGTCACCTGCCCAACCAGCAGCAACCATTCCAGGGCGTTCTTGGCTTCCGACCACTGCCACCATCCAGCACTGCGCCGAGCACCACCCAGTTCGCTCACGGTCAGTGGGCCATCGCTGCGCAGTCGGTCAAGCACCGTGCGTAGGGAGCGCGCGGACGGCGCATCGGACCATTGACAGCCACGTCGTACGTGATGTCGACGTCGAAACGCGAATAGCGGCCAGGATTCAGCCGGCAGGATGCAGGCCGCATGCGACCAATACTCGAAGCACTCACCATCCCAATACGCTGACTCAATTTCCGCCCGTGGGATTGCGCCATGCCTGGCGTAGGCAACCAGTTCGTGGGATCGCGCCAACACACTGATGGTGTCTAACTGAACGGCACCTAATTGCCGCACCATCGGTAGCAGAGCGTGTGCAGCAGCCTTGGGGCGTCGAGTCTCGACCAAGTCCTGCTGCTCAAGGGCGACGCGACGGACCTGCGTCGGCGTAACCCGCAAGATGTCGATTAGGGCTCCTGCAGGACGACGTTCACCAACTTCGGTGGGCGCACGATCACCGTACGCAGAGGTCGATCACCAATCGCTTCGGCCACTGCTGCCAGCGCTAATGCCTGCAGTTCATCGGCGCCGATCTGGGGTGAGACTTCCAGACGTTCACGCACCTTGCCTCCGACCTGCACAACACAGGTCACGGTGTCTTCTACCAGCAGGCTCGGGTCAACAATTGGCCAGCCAGCTCTGGCCACCGATGGTTCATGCCCCAAGCGCGCCCACATGTCTTCGGCGGTGTAGGGCGCAACCAGCGAGAGCATGATGGCCACTGCCTCAGCGGCTTCGCGCACCGCTGGATCGTCCGGACCGCAACCTGTATCAATAGCCTTGCGTGCGGCATTAACCAGTTCCATCATGCGCGCCACCGCAACGTTGAAGCGATAGGTCTCGACGGCAGCCGCTGCGTCGTGCAGCGCGCGATGGGTCGCACGGCGCAGCTGCAGATCGCCGGAGGTGGGATCAGCACCAACTGGTGCGGTCACATCACCTGCCAACCGCCAGGCGCGCGCCAGGAACTTTCGTGAGCCCGACGGCGACACGTCGGCCCAGTCGACATCGTCCTCAGGTGGCCCGGAGAACACCATCGACAACCGGATCGCGTCCACGCCATGCTCGGCAAGTTCATCTGAAAGGCGCACCACATTGCCGCGGCTCTTGCTCATCGCTGACCCGGCCATGATCACCATGCCCTGGTTCAGCAATCGCGTGAAGGGCTCAGTGAAGGTGACCAGACCCATGTCGTAGAGCACCTTGGTGAAAAACCGGCTGTAAAGCAGGTGCAGAATCGCATGAGTGACGCCACCGACGTATTGGTCTACCGGCAACCACTGCGCGACCTTGGTGGGGTCGAACGCGTTGGCCGCATCATGCGGGTCGACATAGCGCAGGTAGTACCAGGACGAATCCACGAAGGTGTCCATAGTGTCCGGATCACGGCGGGCCGGGCCACCGCATCGCGGGCAGGCAACCTCAGCCCATGCGGTCGCTGCACCCAGTGGTGAGGACCCCTTGGGCTTCAGGTCAAGGCCCTCGGCTGGCGGCAGTTTGACGGGCAACTGGTCGAGTGGGACTGGTACCTCACCGCAGGCTGGGCAGTGAATGATCGGAATGGGGGTACCCCAGTAGCGCTGGCGCGAGATCAACCAATCGCGCAGGCGGTAGTTCACCGCAGCACGTGCAGCCCCCTGCTCGGCCAGAATCTCGATCATCCGAGCAACCGCTGCAGCCTTGTCCAGCCCATCCAGGGGACCGGAGTTCACATGCGGTCCATCATCGGTGGTGGCGACTCCGGTCTGCGCCGGATCCTCACCTGCGTCGACCACTACCCGCACGGGCAGGTCGAAGGCGCGGGCAAAGTCCAGGTCACGCTGGTCGTGCGCGGGAACGGCCATGATGGCCCCGGTGCCGTAGTCGGCCAGGACGTAGTCGGCAGCCCAGATCGGTAGGCGCTCACCGTTCACCGGA
>JAGWVT010000226.1 GCA_018970765.1 Actinomycetales bacterium
TGATCGAGGTAGCTCACCTCCGGCAGGAACCATCCGTCGACCAGAGCAAGTAGCCGACCGAAGTCAACGCGTATTGGCTGTAAGTCGACGAGGTGATCGCGAATCACGAATCGCAGGTCAACGTCGTCGGGGTGGTCCTGGAAGGGTAGGTCAAGCAGAGCGGTGGCCTGCTCAGAGTCCAGTAGGGCAAGTTCGTCACCCCAGGGAATCACAAACTGCGCTTGCAGGACATCGTTGGGCCAATGACGGGCCATGCCCTGCAGTACGCGTTGGATGCCGGTGCCGTAGGGGTCGCGGACGAACTGTTCTAGGTCGATTGCCAAGACGCTCATGCCGCGCCTGCCTGCAGTAGGGCGAGGAGTTGGTCGGCATAGACCTCGGGACGCTTTCCCGCGAGGTATTGCTGACGTTGCTGTTCGCGGGTTTCTGGGTCAATGGGCTCGGCCAGCCGGGCCTTCACGGCCTCGGCGACGAGCAGTGGGCTGATCTCGTCGGGCAGTCGATCGACGTAGCCCGGGGTGTCCACGTCCTGGCACAAACCAAGGCTGGCCAGTGACGGAGTGCCGAATGCCGCAAGATCCGACAGTGGCCCGCTGACGCCCAGCAGTGGGCTGACACGCAGTTGGACACCTAGGTCCACCGCCATCAGGTAATCGCGGAAGCGTGCCTCGTCCGCGAAACCGACTATCTCCAGGCCGGCAACCCCGGCGAGCTCGGCCTGAGCCTGCAGTGCCGCACATTGCTCGGGTAGGCCACTGCCCACTAGGTGTACCACGGTGGGTAGCCCCCACCGGTTGAGCCAGGCAGCTGCTTCGACGACGACATCGGAGAGTTTGGTGCGGGTGTCAATGGAGCCGAATGAACCCAGGTGGACGCGATCGTCATCGAATCCCAGACGTGCGCGAGCCTGCACTCGCATAGCCGCAGTGACAACCGCGGTGTCGGGTACGCGCTGATTGGCGAATGGGAGTAGATGGGGTCGCACCCCTGTTTCGGCCGCGATGCGATCAGCTGCGGTGACTGAATGCAACACCAGTGGTTGCGCCTGGTTTGCCACCTCCCAGAACGCGGCATTCTGCAGCAGGCGCATGTCCTCGATCTGCAGTTCGAGATCCGGTTCTATCCGACGGGGCCGATCGCTGCGCGCATCACGCAGCATTACCTCGCGTAGGCCGCCAGTACTGCGCAGTGACAGGTACAACTCGTTCATGCGAGTGTCGTGAGCGATCACCATCGATGGCAGTCGGGCCAAGATCTCCAGGTGCGGTAGGTGGAAGTGACTGTTGCCGATGACGGTGATGAATCGATCATGGGGATGTCGCGGATTGGCGAGGATTTCGTCGACGGATCGGGCTGGTAGGTCGATCACTTCGGCGTCACTGGTGGTGTAGACGGTTACGTCCACGTCGTCGCTCATGTGTGCCAGCGCAGTGATGGTGGTGGCCGAGAAGTCGGCAACCCCCGTGCGCTGCGGAGTCCAAGGTGTGGCGACACCGACACTCAGTCGCCCCCCAGTGAGGTGACCGGGGTGGGGAATCATGGTCGACGCCGTGCTTACAGTGTCTGCGTTAGCAGCAGTGCGCTGTGCGTCCTGTACCCACGCAGTAATAACACCTTTCAGATCCTGATGGGTATGACGCTGCA
>JAGWVT010000227.1 GCA_018970765.1 Actinomycetales bacterium
CGCTCAATCTCAGCCATCGACTTGTTGTTGCCGTGCATGAGCAACCTTGAGCCTGGCACGCCGGCGCGTAGCGCTACCTCGAGTTCCCCACCGGTGGCGACATCAACGCCGAGGCCCTCTTCACTGACCCAGCGCGCCACCCGTGTGGCGATGAAAGCCTTGGCTGCGTAGTAAACGAATCCAGCACCGACCTCGACCCAGGCTTGCCGAAAGGCTCGTGCCCGCTGACGGACCTCGGCCTCGTCGAGCAGCATCAACGGGGTGCCGTACTGCCCTGCCAACTCCCGGACATCACATCCACCGACCACCAGGGCCCCATTGGCATTTCGCACCGACCCTTGGGGCCACACCGCGGACAGCGCGTTGAGGTCACCGGCCGGCGCAACCAGACCTGCCCCAACTAATTGATCTGCGTGCCGAGGCCCTGCTGGATGCGCGCGCACCCCCCAAGGCTACGCGCGCACCCGCCGACCGACGATTTAGAAGATCTGAGCAGAAGGCCTACGTGTGCGAGATGGTGATGACGACCTGCCTGGCCTTGACGCTCGTCGGCCTGGCTACGCCAGAGCCGTCGGCGGTAATCGTTGCCGTCAACCCCAAGGACTTCAGGTACGCAGCCACCGCCTGGGCCCGCTTAGCTGCCAGCATCGTGTTGCCATTCTTGGGCCCGTAGCCCACCACTGACACCTTGACCACCGAGCCACTACCCGCCTTGGCAAGGATCGCCCGCAACGCAGCCTGGGACTTCTTCGTCACCTTCGTTGAACCCGGCGCAAACGACACCACCCCCGAGGCCTGCTTCGTCGCCACCTGCGATGACGCCTGCCCCGTCACCTGCACACCCAGCGACAGTGACCGAACCTCACGCAGCGGGTTGTAGCCATTCGCCTGCAGCGTCTGCGGCCCCGACGAGATACCCGCAGGCATCGTCACATGCCCGAAGAAATCACCATTGGAATCCGCCAACACCTGACCCATGTAGCCATACGACAACAAATACAACTTCACCGGCTTATTCGGCTCATACCCATCCCCGCGCATCTCCACCACCGGCTGCGTCCCCGTGCCCATGGCAGCCGCACGAAGACCCGCCGCAGCCGGACCCTGCACCGACTGCAGCAGCAACACCCCATCTGGGTTCAACCCAAGCGGCTGCCCATCCGTTCCACGACCAGCAAGAATGATCGACGTCCCCGAACCAGACACCCCAACACCGCCGCCCCCGGCCAAACGCGTCACCGTCACCGGCGCAGGCTGACCATTCACATACGCCACCGCACGACCAGGCGGCAAAGACGCAACCTCGTTCGTACGAACCTCACCCAACCGCTGATCATCACCAGGTGGTGACGGTGAAGGATTCACCGAAGGCACCACCGAGACCGACGGACTCGGAGACGGCGACGTTCCGTTGCGCGGAAACGCCGGATTATCCGGACTATTCGCCGACTCCCAGTCATACGGAATACCCGTCGGGGCTGGCGCAGGTGCGGGCGGATTCACCACGGTCAGCGACAAAGCGACGGGAGCCGTCACCGTGCCAGTGCCGTCCGCGACGGTGACGGAGAAATTCGACGTACCAACCGCCGTTGGGGTACCACTGATCACGCCCGTGGACGGTGCCAGCGC
>JAGWVT010000012.1 GCA_018970765.1 Actinomycetales bacterium
GCTTCATCAGCACCCGACATCATCGCGCCAAAACGGCCTGATGTGGCGATCAGCGAGCCGGTCTTGTCTGCCAACACCTGAAGGTGATGCTTGACCGGATCCATGCCCTCTTCTGGCCCAACAGTCTCGCGAATCTGCCCGGTGCACAAACGCTCGAAGGTGCGCGCCTGAACCCGAACGGCCTCCGGTCCGAGGTCCGCCAGGATGTCCGATGCGCGGGCGAAGAGGAAGTCACCCGTCAAGATTGCAACGGTGTTATCCCAGCGTGCGTTGGCTGAGGCCGCGCCTCGACGAATCTTCGCTTCGTCCATGACGTCGTCGTGATACAGCGTCGCCAGGTGTGTGAGTTCGACCACAACCGCTGCATCGATAACCGGGCGCGTGTTGCCGTCCCCAAACTGAGCCGCCAACAGCACCAACAATGGGCGAAACCGCTTGCCGCCTGCATCCACAAGGTGGCGGGAGGCTTCGGTCACGAAGGGGTACTCACTGGTCACGGCGTGGCGCAACGACCGCTCAACCTCAGTCAGCCCGTCGGCCAGCAGCTCTTCGAGCCCGGAGTCGGGAGCCAGACGATCGAGGGCGATCCGGCTCATGCCGTCACGTTACTACCGAAGGAAGATGTCGGCATTCGCAACCAGTTCCAGGACTGGCTGCGGTGCAATACCGAGCACGACGGTGATGGTTGCGGAGGCTGCCACGGCAATAGTTGTGAAGACAGAGGGGATTACCACGCTGGCGGTGTCTTGGTTTGGTGCGTTGAAGAACATCAGCACGATGACCCGGACGTAGAAGAAGGCAGTGACCGCCGACATCAGGACTGCCACGATGACCAGCCACGCCGCACCACTCTCGATCGCGGCTGCGAAGACACTGAACTTGCCAATGAAGCCGCTGGTCAGTGGGATGCCGGCCAACGAGAGCATGAAGAGCGCGAACAGCGAGGCAACAATCGGGGACTTGCGTCCCAAGCCGGACCATTTCGACAGGGCAGTCGCCTCGCCGGTTGCATCGCGAACCATCGTGATGATCGCAAAAGCACCGATCGTGGTGAACCCGTAGGCAACCAGGTAGAACAGCGAACTGGCCAGGCCCGCGCCACTGGCCGCCGTAACACCCACCAGGATGAAACCAGCCTGGGCGATTGAGGAGTAGGCGAGCATTCGCTTGATGTCGGTCTGCGCCACAGCGATGACCGAGCCCACCACCATCGTGGCGATAGCCACGATCCACAGGATGGGCTCCCAATCCCAGCGCAGGCCGCCGAAGGCCACGTAGAGCACACGCAGCAGGGCCCCGAAAGCTGCAATTTTCACCGTCGCTGCCATGAAAGCCGTGACCGGTGTCGGGGATCCTTGGTAGACGTCCGGAGTCCACTGGTGGAAAGGAACGAGCGACACCTTGAAGAACAAGCCGATGAGAATGAACCCCATGGCAGCCAGAATCAGCATGTTCTGGGAGGGCTTGGCTGCTAAAACCTCGGCGATGACGCCCAGATCAATGGAGCCTGCGTAGCCGTAGGCCAGTGCTGATCCGTACAAGAAGAACGCCGACGAGAATGCCCCGAGCAGGAAGTACTTCATCGCGGCTTCCTGCGAGAGCAGGCGCCGACGACGGGCCATACCGGCGAGCAGGTAGAGCGGTAGCGACATGACCTCAAGTGCGATGAACATCATCAGCAGGTCACCGGCAGCGGGGAAAATCAGCATTCCCGTCAGCGAGAACAGGAAGAGGGGCCACACCTCGGTCTGCAGGTACCCGCGAGTGGTGAATTCCTGCTCGTCGATTGATCCAGGCAACGTGGATGCGCGGGGCGCGAAGGCATCGCCGTTGGGGTCAATGCCCCGCTCCGCGATGAGGAGGGCGGCGAGGATCCCAATGAGAAGTAGCGCCCCCTGGATGACAAGTGCCGGGCCATCAATGACGATGGACCCTGCCCCCGTGATGGTGCGAGTGCCTGCCAACGTGATCACCCAAGCGAATGCGACCAGCAGGCTCGCTAGAACGAGGGTGAGCTGACAGGCGCGCCTAGCGCGCCGGGGAACGAACGCCTCAACAAGCACCGACAGCACTGCGGCGCTGAAGAGGATGAGTACCGGAGCCAGGGCGCGGTAGTTGAACTCCGGGAAGGTGAAGGTGCTTTCCGCTAGGCGCACCGCAGCCGCGCTGATCACTGCCCATTCCCTTCGACGACTGCCACAATGCGATCAACCGTTGGGTTGACCACATTCAGAATCGGTGCCGGGAAGACGCCCAGCAGGATCGTCAGCGCCACGATTGGCACCAGTGCGGTGATCTCCCGGCCCTTGAGATCAGGCATATTGGCAAGACTTTCCGGAACCGGCCCGGTCATCGTGCGCTGGTAGACGCGCAGCACATATGCGGCGGTGAGCACGATGCCGAGCGTGGCGACCGCCCCGACGATCATCAGGCGCTCAAAGGCACCCAACAGGACCATAAATTCGCCAACGAACGACACCAGCCCCGGCAGTGCCAGCGAACTCAAGGCCGCGAAAAGGAAGAAGCCGGCCAGCACAGGTGCGGGTTTGTTGATACCGCCGTAGTCGCTGATGAGGCTGGAACCGCGATTGCGCTGCATCAGGAATCCCGCCGTCATGAACAGCGCTGCCACCGAGAGGCCGTGCGCCACCATATAGACGATGGAACCGCTTTGCCCGATCGCAGTGAACACGAAGATGCCAAGGGCGATGAAACCGAAGTGCGAAAGTGACGAATAGGCAAAGAGTCGCTTCATATCGGTCTGTTCGAGCGCCACGTAGCCGCCGTAGAAGATGCCGATCAGAGCCAGACCTATCACTACCGGTGCATAGAACTCCGATGCAGCCGGGAAGATCGGTAGGCAGTAGCGCAGCATGCCGAAGGTGCCGACCTTGTCCAGGATCCCAATGAGCAGGATGGACGTCGCCGGTGTGGACTGCCCTGCGGCGTCGGGGAGCCAGGTGTGGAAAGGCCAGAGCGGTGCCTTGATCGCGAAGGCGATAAAGAAGCCAAGGAACAACATCTTCTGCACGTTCGGGTCGATCGGGATGGATGACAGACCCTCGTAATCGAAGGTTGCCTGACCGGTGGTCTGCAGACCGACAACGAAGAGTCCAATCAGCGCAGCCAACAGCAGTAGGCCACCCACCAGGCTGTAGAGCAGGAACTTCACCGCTGCATAGGAACGCTGCGGACCGCCGTACCGTCCGATCAAGAAATAGACCGGAACGAGCATGACCTCGAAGAACACGTAGAACAGGAACAGATCCGTCGCCGCGAAGACGCCGATCATGGTGGTTTCCAAGGCGAGGATCAGGGCGAAGTAGCCGCGGACCGAACCATTCTCGGGATCGCGCCAGGCAGACAGGATCACGACTGGGACCAGGGTCGCTGCCAGACCGATGAGCACGAGCGCCATGCCGTCGATTCCCATGGAGTAGCCAATACCCAGGGCGGGGATCCACGGATAGGACTCAACGAACTGGAAAAGGTCAGTCGAGTTACCGTCGAACTGCAACGCCATCGCGATGACACCAACGAGGGTTGCCACGGCGAACACCAGTGCCACGATCCGGGCAAGGCCTGGCCGCGATCGAGGCGTGAGCATTACCACGGCCGCACCGACCAACGGCAGGCCGGCGAGGACGGAAAGCCAAGGGAACGCGCTCATGCCAGCCTCACCAATGCCAGTGCAATCAGGACGATGACCGCGCCACCCACCATGGACAGTGCGTAACCTCGCACGAATCCACGCTGGGTGCGGCGCATCCGGGTCGCCAGGCCTCCGATGAATCCGGCGATACCAAGAACAAAACCGTCTACCGCTCGCTCGTCAAACCAGTTGGCGCCGCGGGCCAGTTGATAGGACGGCCGAACCACCAGCACGTCGTTCACCTGATTCCCGTAGAGCTCGGCGCGGCCAGCTCTGGTGAGCCACGATCCGCGCGGCGCAAGGATCGGAATCGGCTTACGCGTGTAGGTCCAGATGGCGATGGCAACACCGATCAGCACCACAGCCAGCGTCACGGCGATGTATACCCACGTCGCATAGGGCAGCGGATCGGAGGCGATACCCACCACCGGCTCGAGCCAGGACTCGATGTTGCCCCAAAAGAGCAGAGCCATACCGAGGCCGAAGGATCCAATGGCCAGGATGACCAGCGGAACCGTCATGACGGGTGGTGACTCGTGTGGATGAGCGCCGTCCTCCCACCGCGGTTTGCCGAAGAACGTCATGATCAACATGCGAGTCATGTAGAAGCCGGTGATACCTGCGGCAAGGACAGCAGCCACACCCAGCGCAGGTCCACGTTCGAATGCGGCGTGAATGATCTCGTCCTTGGACCAGAACCCGGCAAAGGGCGGAATTCCGATGATCGCCAGGTAGCCGAACAGGAACGTTATGAAGGTGAAGACCATGACAGTTCGCAGGGCACCGTAACGTCGCATATCGACGTTGTCATTCATGCCATGCATGACGGAACCGGCTCCAAGGAACAGGCCCGCCTTGAAAACGCCATGGGTGAGCAGGTGGAAGATGGCGAATACGTATCCGATTGGTCCAAGTCCAGCGGCCATCACCATGTAGCCGATCTGACTCATGGTTGATCCCGCAAGGGACTTCTTGATGTCGTCCTTCGCCGAACCGATGATCGCACCCATGAAGACCGTGATGATGCCGACGATGACCACGGCCAGAGCTGCCCAGACGGCTCGGTCATAGATGGCATTCGAGCGGGCGATCAGGTACACGCCGGCGGTGACCATCGTTGCCGCGTGGATCAGCGCGGACACGGGTGTTGGGCCTTCCATCGCGTCAAGCAGCCAAGCCTGCAGTGGGAACTGCGCCGACTTGCCGCAGGCGGCCAGCAGGAGTAGCAGACCAATTGCGGTCAGCACGCCCTCATTGGCATCGGCCGCTTCTGCGAACACATCATTGAAGGCCACCGATCCGAATGTCACGAACATGACCATGATCGCCAAACTGAGGCCAACGTCGCCGACGCGATTGATGATGAAGGCCTTCTTCGCTGCTGCCGCGGCGGAGTGCCGCGCCTGGTAGAAACCGATGAGCAGGTAGCTGGCTAGGCCAACCCCCTCCCAACCGACGTACAGCAGCAGGTAGTTATTGGCCAAAACCAGCAGCAGCATGGCCGCGACGAAAAGATTGAGATACCCGAAGAACTTTCGACGATCCGGGTCGTGCGCCATATAACCGAGCGAATACACGTGGATTAGGGCACCGACGATCGTGATGAGCAGCACGAACACCATCGACAACTGGTCAAGTTGCAGGCCGATATCCGCGCTAAAGGACCCTGCGAACATCCAGGTGGCGTAGTTCACGTCGATGGTGCGCTCCTCGACAGGCAACGCCATCATCGCGAGCAGCATGGCGATTGCCAGCAGACCAGCCAGTGAGACCGTCAGTACGCCGAGGTAGGGCCCCCAGCGATTGGTCCACCGCCCACACACCAGCAGGACGAAGGCGCCCACCAGTGGCAGGGCAATGAGCACCCACGCCAAGGAGAGCACGCCGTCAATCGGCATGGACGCCATTCGTTGCCGCCTTCCTATCTACTATCGAGCGTGCTAATACTTCAGCAGGCTTGGCTCGTCAATTGAGGCCGACCTGCGCGTTCGGAAAATGGTGACGATGATGGCCAGGCCCACGACGACTTCCGCGGCGGCCACGACCATCACGAAGAAGGCAACAACCTGTCCATTCAAAGTCCCAGTGATGCGTGCAAAGGCAACGAAAGCAAGGTTGGCGGAGTTCAACATGAGCTCCACGCACATGAACACGACAATGGCATTGCGTCGAAGCAAAAAGCCGAGAGCTCCGAGGCTGAAAAGAATGGCTGACAGGACGACATAACTGGCGGGGCTCATCGGCTCTCGCCTCCTTCAATCTGTCGCACATCGCTGAGTTCATGAACTTGCTCCACATCAGCGTGGTCGACGGGGCGCGCATCTGCTCGTGCTACCAGTGGTGCGGGAATTGAATCCATTGATGGGCTGCCGTCCGGTAGCAGTGCCGGGGTGTCGACGGCGTTGTGCCGGGCATAGACGCCGGGATTCGGACGGGTACCCGGGTGTCCCGGCGACCGGAAACGCAGGCGCGAGCGCTCCGGCTGGGTCAGCAGAGCCTTCCAGCGTTCCCGATGAGCCAGCACCATCGCGCCAAGCGCGGCGGTGATCAACAGCGCGGAGGTGATCTCGAAGGCCACCAGGTAGTCGGTGAAGACCAAGCGGGCTACACCCTGGACATTGCCGCCGTCAACGCTGTTCGCGCCAGAAAGTCCAACGCTGCCCGCCTGTGACAGGGCCCCGCCCACACTTGCTACCAGCACGGCAACCAGTGCCACACCCAAAATCAGCCCGGTTATGCGCTGCCCCTTCAACGTCTCGATCAGCGAATCCGAGGAATCGACACCGACGACCATAAGAACGAAGAGGAACAGCATCATGACGGCACCGGTGTACACGACCACCTGAACCATGCCGAGGAAGGGTGCCGAATTAGCCACGTACATAATCGCGAGGTTGATCATGGTGAGGGCGGTCCACAGTGCGCTATGGACCGCCTTGCGGGAAAGGATCAAACCCAGTGCACCCGCAACCGCCATGATGGCGCAGACCCAGAAGAGGACCGATTCAGCGATGCTCATGGTGTCAACCGTCGCCAGATCAGGGTTCATCGCGCCGGTTCGCCTTCCTGCTCAGGCACGGCCCCGTTGATGCGATTGGCGTAGTAGTCCTGTTCGGTCGTCCCCGGGACCATGGGGTGAGGTGGCGCGAGCATGCCGGGCAGCAGGGGCGCGAGCAAATCCTGCTTTTCGTAGATGAGGTCAGCGCGGCTGTCATCAGCGAGTTCGTAGGAGTTCGTCATGGTCAATGCGCGCGTTGGGCAGGCTTCGATACACAGTCCGCAGAAGATACAGCGCAGGTAGTTGATCTGGTACACCCGGCCATAACGCTCACCCGGGGAAAAGCGTTCGGTATCGGTGTTATCGGCACCTTCCACAAAGATGGCGTCAGCCGGGCAGGCCCAGGCACACAATTCGCAGCCGACGCACTTCTCGAGGCCGTCCGCCCAGCGGTTCAGCTGGTGCCGGCCGTGGAAACGCTGCTCGACCGGGTACTTGTCGCGATCCTCTGGATACTGCTCGGTGACCGTTGGCTTGAACATCGTGATGAATGTGACCCAGAAGCCTCGAATGGGCTGTGGCAGGAACGGCATCACGCATCACCTTCACTCGTCGATACCCCGGCAACGGCTGTTGGCCGTCGTCCCGCAACTGGCAGCACCTGGCCGGGCATGGGTGGAACTGGAAATCCGGGCGCGCCGGCATCATCGTCCTGCAGTGCCGCCATCCGGCGTGCAGCTCGACGATCGCCGATCACCTGACCGATCCAAGAACCGACCAGCAGGATTGCTACTGCAATCGCACCGACGATCAGCACCTGCTGCGTCGTGAACGTGACTTCGTCTTGCACGATTCGAGCCGTCGAGACGATGAGGATCCAGGCCAGCGAAACCGGGATGAGTACCTTCCAGCCAAACTTCATGAACTGGTCGTAGCGCAACCTCGGCAAGGTCCCGCGCAACCAGATGAAGATGAAGATGAACAACTGCACCTTGATCAGCCACCACAGCAGCGGCCACCACCCGGTATTTGCCTGCTCCCAAAGCGAGAGCGGCCAGGGTGCGCGCCACCCACCCAGGAACAGGGTGGTTGCCAGAGCCGAGACGGTCACCATGTTGATGTACTCGGCCAAGAAGAACAGGGCGAACTTCAGCGAGGAGTACTCGGTGTGGAACCCACCGACAAGTTCACCCTCTGCCTCAGGCAGGTCGAAGGGTGCGCGGTTCGTCTCGCCCACCATCGCCGTTACGTAGATCAAGAACGAAGGCAGCAAAATGACCGCGTACCAGATCGGCTCTTGCGCGGCAACGATTTGCGAGGTTGACATTGAGCCGGCATAGAGGAAGACGGCGACGAAGGACAGCCCCATGGCGATCTCGTAAGAGATCATCTGCGCACTCGAGCGCAAGCCGCCGAGCAGCGGATAGGTCGAACCCGATGCCCAACCGGCCAGCACGATGCCGTAGATACCGATCGATGCAATGGCCAGCACATAGAGCACGGACACTGGGAAGTCGGTGAGCTGCAGCGGAGTCTCCACCCCGAAAATCGACACCGTCGGTCCAAATGGAATGACCGCGAATGCGACGAAGGCCATGGTTGCCGAGATCACCGGCGCGATCCAGTAGACGGCCAGATGCGCGGCCTTGGGGATGATCTCTTCCTTCAGCCCCAACTTGATGCCGTCCATCAGGGACTGCAATAGTCCGAACGGTCCAACGCGGTTGGGACCGATGCGGTTCTGCATGCGAGAGACAACGCGGCGCTCCCACCAGATGGTGAAGAGGGTGAGGAGCACGAGCATGACGAAGATCGCGACTGACTTCAGCAGAACCATCCACCACGGATCAGTCCCAAACAGGCTCAACCCATCGCTCATGCCGCACCTCCGCGCGTCACTGTCACACTGTCACCAGCCCGCAGACCCAACTGCGAGTAGATCCGGCAGCCAGGTGAGTCCATCGGGAGCCACAGGGCTCCGTCCACGACATCATCTATCTGCACTGGCAGCGTCACCGACCCCAAAGGCCCACTTACGGTGAGCAACTCAGCCGCGCGAACACCGAGTCGCTCTGCGGTTGCCGCGCTCAGCTTGGCCACGGTTTCCCGCGCGGTCGCGGCCAGATGCGGCTCGCCTTCCTGCAGGGTGCCGTTGTCGAGCAGCTGGCGCCACGTGGCCAGGGTGACAGCATCGGTGATTGCACCTGGTGAGTCAGTAGGTGCCTGCCAACGAGCACCGGTCCACGGGCCGAGTTCGGCGATCTCACGACGCAGTGTCGCGACCTCACCCGGTTGGGGCTTGCCGAGCGAGTCGGCGATCATGCTCAAGACCGCGGCATCCGCCAGGCAGAGGTCGGTACGAAGGACCTGCCCAAAGGGACGAGCCCGACCCTCCCAGTTCACGAAGGTGCCGGCCTTCTCGGCCACCACGGCGACTGGCAGCACGACATCGGCGCGTTCGGTCACTGCCGAGTGGCGCTGCTCAAGACTCACCACGAAGTCTGTTGCCTCGAGAGCCTGCAGTACGAGATCGACATTCGGGTAATCCGCCGGATCAACACCTGCCACCAGCAGCGCGCCAACCTGGCCGGCCGCTGCGGCTTCTAGGAGTGCCGTGCCGGTCAGTCCGTTCGCGTTCGGCAGCCCATCACCGTCCACACCCCAGCGCTCTGCCACCTGTGCGCGTGCTTGGCCGTCGAGCAGCGGGCGACCACCGGGCAGCAAACCCGCCAGTGCGCCAGCATCCAGCGCACTGCGCTCGCCAGCTCGCCGTGGCACCCAAGCCAGCGATGCACCGGTGGAATCAGCAAGGTCTGCGACCGCGGTCAGCGTGCCGGGATGTTCGGCGGCGCGTTCGCCAACCAGGATGACTGCACCGGGAGTCCGCAACCCATTTAGCAATTCAGCTTCTAGGCCGCCCTGCTCGTCGATCTGACCCTGCGCAAGTCGCTTCAGGTGTAGGGCCTCGCTGCCGGGCTTGCCCGCCCACCAAAGCGCCTTGAGTTTCTCCGATCCGCGACTGCGCACTGCAGACATGTTCACGATCTTGGTTGCGCCAGACCTTGCCGCTTTGCGTAGTCGCAGGAACAGAATCGGTGACTCGTCCTCCGGCTCTAGACAGACCAGCAGGACAACCGGCGCGGATTCAATGGCCGCATAGGAAACGCTGTGCTGCGCGGCAACTCGTGCCGCTAAGAACTGCTGCTCCTCGGCGGAACTTGCCCGCGCCCGGAAGTCGAGTGCATCAGAGCCCATCGCCACTCGAGTGAAGCGCGCGTACGCGTAAGCGTCCTCGACGGTGGCCCGTCCGCCAATCAGCGTGGCGCTGTTCGATCCTGCCTGCGCAAGGCCTTGCCCGGCTCGGGCGATCGCCTCTGGCCAGGACGCCGGGCGCAGTTCGCCGTTCTCCCGCACCATCGGCCCGGCGAGCCGACCCTGAGTCATGTATTGGAAGGCGAACCGGCCCTTGTCGCAGTTCCAGTCCTCGTTGACCGCTGGGTCTTCCCAGGCCAGACGACGGGTGATGGTGCCCCGTCGATAGTCGGTTCGCAAGGTGCAGCCGGAGGCGCAGTGTTCGCAGGTTGTCGGCATCGACACCAGATCGAAGGGGCGCGAGCGGAAGCGGTACGCGGCGCTGGTGAGTGCGCCGACTGGGCAGATCTGCACCGTGTTGCCGGAGAAGTATGAGTCGAAGGGCTCATCTTCAGCCGTGCCAACCTGCTGCTGCGCTCCACGCTCAAGCAGTTCGAGCATTGGATCACCGGCGATCTGCTCGGCGAAGCGAGTGCAGCGCGCGCAGGAGACACAGCGCTCCCGATCCAGCAGGATCTGCGCGCTGACGTTGATGGGCTTGGGGAACGTTCGCTTGGCATCTTCGAACCTGGTCTGCGGCCGGCCGGCGCTCATCGCCTGGTTCTGCAATGGACACTCCCCGCCCTTGTCGCAGACCGGGCAGTCCAGCGGGTGATTGACCAGCAGAAACTCCATCACTCCCTCCTGGGCCTGCTTGGCGACCTCGGAGGTGAGTTGGGTACGGATCTGCATGCCGTCACTGACCACCTGGGCACAGGCCGGTTGGGGCTTGGGCATGCCTTCGACCTCGATGAGGCACATGCGGCAGGCGGCAACCGGGTCCAGCAGCGGATGGTCGCAGAATCGTGGGATTTCGATACCGAGGAGTTCGGCGGCGCGAATAGCCAGCGTTCCCTTCGGCACCTCGAGGGCCACACCGTCGACAAAAACGGTGACCAGGTCCGTGCCCTTCACGACGGTCATCGTGCACCTGCGCCAACACCTGCGAAGACGTACGACGCGACGGGGTCGAAGGTCTCGTCGACCGGCGTGTGCGTGGCGGCCACGAACTCATCGCGGAAGTACTTCATCGCGGCCGGATACGGAGTTGCGGCCGCATCCCCGAGGGCGCAGAACGAGCGCCCGGCAATCTGACCACACAGGTCCGCGATGGTGTCCAACTCGGCCTCGGCTCCTGCGCCATGCTCGAACTTTTCCAGCAGGCCGGTAATCCAGTACGTCCCCTCACGGCAGGGTGTGCACTTGCCGCAGGACTCGTGTTTGTAGAACTCCAGCCAACGCGTCACAGCCTTGACGACGCTGACGGTCGGGTCGAAGAGCATCGGTGTTCCAGTGCCAAGCATTGTTCCAGCGGCTGCCATGTCCTCGTACGTCAACGGCGTATCAAGGTGTTCGGCGGTCAACAGCGGCACCGATGAGCCGCCGGGCAGCCAGAACTTCACCGGTGCACCATCGCGCATGCCACCCGCGTAATCCAGGAGCTCACGCATGGTGATACCCAGTGGAGCCTCGTAAATGCCAGGTCGGTTCACATGACCGGAGACGGCGAACACTTTGAAACCCGGGGACTTCTCAGTACCGAACTGGCGGAACCAGTCCGTCCCACGTTCAATGATGTAGGGGATGTTCGCGATCGTCTCGACGTTGTTGATAACTGTCGGGGAGGCATAAAGGCCTGCGACGGCCGGGAAGGGCGGCTTCAACCGCGGTTGGCCCCGGTAACCCTCAAGCGAGTCAAGCAGTGCTGTTTCCTCACCACATATATATGCGCCGGCTCCGGCATGGACAACGACTTCCAGATCGAAGCCGCTGCCCTGGATGTTTCGCCCGAGTAGGCCGGCCTGCTGCGCTTGGGCGACGGCCCGGGCCACTCGACGAATGGCCTGCGGCACTTCACCGCGGATGTAGATGAACGCGTGGTTCGCCCGGATCGCATAAGACGCGATGATCACGCCCTCCAGGAGGGCATGAGGGTTGGCCATCATGATCGGAATGTCCTTGCAGGCACCCGGTTCCGATTCGTCGGCGTTCACCACGAGGTAGTGCGGCTTGTTGTCCCCCTGCGGGACGAAGCCCCACTTCATTCCGGTCGGGAAGCCCGCGCCACCACGCCCACGCAGACCGGAATCCTTGACGCGGGTGATGACGTCGTCCGGTGACATGCGCAGTGCTGCTGCGAGTCCCTGGTATCCGCCGAGCCGTCGGTAGCCGTCGAGTGTCGACAGGTCCGCGACGTCCCAGTACTCCGTGATGACCGGCGTCAAGCCGGAAGTCACCATGGCTCAGCCCTCCTTCGTTGCGGGTGTCGCGGGAGCTGCGAAGCCGCGCTCCTTGGCCAGACGCAGGCCGGCAAGCATTTTGTCGTCTACGCAGTTTCCGGCATCGGCCAGACCATCGTCCATCAGTGCGAGCGTTCGCTCGGTCGCTGCAAAATCCCTAATGACCGGCCCGCGCGTGGATTCCACCGGCTGCCCAGCTGCAAGTCGATCAATCACGTCGACGGCGCTGGTGGGCGTCACATCATCCATGAACTCCCAGTCCACGGTCATCACGGGTGCGTGCGTGCAAGCAGCCTGGCACTCGATGCGCTCCAACCAGAACTGCCCGTCCGGCGTCGGCTCGTTGTGCCCCACGCCAAGACGATCGGACAAGGCTTGGTAAACAGCGTCGCCGCCGAGTAGACCGCAAAGCGTGTTGGTGCAGACCCCGATGTGATGACGTCCTACGGGACGACGCTTGTACATGGTGTAGAAGGAAGCAACTGCGGTGACCTCGGCTGCAGTCAGGCCGAGTACCTCGGCGCAAACAGCGATGCCTTCGGCAGTGACCTCGTCCTCCTCACTTTGCACGAGGTGCAGCATCGGCATCACCGCTGAACGACTACGCGGATATTTCGTCGCCAGTTCCCGCAACTGCGCCACGGTGGCTTCACTGATTGCCATGACTCATCCCTCGCACCTCAAAACCTCGCACCTCAAACCTCGCTACAAATGCCTTGATCAGCGGTCCACGCCGCCCATAACGGGATCAATGCTTGCCACGGCCGCGATCACGTCGGCGATTTGCCCGCCCTCGCAGGTTGCCGGTACCGCCTGCAGATTGGTGAAAGAAGGGTCGCGGAAGTGCACCCGGTACGGGCGTGTTCCACCGGTGCTCACCACGTGCGCGCCCAACTCGCCGCGCGGCGACTCCACTGCCTGGTAGACCTGCCCGGCCGGCACTCGGAAGCCCTCGGTGACCAACTTGAAATGGTGGATCAGGGCTTCCATGGACTCGGACATGATCTGGCGAATGTGCTCCAACGAATTGCCCTGGCCATCGGAGCCGATCGACAACTGTGCAGGCCAGGCGATCTTCTTGTCCTCGACCATCACCGGACCAGGCTTGGCGAGACGATCCAGTGCCTGCTCGACAATCTTTAGTGACTGCTGAATCTCCTCAAGTCGAATGAGGAAACGGCCGTAAGCATCGCACGTGTTCTGCGTAGCGACCTCGAATTCGTAGGTTTCGTATCCGCAGTACGGCTGTGACTTGCGCAGGTCATGTGGCAGGCCGGTGGCTCGAAGCACCGGTCCAGACATGCCCAATGCCATGCACCCGGTGAGATCCAGGTAGCCAACCCCGGAGGTGCGACCCATCCAGATCGAGTTGTCGACTAGCAGGTTCGCGGTGTCCTTCAGTCGCTTACGCAGAACCTTAAGGTCCTTGCGGATCCGCGGGATTGCATCCGGTGGCAGATCCTGGGCAACCCCACCGGGGCGAACATAGGCGCTATTCATGCGCAGTCCGGTGATCATTTCGAAGATATCGAGGATGATCTCCCGCTCGCGGAATCCGAAGATCATCGCGGAGAGCGCACCGAGTTCCATGCCGCCGGTAGCCAGCGCCACTAGGTGCGAGGAGATGCGGTTCAACTCCATCATGAGTACACGGATCGTGGTGGCGCGCTCCGGGATCTGGTCGGTAATCCCGAGCAAGCGTTCTACTGCAAGGCAGTAGGCGGTCTCGTTGAAGAACGGGGAGAGGTAATCCATCCGAGTGACGAAGGTGACCGCTTGCACCCAGGTGCGGTATTCGAGGTTCTTCTCGATTCCGGTGTGCAGGTAGCCGATGCCGCAGCGTGCCTCAGTGACTGTCTCACCGTCGAGTTCGAGGATCAGGCGAAGCACCCCGTGTGTGGATGGGTGCTGCGGACCCATGTTGACGACGATGCGCTCCTTCTCGCCGTCCCCAGCACCCTGAATGGTGTCCCAGTCACCACCGGTGACGGTGTGAACCCGTCCTTCAGTTGTCCGGTAAGAGTCGGCAAATGCCGTATCGCTACTCATCAGTTGTATGCCCTCCGCCGATCCGGTGCAGGGATGGTGGCTCCCTTGAACTCGACTTCGATGCCACCAAGTGGGTAGTCCTTGCGCTGCGGATGGCCAACCCAGTCGTCCGGCATCTCGATACGGGTCAGTGCGGGATGCCCGTCGAAGATGATGCCGAAGAAGTCCCAGGTCTCGCGCTCATGCCAGTCGCAGGTCGGGTACACGCCAACGATGGAGGGAATGTGCGGGTCGGCATCCGGCGCTGTTACCTCGACCCTGATGCGCCGATTGTGGGTGATCGAAAGGAAGTGGTAGACCGCGTGCAACTCCCGTCCGGCATCCTCAAGGTAGTGCACGCCGTTGACGCCACTGCAGAACTCGAACCGAAGGCCCGGCTCGTCCCGCAGGGTTAGCGCGAAGGGCACCAAGTGCTCACGCTTGACGTAGAAAGTGATCTCACCGCGATCGACGACAACCTTCTCAACCGGGCTCTGGTCTGCGACGCCGCGCGCTGCCAGGCACAGCTGCAACTCCTCGGCGAGTTCGTCGAAGCCATTGCCGTATGGCGGGGTGCTCGGACCGGGCATCACGCGCATGTCAACCAGGCCACCGAATCCACTGGTGTCGCCCGAGCCCTGCACGCCGAACGCACCCGAGGATACGTTCACGATGTCGATCGCCTGGACGCCCTGCGGTACGACCGGTTGCACATCGCTTGTCTCGTTGGCACTCACCGCAGCAGACCCTTCATTTCCAGCGTGGGGGTTGCCGTTAATGCCGTCATCTCCTCAGCCACCAACTCCGCGCGACGATTCGGGCCCAACTTGGTGTCTTGGATCTTGTCATGCAGTTTGAGAATGGCATCGATCAACATCTCTGGGCGAGGCGGGCACCCTGGCAGGTAGATATCAACCGGCACGATGTGGTCGACTCCCTGCACGATTGCGTAGTTATTGAACATTCCACCGCTGGATGCGCACACACCCATGGCGAGCACCCACTTTGGATTCGGCATCTGGTCATACACCTGACGCACGACCGGCGCCATCTTCTGGCTGACTCGACCGGCCACGATCATCAGGTCGGCCTGACGCGGCGACGCACGGAAGACCTCCATACCGAAACGGGCGATGTCGTATCGGGGGCCGCCAGTCGCCATCATCTCGATCGCGCAGCAGGCCAGTCCGAAGGTCGCTGGCCAGAGCGAGCCCTTGCGTGCGTACCCGGCGAACTTCTCAACGGTGGTGAGCAGTAGGCCGGAGGGGAGCGCTTCTTCGAGTCCCATGCTGCCTCAATCCCACTCGAGCCCGCGCCGCCGCCAGACATAGGCGTACACCACGAGCAGGGTCACGATGAACAACACCATTTCAATCAAGCCGAACAGCGCCAACTGGTCGAAGGCCACCGCCCAGGGGTACAGGAACACAATTTCGATGTCGAAGATGATGAACAGCATCGCCGTGAGGTAATACTTCACGGGGAATCGGCCACCGCCCACCGGTTGCGGTGTCGGATCAATGCCGCATTCGTATGCATCAACCTTCGCCCGGTTGTAGCGCTTAGGGCCGGTGAACGTAGCCACCGTCACGGAAAAGACTGCGAAACCAAAGGCGAGGAGGCCGAGCACCAGGATCGGCGCGTAGACGTTCACCGGTGGATCAACCCCTCGAATCAGAAGCAGGTATTCGGCCTTGTGATGGCATTCACGAGGCCCAGAACTGCCGTCAGCATAGTGCTGCTGAACTCACCGACTCACGCTGGGTTGACGCCCCGATGGAGGGCAACAATGCCGCCTGTGAGGTTCCGCCACTCCACTTGACCCCAACCAGCGCTGACCAGGTCGTCCGCCAGGGTCTGTTGGTCGGGCCAGGCCCGGATCGACTCAGCCAAGTACCGATAGGCCTCCGGGTTGCTCGCCACCCGTTCGGCCACCGCCGGCAGCGCCCGCATCAGGTACTCCATATAGATGGAGCGCAACAGCGAGTTAGTCGGGTGGGAGAACTCGCAAACGACCAAGCGCCCCCCCGGGCGCACCACTCTGCGCAGTTCTTCCAGTCCCCGATGCCGATCCACCAGGTTGCGCAGGCCGAAGGAAATTGTGGCGGCGTCAAAAACCCCGTCAGCGAAGGGCAGGGCCAGCCCGTCGCCGGCGACAAAGGCCAGGTCTGGGTGCCGGCGACGTCCCTGCCGCAGCATGCCCAGCGAGAAGTCCGCGGCCACCACAGCCGCCCCCGCCTTGGCGAATGGCAGGCTCGAGGTACCGGTACCCGCAGCAAGATCCAGGACGCGCATGCCAGCCAATGGGCGTACCGCCGAGACTACGGCGTTGCGCCACCTGCGCGTCTGCCACAGCGCCAGCACGTCGTTGGTGATGTCGTAACGCGGGGCCACTTCGTCGAACATGGCGGCAACCGCCGTCGGGTCCTTCGCTAGGTCCGCACGCGCCACGACTGGAGTCTGTCATCGCCACGAGAGCCCCGCATTTCGCGAAACGTGACCAACACCACGGTTACCACTTCCCCATGCAGGCTGTCGCCGCTGATGCAGGGTCGCAGCGCGGCACCTAGCCTTGAGTCATGCGTGCTGTGCCCCCGACCAACCTGCAGGTTGCCAACAGGCAGGCCGGCGTGCGTCAGACGGCACCCATCGTGCGCACCCGCCCCATTGATGACCCCGAGGCGCTGCTTGCACTGTTGCCCAACGACCACCCATCCGCCTGGGTCCGCGACGGGGAAGGGCTGGTCGGTTGGGGGGTTGCCGCAGAGTTACAGGTGCGAGGCTTCGAGCGATTTAGTCGTACCCAGCGTTGGTGGAACTCCTGGTGTCAGGCAGCGACCATTGACGACACCGTCGCGGTGCCAGGCAGCGGACCGGTGGCATTCGGGTCATTCACCTTCGATCCAGATGCCTGGTCGTCCATCGTGATTGTGCCCAAGGTCGTCGTCGGTCGACGAGGTGGGCAGGCCTGGATGACGGTCGTGGAGATGCCTGATGAAGAGGCGTCACCGACTACCGGGCTTACCGATGTGACGCGCAGGACCACGCTGCATGCGGTGACACCGGCGGCCCAGATCGAGGGAATTCAGTGGCGGACCGGCGCGGCAACGGAGGCTCGCTGGCAGGAAGCCGTGCGTGAGGCGGTTCGGCGCATTAATGCGGGTGAGATGGACAAAGTGGTGCTGGCTCGCGATGTGATCGGTGAGGTGACCGGCCCCCTAGACCTTCGCCTGCTCCTCGACAACCTGGCCTCGGCGTACCCGAGCTGCTGGACCTTTGCGGTTGACGGTCTCGTCGGGGCCACCCCGGAGTTGCTGGTTCGTCGCACGGGTGATCTCGTGACCAGTCGCGTGCTGGCCGGGACGGTTCGACGTCAAGGAGATGCGAGCATCGACGCCTCACTTGCCGAGGCACTCCTCGCCAGTGGCAAGGACCTCGAGGAACACGAGTACGCGGTGCACTCAGTTGCCCGCGCACTCGCCGCACACTGCACAGACCTTGACGTTCCGCCGCGCCCACACGTGCTGCGCCTAGCCAATGTCCAGCACCTCGCCACTGATGTGACCGGTCAACTGGCCGATGGAACGTCGGTGCTCGGCTTGGCAGCCGCGCTGCACCCGACAGCTGCGGTCTGTGGAACACCGACCGAGCGTGCAATGGCTGCCATCCGTGAACTTGAGGGCATGGATCGGCGTCGCTACGCCGGTCCAGTGGGTTGGTTCGATGCCCACGGCGATGGTGAATTCGGTATCGCCTTGCGCTGCGCCGAGGTGGACGCTGCCAGTGGCCGGGTACGTGCATTCGCCGGCTGCGGAATTGTTAGTGGGTCAAACGCTGAACAAGAGCTCGCGGAATCAACCGCCAAGCTCGCGCCGGTTATGAACGCTCTCATCACGGAAACTCTCACCTGACCGATCCTTACGCAAGCAGGCCACCGCACCACCGAAGTCATGATCGGTGAAGCGCTGCCAGTCGCTCCAGACAGCACCGGCCGCTCGCTGATCCTCATCGAGTTGCGCAAGCATCGTGAGCATGGCTTGATTCACCGCCAGCACGTAGGCGCGAACCTGGGTGAACTGCAGGCGTTCAGCAACGTCCATTAAGTGCCTCACGAGAAGTCGGCCGACCCCCCGCCGATGCCAGGCGTCGTCGACGATGACCGCGATCTCGCCGGTATCCAGCTCATCCGGGCTGATCGGAAATGCATTGCCAACCCCAACGACCAATTGATCACTCGTCACCGCCACCAGCGTGGCCCCACGATGACCCCCGGCGATTCGACGAAGGTTGTCCTCGCGCCAAGCGTTCATCGGCGTGAAGTAGCGCTGATAGCGACTGTTCTCCGAACAGCGTTCATGCATCTGCGCTATTGCAACGGCGTCCTGCGGGCGCGCCAAACGAATCGTCAACACCGTGCCGTCAGACAACACGTCGGACCAGCCGTAGTCTTCGCCGAACCCACGAATCTGAGCAAGGGCCGCTACCAGCGTGAGCAATGTGGAGGCCCGGTCACGTTCGGTACCGGTAAACGGGATCACCTGCCTGCGCAAGATCACGTGCCGATCGATTGTCCATTGCAATCGCATTATCAGTGCTGAGGTGTTATCTCCTTCAGCCGCCGGCACCACCTCCCAGGAATCCGCCAGCACCAGATCAGCAGCGGCCTGGGGAGCCGCATCTGGGTCGGATGCCAGCGAAATGCACTGCTCAAGCACTCGGGTGGCGATGTCTCTCATGTCTTCGGCAACGCCTCGAGTAACGCTGGTGGTTGGCGCGGTTGCCGATATCACCTGCAGCAGGCTCATCCGATCCAATTCGACGGGTGCCCCCAGTAGCAGGTCTACCTGTTGGCGACCGTTGTGCGGCATAGCTGCCAACACAGTCATCACCTGCACGCGGACCATCGCCATCGAGCGCAGCAGGTGGGGCAGGGCAGTCGCGCTATCGGCAATGACCGTGCGCGCACGCCAGTACTGAACCTGGGATCCCGGTGAGGCGATTTGTGGGTACTCCGGGGCGAGTGACTCCAGCAGGCGCGCCGATAGCGCCGACCAGGAGCGTTCATCGACCCAACGACCCAGATCTCGACCGTCGGCATGCGCGGTGGCCTGGCGAAGCAAGGTGAGCCCGGCGCTGACAGCCATCATGTGCAAGGCCGCTGCATCGGAATCAACGGCTTGGTCTATGGCACCGCTGTCTCGCAATTGATGCACCACCGTGCGTGTTGCCGCCCACCGCTGCGCAAGGCGCGCATCCACCAGCGCCGCGAGAACTGGGTCCTCGGCAGCCAGCGCCATCGCCTGCAGTTCGCGCAGATCCCAGGCGGCCGCCGGGCTCGTCAGCACCGAGCGGGCCGCCTGTAGGAGCACGGGCATGGGGTCGCCATCCGAATCCCGGGCCTGCTGCTGCATAGCGCGGGCCACCGGCGGGAAAGGCAGCCCGGCGGTCATGGCGCGAAGGGCCTTCGCTGCGGCCTGCAGCGCACGTGCCGGCTGCTTCATCGCTTACCCATGAGAACCCATCAGGCACTCATCAGACCGGCACATCGATGGCTTCTGCGACGGCGGCCTGAATTGCCTGCAGGATCTGGGCCTCCTGCGACCGCGGGCAGGTTCGCGCGACCAAAACCTGAAGGCCTTCGGCACCAAGCGCCTGCGACAGCGCGCTTGCGAACTGCTCACTGGTTTCGGCGATCTGCACGTCAACACCGCAGGCACGAGCCAGCTCGGCAACATCACCCTGCACCGGTGTGCCGAAGACTCGCTCGAAGTGATCGGCGAACTGTGGTTGGCCCTGTTCCAATTGGCTGAAGATGCCACCGCCATCGTTATCGCTCACAACGATGACCAGATCCGGCGCCTGCTCGGCCACCGGTGTCATCAATGCACTGTCGTCGTAGCGAAATGCCAGGTCTCCAACAAGTGCGAGAGCTGGACCGCCGTCCTCACGCTGATATGCAATGGCCGCTCCGTAGGCAGTTGCCAGTGAGCCGTCAATACCCGAGGTGCCACGGTTGCCCAACACATAGGCCTGCCCGGCACTTCGTCCAGCGAATGCTGCGACATGGCGCACCGACCAGGACGCCCCGAGAAAGAGCATTCCTCCTTCTGGGACCGCTGTGGCACAGATCCGAGCAACGTCAATGCCGGTGAACGTTGAAGGATTCGTCGCGGTTTCGATGGCTGCTGCGGCGAGCACATCCGCACGTTGCCAATGTTCGAGCCAGCCATTGGCCCCCGCTCCCGTACCAGGCAAAGGGACTGCGGAGATGACGAGATCTGCAGAGCGAGTTGGATCGAACCACAGTGCGCGTGAACTCACGGTCACGTGGCAGGCGGCCTGAGAAATAATGCGCATCACGGATCGCGTCAGACCGAGCCGTCCGACCGTGAGGACCAAGTCCGGGACCATGGCAGTGGCGAAATCCTCGCAGGCAAGCAGCAAAGGTCCGTGGGCCAGCGCATGCGAACAACCGGACACATTGCCGCTTGGCTCCCCGATGATCGGCCAGCCCATTGATTCGGCAAGGTCATCGATGAGTTCGACAACCTCACCGCCGGCGTGATCCGCATAGCCGCCGAGGTCCCCGACGAGGATCAGGCCACGCGTGGGTGGGTCACCCTGCCAGCCGGCATCGGCGAGGACGTCGTCCAGTGTCACGCTCATCGATGCGAACATGCGACCGTCGACAGTCCAAGGGCGTTCATCTGGCCGTCCGCCGAGTTGGCCTACTTCAGCCAACCCACTACTCGATGGAACGAGCGGATCCGCAAAGGGCAGGTTGACCTGAACAGGTCCTGGATTGGCTGGATCCACGCAGGCACCAATGGCCCGGGCGATCGTCGATCGCCAGTACCGCACTGCAGCGCGCACCTGGCTGTCATCGTCAACGACCATCCCCTGCAGATCGAAACTGGCCCGTACCGCGGACCCGAAAAGGCCGACCTGATCAATGGCCTGGTTGGCACCCACCTGACGCAGGGGTCCCGGGCGATCGGCCGTCAACGCCAGGATGGGTATGCCGCTTTCATCGGCTTCGACGATGGCTGGGTGAAGATTCACAGCAGCAGTGCCCGACGTGGTGACCACGGCAACAGGTGATGCACTGGCCTTGGCCAGTCCGACCGCCAGATAGCCGGCGGTGCGCTCGTCGATGCGGACATGCAGTTGCAGGCGTCCTGCGCGCTCGGCCGCGCTCAGGACAAGCGCCAGCGGTGCCGAGCGCGAACCTGGAGCGAGGACGACATCACGAACACCGCAACGCACCAACTCATCGACGATCACCTGAGCCGCTGCTGCGGATGTTTCCATTTGATCAGCCTAGGTGTTCTTCCCCAAGTGGGCCGTTCGATCAGGTAGCGATCAGGTAGTGATCAACTGCGGCCACCGGGCTGCCGTACCTGCGTGCCAAGCTTGTGTGACCCGCCGCAGCAGTTGATCACGCTGCCGACCCGCGAGCGCCTCGCCCGCCCCTTTCAGCAGTTCCGGGGATCCATTTGGGCGCACGATGGGAAGGCGCCCCCCTACTGGCAATAGCGGTGGCTCGCACAGGTCGGTGGCTAAGAGCGCCGAGGTGCCCAGTCCACAGGCTCGCTCGAGACCCAGGGCACCGGCCAGCGCCAGTGCCGGGCCGAGGCCCACAGAGCTGTCCAGCGAACCGCTGACGACCACGGGCAGTTCGAGGGCCTGCGCCAAGGCGATGCAGCGCCGCACGCCGCCAAGCGGTGCAACTTTCACAATCGCTAGGTCAGCGCAGTCGCGTATCTGCGCCAAGCCGGCAAAGGGGTCCACCGACCTGCGCAGGAGCTCATCTACCGCGATCCGCACCCCGGTTTCCTCGCGGATCTGCCGCAACCCGGTCGCATCAACGGTTGGTTGCTCTAGGTATTCAATGAATTCCTCCACCAGCCCGGTTCGCTGGCGCTCGAGTTGGTTGAGAACCCAGATGGCGTCGTCGTGATCCCAGGCACCGTTGGCATCTAGTCGCAAGGACCAGGCCCGCTTATCTGCCTGCGAGGTCAGTTGGTCAACGATGGCGAGGATGCGTTCCAGGTCGCCTCGCGCATCCAGGCCAACCTTGACCTTGAACACGCTTTGGCCGCGAAGTTGTGCGGCGGAGACAAGGTCAAGGCAACGTGCCACGGGCACCGCCGGAATGATCGCGTTAACCGCGACGCTGTCGACGGTGGAAGCGGGCCAACTACCGAATGCTGCCTCAACAGCGCAGTCCAACCATCGACTTGCCGCCGCATCGTCGTAGTCGGTGAAGGGAGCGAACTCACCCCAACCACTCGGTCCGGTGAAGATCACTCCCACTCGTTCATGTACCCCGCGGAATGGAACAGCGAGACGGATCAGGAACGGATGCGCGACGTCCAGGAGATCGTCGAGGGTCATCGCAGGCCTCAGGGGCGCTTAGGGAACTTCCCGAAGTCCGGGTCGCGCTTCTGCTTGTAGGCATCTCGGCCCTCTTGACCTTCCTCGGTCATGTAGAACAGCAGCGTTGCGTCACCGGCAAATTGTTGGATACCGGCCAATCCGTCATCTGCCGCATTGTGGGCGCCCTTCAACATGCGCAGCGCCAGTGGCGAAAGGGTGAGCATCCGCTTCGCCCAGGCAACGGTCTCTACCTCAAGGTCTTCGATCGGCACGACGGCATTCACCAGACCCCAGTCATAAGCCTGTTCAGCGCCGTATTGCTGACACATGTACCAAACCTCACGGGAACGCTTCATGCCGATGGTTCGTGCCAGCAGGCCTGAGCCGTAGCCACCGTCGAACGAGCCGACTCGCGGGCCAGTCTGACCGAAACGCGCATTGTTGGCGGCAATGGAGAGGTCGCACACCACATGCAGCACGTGCCCACCACCGATTGCATACCCGGCGACCATGGCAATCACTGGTTTTGGCGTACGGCGAATCTGCACCTGCAGGTCCAGGACGTTTAGGCGCCCAATCCCCCGCTGGGCAATTGCGTCGTCACCGATATATCCATCATCGCCGCGGATCATCTGATCCCCGCCTGAACAGAATGCCCAGTCCCCTTGGCCGGTGAGAATGATCACGCCGATGCTGTCGTCATCGCGTGCCACATTCATGGCATCACAGAGTTCGAAGAGGGTCTGCGGACGAAAGGCGTTGCGCTTTTCGGGACGATTGATCGTGATCTTGGCGATACCCGCGTCATCGCCTGTTGAGTACTCCAGCCTGATGTCGCGGTAGTCGCCACGCAATTGCCAACTACAACCTGGGCGTGCAGACGAGTAGGACGGGTCGGTCATTGCCGGTGAGCCCTCCGCAACCACCGGCGGGAGCGGATAGCGCGTCCGCGAATCGAATCCCTGCGAAGTAGAACCCGGTGATTCGTTGCTCATGGCGCTCACAGCCGGCAACGCTACCGCGACTACGCTCAACGTGTGCCGGTCAGGCCACTGCATCGATTCCCGGTACCGCCAGGTCCGGACGGGGTGCTGCGACTTTTCGACGCCCTGCCCGAAGCACTCGCCGGGCACGGTCCCGCCCTGGCACCGCTGCCCACGGCAAGCTTGCTGACCCCGCATGATGTTGTGCAGAACCTGATCAGGGCAACTCGACCAGATGATCCCGACGCACCCTTGGAAGGCGACGAAGTCGCCATCGTGCTTGCCACTTCCGGTTCCACCGGTTCACCGCGCGGTGTGCTGCACACCGCGTCGAGCCTGCGGGCCCTTGATCAGCAGGTCCTGCAAATCGCTCGAAGTGACGATCCCGCGGTGCGAGTCCAGTGGATCGCCGCCCTGCCGGTGACTTCAATGGGTGGTTTCAATGTGCTGATCCGGGCACTGGCTACCGACCAGATTCCCCGATGTGTTCCCGGGATCGGTGGCCTGGCTCCATTCACCGTTGAGGGCTTTGCCGCAACGGTGGAGTTGGCGGCCGAAGGCGGCACTGCACTCGCCACGTCGCTGGTTGCCGCGCAGGTACGTCGACTACTTGGCGAACCGCGCGGGTGCGCCGCCCTGCGTGCCTGTGCTCTTGTCCTGGTCGGCGGTGGTCCACTACCGAGCGCAGTAGCAGCGGCCGCGCAGGATGCCGGCATCACCCTGACAACCACGTACGGAGCGACAGAAACCGGCGGTGGTTGCGTCTTCAACGGCCAACCATTGGCGGGTGTGCAGATTGGCTTCCTGCAGTCCGATGGACGGCTCGCAACCCCGACGGCCGATGCCGACAGCGACCAGGTAACCGGCGAGATCGTGGTCAAGGGCCCGATGATTGCCCTTGGCTACCGCTGTGACGCGCAGGGCACGGCGCAGGCCTTCACCACGCAGGGCTATCGCACTGGAGACATCGGTCGCTGGACATCGGCGCAACTGCTCCAGGTGCAGGGTCGCGCCGATGACGTGATCGCGGTACGCGGCACCAACGTCGCATTGGGCGCAGTCGAGGCAGTTATCGGTGGGCTCACCGCAGTTGCCGCCGTTGCTGCGATTCCGAGTGGACCAATCGATGACCCGACCATCACGATCTGCGTCGTGCTTGCTGACGGCGCTGCTGGGCAAAGCGGCGAGGCCGAGATTGAGGCACTCATCCGCGCCCAGGTTCTCGAGCATCTTGGGTCTGCCGCGAACCCGGCAAGGATCCTCGTCACCGAGCAGTTACCCATGTTGCCGGGCGGCAAGATAGACCGCGTGCGCCTGCGTCGCGAAGTGATCGAGAACGGTCCAGCCCGGTGAACACAGATAACGATCCAAAGCAAGGGCACCGACTTCGCGTCTGGATCGCGGGCGCACGTCCACGCACGCTGCCGGTGGCTGTCGCCGGGGTCCTCACCGGATGCGGTGCTGCCGCAGAGCTGAACGCCTTCAGCCCCTTACGCGCACTACTTGCCCTGATCGTGGCGGTGGCGCTACAGGTGGGCGTGAACTATGCGAATGACTACAGCGATGGCATCCGCGGCACGGACGACAATCGGGTCGGACCGGTGCGGCTGGTTGGACAAGGGCTTGCGACTGCGGCGGCAGTGCGCCGTGCCGCCCTACTGGCATTCCTGGTCGCCGCACTTGCCGGCGTTGTCCTCGTGGCACTGAGCGGGCGTTGGTGGCTGCTCATCCTTGGTGCTGCCTGCCTGCTCGCCGGCTGGTTTTATACGGGCGGACCAAGGCCTTACGGCTACCTGGGCTTGGGTGAGGTTTTCGTCTTCATCTTCTTCGGCGTGGTGCCGGTGCTGGGTACCTGTTATGTGCAGGCCGACCGCATCAGTGGTCCGGGCATCTTTGCCTCCTGCGGCGTTGGCCTACTGGCCTGCGCTGTGCTGTTGACCAACAACCTCCGCGACATTCCTGGGGACACGCAGGTCGGCAAGCGCACACTTGCTGTGCGCATCGGCGCCGCACGCACTCGCGGCCTCTACTTGATGATCGTGCTGCTTGCCGGCGGAACGTTGATCGGCATTGCCTGGCTCACCCACTGGTGGGTACTCGTGACCCTGGTGGTGTTCGCACTTGCCGTGAATCCCGTGCGAATCGTCATGGGGGGTGCCACCGGAGCAGCACTCATCCCAGCGCTGAAGTCCACCGGGCTACTCGTCCTGGGTTACGGGGTAGCCGTGGCGGTTGCGCTGGCGCTCGTTCCCGCCTGAGGACGTTTACCTAGTCGACTGCTCGGGGTCGTCCACGTCCTCGGCCCGGGTGGACGCATCAATGCGCTCATTGATCCGTCGAAAGAATCGTGCAACACCACTACTGAGGGCATCTCGCTGACGATTCAGGAGCAGCAGGCTGATGGCGCCAGAGATCACGATCGCAAGTGCCAAGGCCATCAGCCCCCGAAGCCCAGTCAACCATTGCACAAGGAGCCAGACCGCAAGGAAGACAGCCAGCCGTAGTCCGGTGTAGACCAACAGGGAACCCACCCCCCAACGCTACGGGGTGACCAGAAGCCGGATCGCCATTACTCTTGAGGAGTGCTGAGGGTGATTGGGATCCTGCTAGGGCTCGCGCTCTACATATCGTTCATCGTGGACGTCCTGCGCACACCCGGCGCCATCATGCGGTCGCTACCCAAGGCGCTTTGGCTGTTGATCGTGGTCTTGATCCCGCTTCTCGGTGGGGTGCTGTGGCTGCTGGCCGGACGTCCGCGCCAAACCGGCGGCGGCCTGTTTCGTCGACGTCAGCCCGTCGCCCCAGATGATGATCCGAGTTTCCTCAAAGCGCTGGACGAGGAGGCCTGGAAGCGTCGCATGCAGCAGCGCCGAGGGCAGCAACGACCTGATCCCAGCGCGAACGGCTGAACTCAAGACCGCAACGCGCTACACGCCCGCGTAGGAATGCAAGCTGTTGACGAAGATGTTCACGCCGAAATAGTTGATTAAAAAGGCTAGCCACCCCGCTAGGGCTAGCCAGGATGCACGATCGCCTCGCCATCCCACCGTGGATCTGGCGTGCAGGTACGCCGCATAGATAACCCAGGTAATGAAGGCCCATGTCTCCTTTGGATCCCATCCCCAATAACGACCCCAAGCCTGTTCTGCCCAGATCGCACCTGCGATCACGGCAAACGTCCACAACGGGAAAGAGAAGGCCAGCACCCGGTAGGTCAGGGTCCGCAGCCGCTCGGTATCCGGCACTCGCGTAGTCCAGGCCGGTGCAACAGCTCCGGCGGCAACACGGCGGTCAACCCGGGCGTGTACCAGGGAAAGCGCTGCGGTTGCTGCGGCCAGCGTGAATGCACCTGCGCAGATGATCGCTGCGAGAACATGGATGACCAACCAGGTCGATTTCAAAGCTGGCACCAGCTGCGCTGCTTCGGTGTACAGCACGGTCACTGCCATACCAAGTGTCAGCAGCGTCGGAATCACGATGAACAGGCCAAGCCAACGAAGATCTCGCCGAAGTGAGACTGCGAGGAAGACGACCAGGATGGCCAAAGCGGCCGTGATCGAAAACTCGTACATGTTGCCCCAAGGCACGCGCCCGGCCCACAGGCCGCGCAGTACTACACCGCCAAAGAGCACAACAGCCGCGAGCCAGGTGAGCGCCATTCCAATGTTTGCCGCGCGCCGGGGGCTCGTCCCCTCGTCAGTGGCCGCACGACGGGCCGCGAAGTCGATACTGAATGCGATCATGGCACCCAGCAGAGCCACCATCGCGGAGTACACCAGAACATTGCTGGCCTGTGCCAGTCCCTCGGCAGACATCACGTGTTCCTTCCGTTCGTGACTTCATCGCTGTCCGCTTCACCCAGAACCGCCGCGCGAACCGCCTGCAGATCATCGGTCAGATTTGTGGACTCACTGCGCGACAGGCCAGCGACCTCGATCGTAGACGGGTCCCCGGTGATGGCCACCCAGACTCGGCGTCGTCGAATAAGCAGTGTCCCGATCAGTCCAATCAATGCCAACACCGCACTCATCAGCGCGATTGGTCGGCCCGGGTCAGAGGAGAGTTGGAACGACGCCCATCGCTGCCAGCCAGTGAGCGTGATGCTCCCCGCTCCGTCGGGCAGATCCCAACGTTCCCCTGGTCGCAAAGACTCCAGCCCCAGTTGCTGCATACGTGTGGTGTCCAAGGTGTACACGCTCTGCGGCTTGCCGTCGTCTAATCCAAGATCACCCGTCCAGGCGGACAGGAACGCTGCGGGGTCATCGGCGGCTGGGAACGTCGAATGCGGCCCTCGGATATCGTCCACCGCGGCCGTCGGTAGAAACAGGGCCTGAATGCCGAGTTGCGGGTTGGCATCGGGGACCTTGATGACACCGGTTGACGTGAAGTTGCCGTCCTGTGGCAGGAAGACCACCGCGTCATCAAAAACCACGGCGCCTGTTGAGTCGGTGATGCGGAACGTCGGAGCGTACCCGTGTCCAACGAGGTATACGCGCGCGCCGGGAACCGACAGCGGCTTATTAACCTCCACCAGGCGTTCGGCTGCGGGTTCATTCACACCGGGTGAGTAGTCCAAGCGGGCCTCGAAGAGTCTGGGTGCCCCCCGCTGTGCGGAACCCCGCTCGAACTCCACGGCAAAGTCATCGAGCGTAAAAGCGAATGGCTGCAGCATCGATGGATCGACCAGGCGCCCACCGCCCCATGCATCGAACTGCGTCAGCGTGTTGGAGAAACCCTGCCCCTCGCGAACGATGACGTTTCCCCGCCAACCGAAGAGCGCTCCCGCGGCAACCCCGACGAGGATCCCGACCAATGCGATGTGGAAGAGCAGGTTGCCGACCTCACGAAGGTTGCCCTTCTGGGCAGAGATCCATCTGACCGACTGCCCCGCACCGTCAGTTCGAACTCCCTCAACAACCTTCCAGCGACTCCGCTGAAAATACGTAAGGGCCCGGTCGTAGGCCTGCTCAGCAGTTGCCGGTGCGATGAAGGACAGGTAGTCGGGAAGCCGACTCAGATTGCGCGGCGCCGGCGGCGGGGGCTTTCGCATCGCAAGGACCAGGTCACGGGTACGCGGAATGACGCAACCGACAAGGGAGATGAACAGCAACAGGTAGACCGCCGCGAACCAAGCCGAGGCGTAAACGTCAAAGAAGCCCAGCCGATCCAGAATTGGACCCCAGGTTGGTGCATCCGCAATCCACTGGTCGACGAGGATCGGGTTCGTGCCACGCTGCGGCAGGATCGAACCTGGCACGCTAACGACCGCCAGACAGAGCAACAGAATCAGTGCAACGCGCATGCTGGTGAGTTGTCGCCAAGCCCAGCGAGCGAAGCCGAGGGTTCCTAGCGGTGGCAGCGCCTGCCGCACCGGCTCATCGACCTTCGTCATCGCTTCATCATTGCTTCATCATTGCTTCATCATCGTCTCGACCAGCACCATCGTGGCAGTCATCCCAATCATCGCAACCGGCCGCCCCTAGACCACGTGATGCTCATCACAGAGCGGTGGTGAACTCAGGCAGGAGGTTGCGCAGCCAAATCGTGACTTGATCCCACCAACCGAGTAGCAGCATGACACCGATCACGATCAGGAGCACACCTCCAATGCGCGTGATCAGTGCCGCATGGCGACGCAGTGCCGGCAGGACGCGCACAACCTGCTCGAATCCAACAGCCAGCGCAACGAATGGAATTCCTAAACCGATGCAGTAGGCCGCAGATAGCAGTGCCCCACGCGCAGCACTGCCTTCGGTGAAGGCGAGAGTCTGCACTGCAGCAAGCGTTGGACCAATGCACGGTGTCCAGCCCAGCCCGAAGGCAATCCCCAGGAACGGTGCACTCGCAAGTGCCAGATTCACGCGCGGTGATGGTTCGCGCGGTCGCCATTGACGTTGAAGCAGCGGGATCGCACCGAGAAATCCCAGGCCGAGCAAGATGACGAGAACTCCGGCGACACGTGTGATCACCGCCTGGTACTGCAGCAGAAGCGCACCCAGACCACCGAAGAGCAGTCCGTAGGAGACGAACACAGCACTGAAGCCAAGAACGAAGAGCGTGCTCCCCAGCAGTACCCGCCACCTCGAAACCTGGCCTTCCGTCAACTGCGCGCCGGTGAATCCGGTGACGTATGAGATATAGCCAGGAGCCAATGGCAGCACGCAGGGGCTCAGGAAGGCGACCAGCCCGGCGGCCCCAGCGATAAGCAGGGCAACAATCATCGGGCCCTCTTGAATCATTGCAGCCGTCTCATCCCGAAGTCTTCTCGTCCAGCAGTGCTTTGATCAGTCCATCAAGTGTTGAAGCGGTCACCTTGCCCAGTGCCCGGGCTGCCACTCGTCCCTGTTGATCGATGATCACCGTAGACGGAATGGCCTGTGGCGGAAGGGTGTCCGCGAACGCCAACTGCAGACGTCCATCGGGGTCAGCAACGTTCGGGTACGGAATTGCAAAACGAGTGACAAATGCCTGGGCAGTCGTAGCAGAGTCGCGCGTATTCAAACCGACGAACTGCACCGGCCGCTCGGCGTACTCATCGGCGGCCGCCACAAGCTCCGGGGCCTCGGCGCGGCACGGCGCGCACCAGGACGCCCACACGTTGAGAACCACGACCTGACCCCGTTGATCAGACAAACTCCACGGCTCACCCTGCAGTGTCGACCCTGAGATGTTCGGTGCGGCCGTGCGCTGGGCGGGGTCGAGAAAGGTGACAGAGCCATCACCGGCAACGAAGCCCGTGCCCGCCTGACCTGCTGCCGATCCGCAGGCAGTTGTCCACGTCGTGGTCAAGGACAACAGCAAAAGGATCGTCAGAGTCGAAAGCCAGCGCTGCTTACCTCGGCGCTGCATGCTGATTCCAGGCATGCGATCACCGCGCTACTAGGCGCCGGGGATCTTGCTGGCCTTCGCCAGGAGGTCCTTGGCCGGCTCGCTATAGGTGATTGCGGTCAGTCGATCACCGTCGAATGTCAGGGAGGTGAGCGAGGCAAGGTTGCACTGACGACTGCGCGGGTCGTGCCACAGTCGACGCCGCTCCGCAGACAGTCTCGCCACCCAGATCGGCAGTTGATGGCTGACCAGAACGGCCTCACGGCCACGGACCTGATTGCGAGCTGCCTTGATGGCGGTCACCATGCGCGCGGCGACCTGGTTGTACGGCTCTCCCCAGGATGGCAGAAATGGGTTCCACAGGTGCCGCCAGGTGGCGGGTTGACGGAGCACGCCGTCACCAACGCTGACGCGCTGACCCTCAAAGACGTTGTCCGCCTCAATGATGAGCGGCTCGCCCTGAATGGCAAGCCCGTGACTGTCGGCAATGGGCTGAGCGGTCTGCTGAGCCCGCTCCAATGGTGAGGCGATGACAGCCGCAAGATCATTCTTGGCCAGTGCCTGGGCAGCACGCTCAGCCATCTGTTGACCGAGTTCAGACAGGTGATAGCCGGGAAGTCGTCCGTAGAGCACGCCCTGCGGGTTATCTACCTCGCCATGACGCAGCAGGTGCACCACGGTTCGGGGCTGAGTTCGCATTGATTCGGCGGCATCCATACCAAACAGGTTACGTCAGATTCCCACGGTCACTTGCGGCGCGGCGGGACACGACGCCGACTCGGACGCCAACTGTCCTCACCGGCCTCGAGTGACGCGTGACGAAGTTCCTCCCCGTACTCCGCAAGTGCCTCGACCAAGCCCTGAGGGGTGGTGACGGTTGCCAGGACATCCACCCGTAGACCGTGCTCCTCCGCAGTGCGTGCCGTCTGTGGGCCGATGCAGGCAACGATGGTCGAGTGATGTGGCTTTCCGGCAATACCCACGAGGTTGCGCACCGTGCTGCTGGAGGTGAACACGACCGCGTCGAAGCCGCCCGTCTTGATCGCCTCGCGAACCTCGGCGTGGGGTGGTGCCGCACGCACCGTGCGGTAGGCCGTGATGTCTTCGACCTCCCAGCCCAGTTCGGCCAGGCCAGCCGCCAGGCTGTCGGTGGCAATGTCCGCGCGCGGCAGGAAGACCCGATTGATCGGATCGGTCAACTCGTCGTAGGGCGGCCACTCCGCCAAGAGTCCGGCAGTTGACTGGTCCTGACCCGGCACGAGGTCGGGGCGAACACCGAACTCCAGCAGTGCTTCCACGGTTTGCTCACCCACTGCCGCCACTTTGAGGCCGGCGAAGGAACGCGCATCCAGGCCATACTGCGCGAGCTTCTCGCGAATGGCCCGTACCGCGTTGACGGAGGTGAATGCAATCCACTCGTACCGCCCACCCACAAGTCCATGCAGCGCACGATCCATCTGCTGTGGGGTTCGCGGCGGCTCAACTGAGATCGTCGGCACTTCCAGAGGTACGGCCCCATGAAGCCGAAGCAGGGGAAGTAGGGGTCCACCAGTTTCCTGAGTCCGTGGAATCAGGATGCGCCACCCGAACAGGCTCTTCACCTCGAACCAGTCCAGTCGCTCGCGCTGACCAACCACATCTCCCACGACCATCAGGCCCGGGCCCGCCGTACGGCTGTTCTTGGCAAGCCCGCCGATGTCTTCGAGTGCGCCGGTGACAGTGCGCTGATCGACGGTGGTCCCGCGGCGGGTGACGGCAACCTGTGCCCGCGGATCCGCACCGGCCTTCAGCAAGCGCCCGGCGATGTCCGCAGAGCGGTCGGCGCCGTTGAGGAACACGATCGTCATGCGGCTATGCACAAGTTCAGTCCACGGCAGTTCTGGATCGTGGGCATCCACCACACGGAAGGACCGCACGCGACCCCCGACCAGCCCAAAGCCGGCGTAGGCAGGCACCGCGGTCACTTCGCTGACACCCGGTGCGATTTCGAACATCACCTTCGCGCGCTTCAGCGCTGCGGCCTCATGCACGATCGACCCATCCACCACCGGATCACCGCCCAGCAGTCGCACAGTGCGCAGGCCTTCACGGGCGGCATCAATCACCAAACGCGCGCATTCAGCGTGCTCGAGAGCATTGCCATCGGCGTCAACGGCCTGGGCGATGCGGGTATCTGCCCCGGCATACAACTCGGCAACCGGTACCACCCAGGAATCAGCCAGGATGAAGTCGGCTTCTTTGAGCAGGGTTACGGCACGGACCGTGAGTAGATCCGGGTCACCTGGACCAGCCGAGACGATGGCCACCGGGGCTGCTGCGTTCTTACGTCGCGCCTTGGTGCTCGCCGGTGCACTGGGAGATGTCGCTCCCGCCACCTTCGTTGTCACACTGCCTCCTGCAGTTTCCTGATGGACAAGTCCGCTTTCACTACTGCGCCGGTCGTCACGCATGGACCACCTGCATTCCCGGTCTTGCGTGCGCAACCAGGTGAGTGGCCTCCTCGACGCGGCGCTGTTCATGGAAGGCCAGAATCTGCAGCTCCACAGCAAGGTCGACCTTGCGCAGTTCAACATCAGCCGCGACCGCCAGAACGGCCGGCGCGAAGTTCAAAATGCTCCGAATCCCGGCGGCCACCAGGGTGTCGCAGACGGCCTGGGCCGCATCGGCCGGAGTGGCGATAACGCCAATACGAGCACCGGTGAACTGCACGACCTCGCCCAGGTGATCAACCGGAAGAACCCGCAGCGGTTCATCACCGATCAGTACGGGCTCGCCAACGGTCCGCGGATCACTGTCGAAGATGCCAACCAGCGTGAAGCCACGCAGGGCGAAGGCGCGGTAGGAAGCCAGCGCTCGGCCGAGGTTGCCGAATCCCACGAGGACAACGCCATACGGCACCGAGGTGCCCAACTCGCGACTGATGTGAAACGCCAAGGAGGCTACGTGGTACCCGACGCCGCGTGTTCCGTAGGAGCCAAGGTAGGACAGGTCCTTGCGCAGCATTGCGGCACTCACCCCACAGGCACGGGCCAGGTCATCTGAACAGACGGTGTGCACACCCTGAGCGTCCATCGTTCCGAGGACGCGGTGGTAGATCGGCAGGCGAGCAATGGTGGCGGGGGGGATCTCGCGCCCTTCAACTGCTGGAGCCTCGCTCAAGGCACGCGCCCGAGCGCCAGGGGTTGCTGACGAACCTGTCGTCAGGCCCATGGACCGGCGGGTGAGCGGCATGCGGACTCCGTGATCATCGTCATTCGCTACGCAGATCGGCCTGTGCCTGCCGTGCTGGTAGTGACCCACGAGAACGGCGTGCGCTGCGGTGAACGTGCAGCGCCAAGGGTATGGAAACCTGGCGGTCAATACAAAGTTGAGCGGTCGACTATGTCCGATTATCGGTTACTAGGGCCGCTCTGAGCGCGTCTTCCTCAACCCAGTAGTGGCTCAACTCAGTCCCATCGACCAGGACCACAGGTATTCGATCCCGGTGCAGCCGCAGCAGGGTTGGGTCCTCCAAGATGGAGACCTCCTGCCAACCAACGCCGAGATCCGCGCCGACGCGCTCGATGACACTTCGGGCTTCGACACAAAGATGGCAGCCGGGTTTGCCCAGCAGAGTGATTCGGGGGTCGGTGGGCATGTCCGGGGGCGTTAACTCCATGCCGCCTAGACCGCACCCTCGACGCCGTAGACCTCGCGGAGTCGACCCTTGGCGATTTTGCCTGTTGCCGAGTGCGGGAGAGTTTCCACAATCCGTACCACCGTCGGCCACTTGAAGCGGGCGAGGTTACGTTCGCAGTGGGTGAGGACCTGCTCTGCGGTCACCGACTGGCCGGGTTCGGCCACCACGAGCGCCGTCACCGCCTCTCCCGTCCGATCATCGGCCACACCCACGACGGCAACCTCGGCCACTTCAGGCATCGATTCGATTGCCAGCTCGACCTCACGCGGGTACACATTGAATCCGTTGACCAGGATCAGTTCCCGTCGGCGGTCGATCAGGTGAAGGTTGAGATCGCCATCGAGGACGGCTACATCCCCGGACCGGAACCAGCCTTCGGCATCCGGGCCGCCAGCACCATCGGGCCAGTACCCGGTGAACAGGCTCGGACCGCGGACCCAGACCTCACCGGGATCACCTTCGTCCACCAGACTTCCGGCACCATCGACGAGGCGCAGTTCCATCCCAGGGAGTACCGGCCCGACTGAACCGGCTTTCGGACCAGTGCCAGCGAGGGCGGTACAGACCACGGGACCGGCCTCGGTCATGCCGTACCCCTCGTAGATCGGCTGCCCGGTGGCGGCAGTGAAGGCCTCGTACACCTGGACAGGCAGCGGTGATCCGCCGCTGGAGAACAGCCGCACATTCGCAAGGCCGGTAGCAGCCTGCGGCACCTGACACCAGGCCTGATACATGGCGGGCACGCCGGCAACCGTGGTTATCCCGTAGTCGGCAACCGTGGCCAGTACCTCGCGCGGGTCGAATCGATCCAAGATCACGCTGGTGGCAGCGACCGAGGCGGCTAGCCCCAGCACGGTATTGAGTCCGTAGACGTGGAACAGCGGGAGCACGGCCAGCACCACATCGTCATGTCGGACCGCGGGTGGGGAATCAAGTGCCAGCAGGAGTTCGTTGTTGGCACGCAAGGCACCGTGCGTGAGCATGGCGCCCTTGGGGCGACCACTGGTCCCGGCCGTGAACAGCAGCACGGCAAGGGTCTGCGGTGGGGTGGCTACCTCAGCGAGCGCCGTGCGCCGCCCAACAGCCATCAGTTCTGTCCACTCGGGATCTTCCACGACAAGCACCTCGCAGGTGCGTGCCGCGGCAATGGCCTCCGCCGCGGTGCCAGCCACGGCTCGCTCAGCTAGCAGCAGACGGGCACCCGAATCGGCGAGGAGCACGGCTAGTTCGGCCGCAGTGAAGGCCGGGTTGATCGGCACGCAGACCAGGCCGGCGCGCAGGATGCCGAAGTAGCAGGTGACGAAAGTCGCTGAGTTGGTCAGCAACACAGCGACACGCTCACCGGCGTGCAGGCCGCGCTGGACCAGTCCGGCCGCGATCGCGTCCACCTCGGCATCGGCCTGTTCCCAGGTGAGTTGCCGAGCGGTGTCGATGAAAGCCGGATGAGCACCGTAGGCACGTGCTGCCTCACGTACCCATTCAGCCAGGTTGGCGTTCTCCGGTTTGCCCATAATGGCCAAGTTTCCCACAGTCTCGGCGAGCCTGGGCGTGGTGATTCGTCAGATGGGTTGACCTGAGCGAATGACGATTACGCTCGATGGGTGCCCAAGCCGCCAACTCGAGCCGCGGCGTTCTTTGACGTCGATAACACCATGATGCGCGGCGCCAGCATCTTCTACCTGGCCATGGCACTGGCAAAGCAACGTCAACTCACCGTTTCCCAAATCAGCCGGTTCGCCGTCAAGCAGTTCCGCTTCGTGACAAGCGGATCCGAGAACCTCAATGACGTCGCCTCGGTGACGAGCTCGGCACTGGCGTTCGTCGAAGGCCGAGCAGTCGACGACTTCACCGAGTTTGGCGAAAACGTCTTCGACGACACGATGGTGAACAAGCTCATTCCCGGCACGTTGGACCTGGCAAAGGCGCACCTGGACGCCGGGGATCAGGTCTGGTTGGTCACCGCAACACCGGTGGAACTGGCCCAACTGCTGGCCCGCCGATTGGGCCTCACCGGAGGACTCGGGACGGTCTCCGAGGTGGTCGACGGTCGCTACACGGGTCGACTGATGGGTAAGCCGCTCCACGGCGCAGCCAAAGCTGATGCGATTCGTGAACTCGCCCAGCGCGAGGGCTTGGATTTGGACCTGTGTGCCGCGTACTCGGACTCGGCGAACGACATTCCGATGCTTACCGCGGTCGGACATCCCACTGCGGTCAATCCTGATCCAAAGTTGCGCAAGCACGCCCGTTCACAGGGCTGGGCGATCGTGGACTTTCGCCGACGTCAGACCGCGCGCCGGGCTGCACTGCCGCTTGGTGCGGGGGCAGCAGGTGCTGCGGCGGGCCTAGTCACCGGCTACTTCGCCGGACGAGCGGCCCGCCGCATCACGGGAAACCGATGAACTACTTGACCATTCGAATGCTGAACGGGTACCGATAGTCCTCACCCTGGTATGCCTTCAGGCCACCAATGATGAAGAAGACGATGCCCACAATCATCACAATCGGCAGCAGGATGAAGCCGATGACAACAAAGCTCAGGACGATGCAGATCAGGATGCCGATGGCGATCGTGATCTGGAAGTTCAGCGCCTCAGTCGCCTGCTTCTTCACGAAGTCGTTACGGGGTCCGAAAACCAGCATGACGATGAGCGGCCCAATCACCATGATCACGATTCCGGACAGGTGTGCCAGCATGGCCCACAGTTTCGCGTCCGATTCGGTCATCGGTTGCGGGGTGTTTGACGACATTGCTCTCCTCTCAGGCAGTGCGTAACCCACACTGTAAGGGCCCATGGCCTGGAATTGCGGATTTTCCGACGATCAATCCGCGGGATTGTCCCCAAAGACCGACCCGCGCATCCGAAGCAGGCGGTAGAGGGTTTGCTGAATCTGCTCGCGTATTTGGTCGGTTAGGTCAAATACCAGCAGCGGATCATCTGCGGCATCTGATGGGTAGTGATCGGTACGAATGGGCTCGCCGAAATGGATCCGCCATTGGGTCGGCAGCGGAATGAGACCCAGCGGACCCAGCCACGGGAATGTCGGCGTGATAGGGAAATAGGGCAGTCCAAGGAGTCGGGCCACCGGCTCGGCATTCGCCAGCATCGGCGCAATTTCCTCGGCACCAACAATGGCTGTGGGAATGATCGGTGCACCCGCACGCAGGGCCGCGGTCACAAAGCCGCCCCGCCCGAAGCGCTGCAGGCGATATCGCTCTGTGAACGGCTTGCCAATGCCCTTGAAACCTTCCGGCCACACGCCGACCACATGTCCTTCAGTTAGGAGTCGCTCCGCGTCCGGATGACAGGCCAATGTGTGTCCAGCCTTGCGCGCCAAGTCTCCGACGAAGGGTGTCGCGAATACCAGATTGGCGCCCAACATCCGCAGGTGGCGGTGCGCTTCATCAAGCAGGGCCACCTGAGTCATCACGGCATCCCACGGCACGACTCCCGAGTGATTAGCAACGACAAGGGCCGGCCCCTCCAAGGGCACGTTCTCGACACCGCTGGTTTGTACGCGAAACCATGATCGATAGATCGGGCGCACCAGGGTCATCAGCACGGTCTCGGTCAACTCGGGATCGAATCCGAATTCGTCGACCGCGTAGTCACCACGCAGGCGCTGCTCAATGAATGCTCGCGCCTGCTCGAGGAACTGTGCTTGATCTTCGTTGAGTTGCTCGTTCACAGGTGGCTCGTTCACAGGTGGCTCGTTCACAGGTGGCTCGTTCACGCGGTACCCATCACTGGCTTGCCAGAAAATCGGCAAACGCTTCCTCTGTGCTGTATCTCGGGGCGTACTCGAAGGATTGGAGCGCTCGATCCGTGTCGAGGACGCGACCGTAGGTGAGCAGTCGTACCTGCTCACGAGAGAAGTCCGCCTGATCACCGCCGGGGAGGCGCTTGCCGACAGCAGTCAACATCGGGGATGGGACGGCCAACCACTGGTGCCGGGTACGACGCACGGCCTGCATCAGGGTGAGCACACCACTGCCAGCAAGGTTGAAGGTGCCTGGCAGATCTCGAGTCGCCGCCTCGCTGGCCAGGGCAATCGCATCGTCCTCGTGCAGGAATTGCAGGCGACCGTCATGGCCCAGGAGTGTGGGGATAACGGGCATCCGGAAATACTCGGTCATCGCGGTCCGGATACGGGGTCCGATGACATTGGCCGGTCGAAGAATCGTCACGCATACCTCTGGTCGCCGGCGACGAAAGCCCCGCACATAGGCCTCGACTTCAGCACAGTCCTTGGCCCAACCGGAGGTTGGTGGATGTCGGGGATCCATACCTTCAGTGAAGATTGCTGGGTCCTTGGGACCACAGCCATAAATGGACGCCGACGACTTCACGACCAGTCGAGTGACCGAAGGTGTCTGCTGGCAGGCAGCGAGCAATTGCATGGTGCCGATGACATTGATTTCTTTCATCGCGACTCGCCCACCGGCTTGACGACGGGTAGCGATCACGCCCATATGCGCGACCGTGTCGACACCGGAATCAAGGAGAACTTTGGCGATGGCCGGACTGCGGATGTCCGTCCTGATGAATCGCACTCCCTCGAGCTTTTCGGTAGGGGGAATGACGTCTACGCCGATGACCTCAGTCACCTCGGGGTGGGTGGCTAGCGCTTGGGCGAGGCGGCCGCCAAGGGTCCGCGCCGCACCGGTGACCGCCACCACTCGCGCCATTCGTCCCCCTAGGACGTGCGCCGAAAGGACCTACTTCTTATTTCGTCGGGCGACACGCGTACGACGGAGCAACTTGCGGTGCTTCTTCTTGGCCATGCGCTTGCGTCGTTTCTTGACGACGGATCCCATTCAGCAGTCCTCGTGTTCAGTCAGTGTTGAGCAGGTCAGTGGATGTGCAACGCGAAGACTGGTTCCTGAGGGGACCACGAGTCCGCCGCTGGGCTTGCGGGAGATCAAGTGACTAGGCAGTCTCGACGAAGGAGTCGCGCAGGTAGTCGTTCACGGCCTGCTCCGGCACGCGAAATGAGCGCCCCACTCGAACAGCCGGCAGTTCGCCGTTGTGCACCAGGCGGTACACGGTCATCTTCGAGACGCGCATTACGGTCGCCACTTCGGCGACGGTCAGGAACCTGACCTCGGCAAAGGCGCGCTCTGGGGTTGTCGACATCTCAGCCCAACTCTCTGCGAGAACCCGGGTGGCCCGGTCAGCGGTCTTGGTGCCGTAAGACTAGTGGCCCCTGGTGGGCCTGGGAAAGGTGGTTCCCAAAATTCACCCACCAGTCCCCCAGGTCACCAATTCCACTGGTCCGTTTCAGCTTCCAGGCCCCAAAAATCGAAGACCGCGCGGCGGGTTTCCAGGATGGCCTGGTCGACTGGGTCATCAATCGAGTAACCATCGTCGAATGGTTTGGGCCATGGCGTGCGACCGTCCGTCATCGTGCGCGGTGAATGCTCACCCAAACGCGAAAGAACGAAGTCGAGGTAGGAATCAGGAAGCTCGGACTGTGGATCTATCGGTGCGGCGAGTGCTTCAGCGATGAGATGCGACCAGGCTCGCGGCACGACATTGACCCAGGAGTAGCCACCACCGCCGACCGCAACCCATCGGCCGCTGGCAAATCGATGCGACCATCGATGCAGTGCCTGGTACGACATGCGTTGTCCATCGATAGAGAGATTGAGATGCGCGAGCGGATCGTCGGCATGTGTGTCGACACCGTGTTGAGTGACCAAGAACTGTGGCTGGAAAGCCTCAAGGATCTGCGGCACCACGGCATGGAACGCGCGCAGCCACCCTTGATCCCCCGTTCCCGACGGTAGGGCCAGGTTCACTGCGGTCCCCTGGGCGTTCGCCCCGCCGATCTCCTGCGGACTACCAGTGCCCGGAAACAGTGTTCGTGGGCTCTCGTGGATAGACATCGTCACCACTCGGGGGTCATTCCAGAACATGGCCTGCACACCGTCTCCGTGATGGACGTCTACGTCTACATAGGCAACTCGCTCGGCGCCCTGATCAAGGAGCCAGGCGATAGCGACACCAATATCGTTGTAGATACAAAAGCCTGAAGCCGACCCGGGCATGGCGTGATGCAGTCCACCGGCGAGGTTCACGGCATGTTCGGCCTGCCCACCATGCACGGCCTGCGTCGCAGTCAACGTGGCGCCAGCCACTCGAGCTGCCGCATCATGCATCCCCGCGAATACCGGATCATCCGAAGTGCCCAGACCGCGCGCGATGTCGATGAAGGTGGGGTCAAGCGAGGCCTGCTGAACTGCGGCTACATACGCGGGATCATGCACACGGTGCAGGTCCGTCATCGTTGCCGGTTGCAGATCTCCGAGCGCCAGGGCGTTTGGCAGTTCAAGTAGGCCAAGATCGATCGCCAGTCGCATCGCCAACTGCACGCGAATCGGAGCGAGCGGATGGCCAGGCCCGAAGTCGTAGGCACCGAGCCGGTCATCCCAGACGACGGCTACCTTCTCGCTCACGAGCCAGCCAGTTCCTCAGCTCGGTCGCGGGCCGCACGAAGGGCTGCAACGACTGAATCACGCACCGACTGCGCATCCAGAACCGCCACCGCAGCAGCCGTCGTACCTCCGGGAGAGGTGACCTGGGTGCGCAACTGCTCGGGTGTTTGGGTACTCCCTGCCAACAACGCCGCAGCTCCGACCAGGGTCTGGACCACGGCCTGACGAGCCTGATCCGACGGCAGGCCCAATTCCTCGGCGGCCTGCAGCATGGCCTCGGCGAGGTAGAACACATAGGCCGGGCCGCTGCCGGACACTGCGGTGGCCGCATCCTGCAACCGCTCCGGCAGGACCAACACCAGCCCCAGACTGCCAAGCAGTTGTGCAGCCCGATCGAGGGCTACCGCACCGCAGCCACTGCCGGCGCTGACAGCTGTGACACCCTGCTGGATGCGCGCCGGAGTGTTGGGCATTGCCCGGACCACAGCCGTGCCCGGTAGCGCAGCTTCGATGGTCTGCGTCGTTATGCCCGCGGCGATGGAGATGACCAACGCCCCAGGTCGAACATGGCCCTGCAGTTCCGTCAAGAGAGCTCGAACGTCCTGGGGCTTGACGACGATGACGACGACATCGGCATTCGAGACAGCGGTCCGGGGATCGGTGACATCGAAACCAAGATCCCTGAGTTGTTCGGCGCGTTCGGCTCGCTTCTCCGCAACCACGACTACCCATCCGGCCTGCACAAGGGTGCGGGCAATCGCCTCGCCCATCACGCCACCACCCAGCACCGCGATGCGATCTGTACCCGAGGTCTTAGTGCTCATTAGCAAGAACCCATCCGTCAAGAACCCGGTAGCAGGGATCGCAGCGCCGGCACCAGACCGCTGGGGCGTTCGGCCAGACCGCCAACAAGTCGGGCGAACCAGTCCGGGCCGAAGGGAATGCACACGCGCACAGCCTGGCCACTGTCGCGCAACTCACGCTGCAAACCGGTGGCTCGCCCCAAGTACATGGCGAATTCCAAGTCACCGGGTGTGCGTCGCGCCCGAAGACCCAGTGCTCGACCGATCTCGACCAGTCTCGGATCATGGGTGGCGAGGCAGACGCGATTTGGCGAGCGCAGAGCCTGCTTTGCGCAGCGAATGAAGGACTTGTCAACCTCAATCGGTTGGCTGAAGCGTTCCAGCGGGCCGTCCTCGTGACCGCCCTTGACGATGCGAACCGGTCCCTTGGCGGCACGCACGTCGGACTCGGCACGTCGCAGAGCCGCCGCGACGGTGATCGACACGGGTAGGCCCTGATCGGCGAGGTGCGCGGCCAGGGCCAGCGTGCTCGTCACGGTGTCGTCCGGGCCGATGCCCAGCACAATCCCGATCCTGGCCTGCTGCGCAGCCCGAACCAGCTCGGCCAGCGCCTGGCGACCGTCCTGGGGTGAATGCCCGCTGGGCCAGCGCGCGGAGGGCAGGGCACCGAACGGACCCGGGTAGATGGTCAGTTCGCCGACCGTGCTCAATCCAGCCTCCTGCAGGCCGAGCAGGCACTCCCAGAGGTCGGCCCGAACCTGCTGCAACCCAGCCTGCGAATCCTCCCCGGTCGCGGGATCGGCCCCAAGGCTTGCGCAGGCCCGCTCCAGGCTCACCAGAAATCCCTGGCCAGCCAGTTCGGCAGCCACCTGCAGGGCCTCGCTTGCAGTCTGACCACCGACCACGCGGCCGACTAACTCACGACCGACGCCGTTACCGGTGATGATCCCGCCCAGGGCGTCGTTTTGAGCCAGCTGGGTGAGGACGCCTCTGAGCATGCTCACGGCCTGACTGTAGGGCTGGTCGGGTCTAGGAGGCGCTGCAACATCGGACCCATGATGCCGATGATCTCCTCGGCCGGCATCGAGGCCAACGGTTCGATCTTGACGACCGTACGAGCTGCGGCCAGCCCGAGCAGTTGCGATGCGATCAGGCTGACCCGCAGGCGGGCATCGGGCACCCCGAGTAGCCCAACAACACGATCCATAGCCGAAAGGGGAACTAGTTGCCCGAGGACACGGGCACCGGAAAGTCGAGTCAATCCGGCCAGATCCTGCTGGGTCTGCGCATCGTCAACCACAGTCAAGGTCAGCCGAACGAGCCGAGCGCCTAGGCCATCCAGGGTGGGAGCGATCAGGGCCGGGACTGCGGTCGCCGGATCCCAGGGCAGACGCATTGCCGAGTTGAGCAGTTGTTGACGATTGCGCATCAACCCGCGGGCAATCTCGGGAGCCGCGGCGGCCAGGCTTCGAGCGGTCGTGCCCGCCAGCACGCCAACACCACGCACCAGCGAGGTCCCTGACGCCTCCGTGTCGACTTCATCAAGGTCATCGCCGTCATCCAGACTGAACTCGTTCACAGCACTCCCGAGCCGGTGTGGCGACGAGCGAACTCCAGGCAGCCAGCCAGGTCGGCCAGTCGCGTAGCGCGATCGGGCGCAGTACGTGTGCTGACTTCGACCACGATCGACCCATCGAACCCGCGCTGAGCCAAGCCCTGCAGCACCGCATCGACGGGTTGGTTCCCCTGGCCGGGTAGCAGATGCTCGTCGCGAGCTGACCCGGTTCCATCGGCTAGGTGCAGGTGGATGAGTCGATCGCCAAGATCGGTAGCCATCCCAACTGCATCGACCCGGGCTACCGCGGTATGCGACAAGTCCAAAGTGGTGTGCGGATAGTCCTCGTCGCGCACGTCCCAGCCTGGTGCGTAGGCGCCGACCTGCTGGCCCCCCGCCCTCCAGGGATACATGTTTTCCACCGCGAAGCGCACTGAGGTCTCCTGGGCCATGCGCTCGATCCCGGTGATAAACCCACGCGCATACTCGCGCTGCCAACGGAAAGGTGGATGCACCACAACGGTGGGCGCCTGCACCGCTTCGGCGACGGCACGGGCGCGCTGAAGTTTGCCCCAAGGATCGGTACCCCACACACGCTGCGTGATCAGTAGACACGGTGCGTGAATTGCCAGAATCGGCACGCCGTAGTGATCGCGCAGAGCTAGCAATGCATTGAGGTCCTGGCTGGCCGCATCGATGCCGACCATGATCTCCACGCCATCGAAGCCCAAGGCCGAGGCGATTTCGAAGGCCGCCGGCGTGCCTTCGGGAAACACTGACGAACTCGACAGGCCGATCTGCATCAGTCCATCATCACCTGTTCGTGTCGCCGCCACCGGTCCGTGATCATTGACGCTACAACTACCGCACCGGCGCCAATCAGGCCGATAGTCAGCGCCGCCCCGGAAGCTCCGGTTGCCGGGAGAGACAGTGCGAAAAAGCTCGATAGCCAGGGGATGGTCAGGACGGCAATGAAGGCAAGCACCATCAGTGCGACGATCCCGACGCGCAGCAGGTTCAGGGGTCGCGCCGCCTGCGTCAGCACTGCAGTCGCCACGATGAAGAGTGTGACCGTGGCGGCAGACTGAGCCTGCGCGATGGACTCATCGAGGGATAACGCGAAGGAATAACTGCTGAGCGCCGAGGCGGCGGCGATGATGCCAGCCGGGACGGCGAACAGCAGCACCCGGCGAAAGAAGCCCGGGCGAAAGCGCTCGGTGTTGGGCATGAGAGCCAGGAAGAACGCCGGGATCCCGATGGTGAGGCCAGAGATCAGTGAGAGGTGCCGCGGCAGGAACGGGAATGCCATCGCGAAGATGGCGGTAACCGAACTGATGATGATTGCGTAGCAGGACTTGGTGAGGAAGACATCGGATACTCGTTCGATATTGCCCAACACGCGGCGACCTTCGGCGACGACCTTTGGCATGACCGACCAGCGGTTGTCGAGGAGTACCAGTTGCGCCACTGCACGTGTGGCGTCGGCGCCCGAACCCATGGCAATCCCCAGGTCGGCTGCCTTGAGGGCCAGCACGTCGTTGACGCCATCACCGGTCATTGCCACTGTGCAGGAGCGCAGGTGTAGTGCGTCAACCATCGCCTGCTTCTGCGCCGGTGTGACTCGACCAAAGACACTTGTTTGAGTCATCACGGCGGCAAGGTCCTGCGGCTCCTCGGGCAGATTCCGGGCATCCACCGGCTGGTCGGCACCCGGGACACCAGCCTGCGTGGCAATAGCACCGACCGTGTCGGCGCTGTCACCGGAGATCACCACCACGCGGACCTGCTGCTCACCGAAGTAGGCGACGGTCTCAGCGGCATCTGAGCGCAGCTGCTGGTCGATGGCGATCACCGCACTGGGCTCAAGGTCACCTGGTCCGCGCTCAGCGTCTGGCCCCACAGCACTCCCGCAGGCCCCCTGCGCCCGGGCCAGCAGCAGCACACGGGCGCCGGTCTGCGCCAATTCGGCAACTGCTGCAGGTGGCTGATCGGGCATCAGCACTTCGGGTGCGCCCAGAACCCAGGTTGTTACTCGGTTTTGGGCCGCCACACCTGGCTGCTCGAGATCGGCGGCCGACCACTTACGGGCGCTAGAAAACGGAACCGTGGCACCAACTCGCCAACCTGGATCAGCAAATCTCGCGGCTAGCGCCTGCATGGTGGGGCTACTGGCCGGGTCGGCCGCCGCCAGCGCTCCGAGTGCGCCTGCCGGGTCCTGAGAGGTGAGTGGCACGACCGCGCGCACTCGCATACCTGGCTCCGTGAGCGTGCCCGTCTTGTCGACGCAGATGGTGTCCACTCGCGCCAGCACCTCCACGGCCGGAAGGTCCTGCACGAGCACGCGCTGCTTGGCCAAGCGCACCACCGCTACAGCCATGGCGATGCTGGTCAGCAGGACCAACCCCTCCGGCACCATGGTGACCATGCCGGCGATGGTGCCGCGAACTGCAACATCGAACGGCAGGTCCGCCCGCACGAATTGGGAATACATCAACAGCAGGCCGACCGGCACGAGCAGGAAAGAAACCATGCGAATGAAGGTGTTCACCGCGCGACGCAGCTCGGAGTTTGTCTGCTGGAACTTGCGCGCCTGCTCGGTCAAGCTTGCCGCAAATGAATCCTTGCCCACCCGAGTAGCCCGATAAGCACCGCTGCCGGCGACAACGAACGACCCGGACATCGCGAGGTCGCCAGCCGTCTTCACGACGGGATCAGCCTCACCGGTAAGCAGGCTTTCATCGATCTCCAGTCCATCAGCGCCGATGACCTCCCCGTCAACCACGAGTTGGTCCCCCGGCATCAGCAGCAGCACGTCATCCAGGACCACCTGGCGAGGGCTCACTTCGATGGGCTTCCCATCGCGCAGCACCTGCGGCTTTGCTTCCCCGATCACAGACAGTCTGGCGAGCGTCCTGGATGCCCGGTACTCCTGGATGATCCCGATGGCCGTGTTTGCCACGATGACGAAACCGAAGAGCGAATCTTGAATGGGTGCGACCACAAGCATGATCACCCACATGCTGCCTACGAGTGCGTTGAACCAGGTGAGGGTGTTGGCTCGGATGATGTCGGGTAGCGAACGACTGCGGGGGTCGGGAAGGTCGTTCACCTGACCGGCTGCCATTCGCTCGGCAACTTCGGTGCTGGTCAGCCCGACCAGTACCGCCGACAGACTCATGTCGGCATGCCATCCATACGATTCAAGATCAGGCCCTCGCGTAGCGCCCACGGACAGATCACAAGTTCGTCGATGCCCAGCAGGTCCATCGCAGCTTCCGCGACGACGGCGCCGGCCAGTAGCTGACCAGCGCGGCCCTGCGAGACACCTGGCAGCTCAGCGATCTCGTGCGCGCTCATCGCGGCTGCCTTGGTCACGATTCCCTCGACCGCAGCCAGGCTCAGCGATCGAGGGACGTAGTTGCCCTCGCTGGACGGCGCCGCGCCAGCAATGCGAGCGAGCTGTCGAAAGGTCTTCGACGTTGCCGCGGCCATGCTCGGCGGTCCGCTGCGCAGCAGCCTCCCCGCCTCACCGGCGATCATCGTGCGTGCATGCCGCCGCAGGTCACGGATTGCATCGGCCGACGGAGGGTCGCCTGACAGGTGCGATCGGGTCAGCCGCCCCGCACCAAGTGGCAGCGAGATCGCTACCTCCGGCTCCTCGTCCCGGCCAATGGCAGCCTCCAATGAGCCGCCACCGATGTCCAGCACCAGGAGGCGACCTGTGGACCAGCCAAACCAACGCCGCACGGCTAGAAAGGTCATTCGCGCCTCATCGACACCGGAGAGGATTTCCACCGGCTGCATCGTGCGCTCCGCGATGCGGGCCAGGATCGCTTCGCCATTGCTGGCATCGCGGATGGCCGAGGTGGCAAAGGCCATCACCTCACTTGCCCCACGGTCTTCCGCAAGACGCAAGCCCGCTGCGACGAACCCGACGAGTGCCTCGACGGCATCGTCGCGAATGCTGCCATCCGGGAGCAGATGCTCGGCCAGCCGGAGTGGTCGACTCATCTTCGACTCCGGCAGCGGTGCCCCACCGTGATGGGCATCCACGATGAGCAGGTGCACAGTGTTCGAACCGATGTCCAGAACCGCCAGGCGCACATGCTGACGCTACCCGAGTTACCGTCCATTCGTTCGTCACCGAATAGGGTCGTGGCATGCCTGAGGTGCCTTTGGACTTCCCCCGTCAATGGGTTGAATTCGTCGACCCCGCTG
>JAGWVT010000077.1 GCA_018970765.1 Actinomycetales bacterium
CAGTATCGCGCCAGCTAACGTTCAGATCAGCCAAGAAGAGCAGGCGGCGCAACGCACTGGAACTATGGCCAGCATCTTGGCGCCGTTGTGCTTACTTGGTGTACTCGGCGCCATCGTTACCGCAATCGTCATGCGCCGCCGGAATCGCGGCACGCCCATTGACGCCACTCCGGTGCGTTACACGCCGCCCGATGGGCTTCGTCCGGCGCAGATCGAAGCTGGCCTGCAGAACACGGTCACTAGTCGTGGCGTGGTCGCGACACTGGTGGACCTGGCAGCGCGCGGGCATATCGTCATGAAGGAGGAGGAAGCTCGCGCTTTCCATCGAGAAGGCATGGAGTTGACCTGGACCGGAGCGGGCAACGATGCGCTTCGCGACTGGGAGGAGCACTTGCTCGCTGCGGTCTTCAAAGGCCAGCAGACAGCAACCATCGAGGGCTACGACCCCATCCTGGTCGAGGCAGTCAGCGATACTCGCACCAAGCTTTCGCAGGAAGCACGAAACACCGGCCGCTACAACGAACGCGGCACTCGCCCGGATCGACCGTACAAAATTGCCGTGACTGCCGGTCTTGCCGCGCTGTTCGTCATGGTGTTCTTGGCGGCGTTCCTCAGCGAAACGCCTGGTGCATCACTATTCGTGGTGACCCTGCTCGGACTTCCAGCGGTGGCCTGCATTATCGGTGGAGGCATAGGAGCAGCGATCACCCCGCGACAGCAGTCGCAGAGCTCGGCGAAGTTCATTGCCGAGGCAGAAGGGTTCAAGCGGTTATTAGCCACTGACTCCGCTGACGCACGTCGCGATTTCGCCACCCGCATGAAGCTCACCCCCGCTGCACTGTTCGCGACCTACTTCCCCTACGCAATCGTCTTCGACCTCGAGGACACCTGGATCAAGAACTTCCCGGACCTACGCCCCGAAGATTTGTATCCGTTCGGTCTGTACGCGATAAGCGCCAGCAATCTCTACTCGCGCATGGATGCATTGACTTCGTCGGTGTCCAGCGCGACGACGACACGATCAAGCGGTTCGGGTTTCAGCAGCGGCGGCGGGGGTAGCGGTGGAGGTGGCGGCGGTGGCGGTGGCAGTTCTTTCTGAGTGCCCACTTCGCCTCGTCACGAACTAGCCGAATCGCCAGGCAGTGCCGGGTAAGCCGACTGTTGCCAAGGGTCGACGCACGGCAGGCTCCAACAGCGCCGCGAAGGCTTTGCACCCACTCGGTGTGAGGTGGATGCCATCCGCCCAGGTCCATTCTGGGTGGGTGCTTGAGGCTTTGTTCCAATCGACGACCTGCACATTTGGATACCGGGCCGGCATGCGGCGAATTGCGTCATTCGTGCGCGCTTCGAAGGTATAGCGATCAGTTCCGTCGGGCAACTGCACAGTCATCATGATCACGTGGCGCTGCGAGCCAAGGACCTCCATGACGGCGTCTAACCCGCTATCGTCCAGCCCGCCGTTGGTGCCGAAGTGCGTCACTACCCAGCGCGGCAGGCTGTTCATCGCCGCGAGTGTTTGTGCTCCGGCTAGTACCTGTCGTGAGCCCTGAGCGTCAACCACATAGCCCCGCTGTTGCAGGCAAGGCCGCGCACCGAGCATGACCGAATCACCGATGGCAAACACGGCGCCGTTGAGATCTGGACGTTCATCTGCCGACGCATGGCCCGTCAGCAGCGCCGGCAGCAGGTAGGCAGCGAAGCACACCAGGATCATCCGGAGGCTACGGTGCCCGCGCGCTCGTGCGCACCGCACCCAGAGGTTCGTCACACGGGAATTCTCCACCATCGCACTAGGCTCCACGCATGTCCAAGGTGCTTGCGTCCCTACCCGTTGGTGAGCGCGTCGGCCTGGCGTTCTCCGGTGGGTTGGATACCTCCGTAGCCGTGGCCTGGATGCGTGCGGCAGGTGCAGTGCCCTGCACATACACAGCCGATCTAGGCCAGTACGACGAGCCGGATATCAAAACTGTCCCCGCACGAGCCATGGAATACGGAGCAGAACTGGCCCGGCTCGTCGATTGCAAGTCGGCCTTGGTCGAGGAGGGGCTGGCAGCGCTGGCCTGCGGCGCTTTTCATATCCGCTCCGGTGGCCGCATCTACTTCAACACGACTCCACTTGGTCGGGTGGTTACCGGCACGTTGCTGGTGCGAGCAATGGTCGACGACGACGTCAACATCTGGGGCGATGGATCCACCTACAAGGGCAACGACATCGAGCGTTTCTATCGCTACGGACTGCTTGCCAACCCCCAACTGCGAATCTACAAACCCTGGCTCGATTCCGACTTCGTCAGCCAACTAGGCGGACGCAAAGAGATGAGCGAGTGGCTGCAATCCCAGGGACTTCCCTACCGCGACTCTGTCGAGAAGGCCTACTCCACTGATGCCAACATCTGGGGGGCCACGCATGAGGCCAAACTCCTAGAACACCTTGATACGTCGATCGAAATCGTCGATCCGATCATGGGCGTGCGTTTCTGGGACGAGTCCGTTGCGATCCCGAGTGAAGACGTGACTATTGCCTTCGAACGCGGTCGACCCGTCACCATCAATGGACAATCGCTGCCACCCATCGAACTTGTTCGGCTGGCCAACACCATTGGGGGCCGGCATGGCCTGGGCATGGCCGATCAAATCGAGAACCGGATCATCGAGGCCAAGAGTCGCGGCATCTACGAGGCGCCCGGGATGGCACTGCTGTTCATCGCCTACGAACGGTTGATCACTGCTATTCACAACGAGGACACCATCGCCAACTACCACGCCGAGGGTCGCCGTCTCGGCCGCCTGCTCTACGAAGGGCGCTGGCTCGATCCGCAGGCACTCATGCTGCGCGACGGCCTGCAGCGATGGGTTGCCTCGGCCGTTACCGGCGAGGTGACGCTGCGGCTGCGACGCGGTGACGACTACTCGATCCTTAACACCACCGGCCCACACCTGAGCTACCACCCCGACCGGCTGAGCATGGAGCGCACGCAGGAGCCGGCATTCGGCCCAGTGGATCGCATCGGTCAACTCACCATGCGCAACCTGGACATCGCGGACACTCGAACCAAGTTGGAGTACTACGCCGCCCATGGTGAACTCGGTACGGCCAATGCCGACCTGGTCGGACATCTACAGGCGGGCGGCGCTGCGGCCATTTCGGCCGCGCGGGCCGAACCTGAAGTGACCCTGTTGGACCAGGCAGCCATGGAGGAAGGCGCCGACTAGCCCTCAATCCCAAGCGCCGACGACGATCTGGTCCCAGTCGAGCACCGCTCCGGTGACCACGCCAGAGGCATCGGAGAGCAGGAACGCGATCATGTCCGCGATCTGATCGGGCTGCCCCAGGGTTCCCATGGGTAGGTTCACCGCGGCGCGCTCAAGCCAACCGTCGGTGGCTGCGTGCGCGACCCGTTGAATGACGTCCTCACCCTCCGTTGCGGTCCAGCCGATGTTCAGGGCATTGATACGGATGCGGTCGAAGCGGTGGGCATGTGCGGCGTTCTTCGTCAACACATTCAGTCCAGCCTTCGCAGCAACGTATGGCGCAAGGAATGACTGTGCGCCGTGCGAGGAGATGGACGAAATATTCACGATCGAGCCCGGAGCGCCACGCTCCAGCAGGTGACGAACTGCCGCCTGCATGATGAAGAAGGGCGCCCGAAGGTTTATGGCGATGTGCGCATCGAAGTGGTCAGGCGAGGTATCGACGAGCGATCCGCGCGTGACGAGTCCGGCGCAGTTCACCACGCAGTCCACCCGGCCGAACTGCTCGATGACAGCAGCAACGGACCCAGCCGCTTGATCGACATCGGCAACATCAGCTTGATGGAAGGCGACCTGACGCCCCGGTGCTTGGAGTCCCGCCAGGGCAACAGCGCCCTTGGTGGCATCCCGCCCTGTGATCATGACGCCTTCGGCGCCAGCCTGCAGGGCGCGCTGAGCAGCAGCGGCGCCCACGCCTTGGGTGCCACCACTGACGAGCACGACTTTGTTGGCCAGTGCCTGATCATTCAGAGCAGTCATGCCTTGATCCTTTCGTCCCTACCTGCCGTGGCCCATCGCCCTTGATCCGGCAGTACAGATTCACAGTTACCTGACCGGGTTTCTTTAGCAGATCCTCGCGCATTTTTGCGACATACGTTGCTGCTACAGCGAACAAGGAGATGCAACTATGGCTAGAAATGAAATTTGGGCAGCACACAGCCTGCAGACTCTGAGTGGGCATGCAGCTGCAGCGGTCGGTGTTCTCGCATTGGGCTTGGGTCTGGCCGCATGCTCGGCGGGTACGACGTCCTCGACGCAGAGTGCGGCCGAGAGCATCCTGGGCGGCGACATCACCATGGAAGATGGCAACCTGTCCATCGATGCCAGCGCCGGAGCGTTCGGTGTCGGCCCAGACTTGACGATGCCGGATACCTGGCCAACTTCGGTTCCCGCATTCAACCGTGGCAATCTGATCGGTGTCGAGGTTATCGGTGACCAGGCCACGGCAACGTGGTCCACGCAGTTGACACCCGAAGATGCTCTCGGTCACTACCGCTCGCAGTTGGTTCTCGCCGGGATGAACATCGTGACCGAAGTCGATTCCCTGGGTCAGCCGACACTGCAGGCGACGGGCCGTGGCTATCGTGTGAATGCCACCGCAATCGACGCCGGACCGCAGACCTCGATGATCGTTACTGCGGTTGCCAATTGAACGGTTCAGCCTGACGTCATTGGCGGATTTGCCTGATCGTGGCATTGATCGTGAATTCCGACCATGCACGATCTGCAGTCCAGATTTCCATGCCTTGGGTCAGGCCGTAGGCAATGCAGCATGCGTCGCCGAGGGAGAGCGAGCCTTTCCTCGGCGACGCATGATGTATTGCTGGCATAGCTTGGACAGATGACCACGTGAAAGGCACGACGGTCAGCCCTGCTTCAACTAGGTCCTTCGCACAGGCGAGGCCGTCCCCGTTCATTCGGTTGACGGTTCGAATAACCTCAGTCATGTTGACTGCCGTGATGTAACTCGTGGTGAGTACGGGCTCGACAACATCCGATCCGTCTTCCTCGAAGAGCCAGGCGAGCACACACGACGCATCAAGCAAGATGGCTCTGGCTGGCTTGGAGTTTCCGGACTTGAGCTTCGTCATTCCGTTTGAGCTTCAACTGCCCGTTGCGCGAGGAACTGATCAACAACGGATCCGCGCGTGGCCTTTCCTGCCACTCGGGACCTAGCACGCTTTAGTGCGTGCTCGGGAGTTTCGAGGAGCAACAGGCCTTTCTCTGCCACCCGCACACGCAGCTCCTCACCCGGTGTGAATCCGGCCGCCTGCAGTGCCTCGTCGGGCAGGGTAGGGCGTCGGCGGGAATCTAGGCGAACGCGCCAAGTGAGCAAGGTTTCGTCAGGGCTTGCGCTCATCCCATGATTATTGATTTCGTGGGATGGGTTGTCAACCGTGGGACAACCGGATCCAATCCGTGCCGACGTTGTACTGGTGCCCCATTGCTGATGCCCCGTTACTGGTGCCCCTTCAGTGGCTGGACTCCAGGACGAATTGGTACACGTCGCGATCACGCACCCGCGCTCGATATCCCGTGAACCCAATGAACACCTGATCGGCATTGGACCAGATTCCTTCGATTTCATCGCCGCGCGATACACGAGCTCGCACGCTTACCTGACGCTGTCGCCAGGTCACCACTGCCGTTGGATCGGCCAAAAGGTTATGCACCCAGGCCGGCGCTTTCGGTTGCGCATAGTTGGTGCCCAGGATCGCGATATCGGCCCCCCACGGGATCGCGGCGACGGGCATCGTTCGCGCCAGGCCACTTCGCGCCCCGGTGGTGGTGAGCATGACTACGGGCAGACCCACCACAAGTCCAGGCAACGTGACGCGGCCAGATGTCCAGCGGTGCAGCGGACGGTCAACGCGGTAGAGCGTACGCTGGAAAATCCACGAGCCCGCACGCGTTGCTCCGACGCGTTGCAATGACCGTTGCAGCGCGTTGGGCGGCCGCCAAGCGAACCCGAGGTCCGCCTGAACACCCATCTTCAGTGCACCCGTTCGCCGATTAGGCGTTGGCGCGCTACTGCACCGGCCCGTACTGGTTGTCCGCTTCGGTACCGGGCAGGGCCCAGAACACGATCACGATGAGATTCGCAAGGGAGACAACGAGCAGCAACTGCAGCCAACCCGACATTCCCCGATCGTGCAGCCGTCGGCAGCCGACCGCTAGTCCCGGAATTAGCAGGGCTAGAGCAACAACCCCGCCGATTGCCATCAACAGGCCACCGACGACAATAAGGCCGGTTGAGGCAGGATCTGAACTCGCACCGACCATGATCAGCAGGACGCCGAGGAACATCGGAATCCCCCCGCAGATCTGCGTGAACAGGTAGAACCACCAGAACTCAGACCGACGTGCACGCCCGTCGAACTTGGCGTAGTTCTTCAAACACGTCCGAATGGACTCGGTGAAGCTCATGGTGTACTCCTCACTGAACGACGTCTTGACAAATCGACGTATTGACGCAGCGTAGTCATTGACAAATCCGGCAGGGATGGCGCTAGGCAACCAGGTAGGCGAACACGACCAGACGACGCTTATTGGTGCCTGGAGGGTCGCAGGTCGTGAGGGTCATCATGGCAGTGGCAAGCCGAAGTGGGTCGTCGCCCAGCACCCAGGTGTCCTCCGGATCAACGACCTGAGTGGAGTGCACCACGTACCGGTAGATCACCCCGTCCTCACCGGTGAACACAACCTGATCACCGGTTTGCAGTTCATCGAGATGCAGGAAAGGGGCACTCCATCCGGTGCGATGTCCGGCAATGCCGGCATTACCCAGTTGGCCCGGCAGTGGAGTCGTCGGGTAGTGCCCGGGTCCTTCGCTGAGCACATCGCGACCAATCCCCTGGCGAACCACCAACGGCTCATCGGAGACCAACGGCTTGCCGTTGCGTTCGAAGCGCAGCGTGCCCAGCACGGTGCCCGTTTCGATTTGCGGAGGAGCCACCGCTGGCGTCGGCAGACCCGCGCCCGCTTCGTCCCCACCACCGATCAGTGGCGCGTCGTCCGGTGGCGCGGAAGGTGTCGGTGCGGCTTCATCCACCTGCACCTGGCCGATTTCGAACTGCATGTCGGCGAAAACCGTCGTGCGAACGGCCACGCCGATGAGCGCAACCCCGCCGAGGATCAACAGCACACTCATCATCCAGCGCAGCGCTGTTCCAGAACCGCGTGAGCCGGCACTCGCACCAGCCGTTTCAGCAATCGGGGGTGCGACCTGAAGTTTCGTCGGGGCAAGCTCTGCCATGACTGCATGAATGGCACCGGGTGCACCAATGGGTGTTAACGGTTCGCTGACTGGGCCGTAGGGGCCCATGCCCACGCCGTTGACTGCTGCCGCGCGAAACACGTAGGCGACACCACTGGTCAGGCCACTGACTTGGGCGGTCGGTGACACATGCGGCATTCGCGGTACCTGAAGCCAGCTGTGTCCGGCATCAGCGGAGATTTCCAACCGGTAGTCCTGCACTGGGTCACCACCGTCATGTACCGGAGGTGACCATGCCAGCGACACCGTGCCATCACCGACAACGCCAGAGATTGCACCCGGTTCGCTGGGTAGTCCGGCTGGCACACACAGGTTTGACGCATCGCTGAAGCCGCCCTGTCCGGCGGCGTTGACCGCAGCAACGCGAAAGCTGTACGCGACACCGTTGACCAAGCCCACCACTGGCATCTCGCAACGAGCTGACGGGGCGCGCACAATTGGCAGCCAGGTGAATCCGCCATCGGTACTGGACTGAACGCGGTAGTCCACGATGGGCAGGCCGCCATCATTCGCCGGCGCAATCCAGCGCACGATCAACCGACCGTCGCCTCGCTCAGCAACTACCTGTATGGGCGCATCGGAAACACCCAGCGGCACCACAGGTGCCGACGACTGCGTAAAGGGTCCAATGCCTGCCGCGTTGACTGCGGCCACGCGGAAGACGACCGGGACGCCGTTCGTGAGGCCGGTGACAACCATGGTGGGTAGAGGTGACGGAGTGCGCGCCACGGTCACCCACGGGTCAGCCGTGCTTGCCCCGGAGGCGTACGCACCGAAAGCATCCGCTCGAGACACCTGGACGATGTAATCGATGATGGGCGTACCGCCGGTATTCGTTGGCGGCGACCAACTGACGGTGACCTGACGGTCACCACTTTGCGCGACGACTGAACCCTGACTGCCGTGCGGCAGGCTGATCCCGTCACTTCGTTCGCCCGAAGATTGCGGGACCACGCGCACCAAGGCACCGGCCAGGTCATCAATGCCGGAGAGCAGCACCGCCTGCTCGCTGACGGCGTAACGGCCGACGGTCATCCATGTCACACCGCCATCCCGCGAAACCTCAACCACCATGGTTTCGCCCGGCGTTGCAGAAGAGGCGGCCTGAGGCTGCAGAGTGATCAGCGAACCATCGACGCTGATCGATGTTGCAGCGCCAAGACCCTGCCAGGTGCGCATGAGGATCCACATGCCCACGAGGGCAGCCAGCATTGCCGCCGCGCACAGGTAGGCCAGTCGCCACGGCCCGAGTTCCAGCAGGACCGGCACCATGGCCACCGCACCCACCGGTGGGATCAACCAGGTCCACGAGCCTTGAATTAGCGCGAACCCGATCAGGCCGAGCAACAAGACGCCGGCCCACGGCGCAGCGGAGATCGGCGCGAAAACGCTCAGCGCCAGCGGCAGGCCCAACGCCACAACGACCTGTACGGCAAAGACCACGAACGCGGTCCGGCCCCTACCTCTGGTCTGCGTCACCGCAGTATTGGGGGCAGCCTGGCTGCGCATGCGCCTACCCATCGGCGCACCTCCCCTTGCCGACCCGTCCGAAATCAGGAGGCGCCGTCGCCCCTGAGTACTGCGACTGTAGTCCGAGAGTGGCGTGTTTCCTGGGATTGAAGGGGACAGTGTTACTGGTGTGTATTTCTGGGGACTGTCGGACGGAACTGCCAAACTCCCCCCATGGACACTCCCCCCATGGAAACGAGTTCCTTGACATTGCTCGCGTTGAGCCTGGTTCTGGGGCTCACGCTCGGGGCGGGCCTGGGCCTGCTAGGCGGCATGGGTATGGGGCGAAGCCGCGAGCGGGTGCGCACCGCCACCCTTGAGGGTCAGCTGGCCCTAGTGACGGCCGAACGGGACACCCTGCGGCAGGGGGCCGCGGACACGGCCGCACTGGACGGCCTCGTCGGGCCGCTGCGCGAGAGCCTGGATCAGCTCCGTCGCTCAGCCGAGCAGGCCAACCTGCAGCGCACCGCTGCCGAATCGGCCCTGCGCACCCACATGGAGCAGGTCCAATCGCGGTACGACTCCCTGGAATCGGCCACCCGGCAGATTGCCGGCGCCCTAGCCAAGGGGCAAACGCGCGGTCAGTGGGGTGAAATGCAGCTCGAACAACTTCTGGACCATGCCGGCCTTATCGAGGGCACCCACTATCGCCGCCAGGACACCAAACTCCACAGTGGCAACCAGTTACGTCCCGACGTGGTGATCAGGATGCCAGGCGGTGGCGAAATCCTGATCGACGCCAAGTTCCCGTTCGATGCCTATTGGACGGCTGCCGGCGCCGACGACCCCGTGCAACGCGATCAGGCGCTGCGCAAACACGCTGCCGACCTGCTTAGTCGCGCCAAAGAGCTCTCCGCCAAGGGTTACTCCGAATCCCCCAGCAGCCCTGACTTTGTCGTGATGTTCCTGCCCCTGGAGTCCCTGCTCTCGGCAGCCCTCGATGTGGACGGTCTGCTCTTGGAGCAGGCCTTTGACCGACGTGTCATTCCAGCAACGCCCACCACGATGCTGGCACTGCTGCGTACCGTCGGGTTCGCCTATGAACGCAAGTTGATGGCTGACAACGCTGAGGAGATTCGCCAAGTCGGGGCCGAGATGCTCAACCGCCTCGCCGTGCTCGTCGAGCACCTCGAAGGGCTACGCCGAGGGCTCGCCCAAGCGGTCACCGGCTACAACGACTTCGTTGGAAGTTTCGAGCGCAACGCGCTGACCCAGGCGCGGCGCATGCGGGCCCTCGGTGTTGCCTCCCAGCGCTCCCTTGAACCACCGGCCGAGGTGGACCTCACCCCGCGGGCAGTGGCTGGCAGTCGCTGAGCACCTGCCAGACAACCGAGCCATCGCTTCCCTGCGTGAGGGACACCTCAGCCTGGGCGCCATCGGGCAGCACCATGGGTGCCAACGCGCTC
>JAGWVT010000013.1 GCA_018970765.1 Actinomycetales bacterium
GTATGCGCGAGATGAGCTCGCATGCGTATGACCGGATCGAGTGGGCAAAAAGATGCTCAGCCTCCCGAGCGCGAAATGGCACTTCGAATGGCTGCCGGTATCGCTTGTGCTCCTCACCATCAACAGTCAGCATCATGCGTCCTAGGGATGCCCGCACCATGTTCTGGTGAGCCTCCACAGTGGCGCCCGACTTAGGGAGAAGCAATTGCCTCGCCGGTTCACGTGCAGTAATCAGCCAGCCGCCCAGCTCAGGAAACCAGGTGACCGGCTCACACTCGCGCAACTCATCGAGCACATGTTCTTGGCCCGCTTCACTGAGGTCTGACATCGTCAAACGTGCCCCAGCGGGAAAGAGTTCCCGCCGACGTACATCCACCTCGTCACCTAATTGGACTTGGTCAAGGAATTCCGCAGACTGTGACATTGAGACCCCAGGACTTGATGTGTGGTCAGACCTTGATCCCTAAGGGTAATCAGGCAAGGGCACGGCCGCTGGCCGATCACACACCCTTTCCCCAGAAACATCAATCGGTCGGCTTTGTTCTCGAAATGTGTCGTAGCCTCAATACACTGCAGGGGTGCAGGCCACTATTTACGATGGCGAAGCTTGGCAAGCGTGCTCTGTCGAAAATGCAACGGCAGCGATGCAGGATACGAATCTCTCATGGATCGACATCCGCCTGGATTCGGTCACTGACACCAGCGCGAACGCCATCATGCAGGTTCTCGGGGTGGATGCGTCAGCCGTTTCGACACAGCTCCAGTCGGGCCTGGGCACAGACTTCAACCTTTCGCCAGCAGAGATCACCGGTGCCGCATGGTTAGCGGGAGACAACAACGTCGGTCCGCAGCAGGCGCGCTTCTCCTTGGATGCCCAACGTTTGGTCACTATTCGAACCGGAGGCGATGCAGCATTCACGGCAGTTCAAGCCCAACTGCAAACCCGCGCGGGGCTGGTGACGAATCAACCCAGTCGCCTCTTGGGATTCGTGCTGCAGGCGATGCAAACAACCCTGCAGAAGACTCTGACAGACATGAGCGTTCAGGTGGGCCTCCTCGACATGGAAATCATCACCACGACAAATCCGAACTCGCTCCAGACCGCTCAGCTCGTGGGCTACCGACAGACTTTTCAACCGTTTGCCATGCGCTTCCCGGCTTATGTCATCAATGTCAATGCCGCACTCATTGACCCAGATACCATCACGATTCTGAATCAGGCGGGCATAAAGGAGCTACAGAGTTTCGCCACCCTCTCTGCAAGTACGGCATCCATGATCGAAAATCTCGTTGATGGGATCAAGGCCACCGTGCAGGACCTGCAGTCCCAGGTCGTGAATTGGCAGGGCGTGCGCATCAATCAGTTGACCGTGGTTACCATCGTCTTCCTGCCGATCACCTTCCTCACCGGCTACTTCGGCATGAACTTTCAGTGGATTGAGAACCTCGTTGAGACCGAGGTGGCCTTCCTCGTATTGGGCGTCGCCCTGCCGATCCTGCTCGTGATTCTCAGTGTGCTCTGGCTCGCACATCGGGGATTCCGACTTTCGTTTACTCGGCATCGAAGGCAACGGTCTCGCCCGAATTCGGCTACCACGGGAACTGCGAAGTCCAACTAGCCCAAACTCGCTGGTAATTCCACCCAAGCTACTCCTGCAGTACGGTCACGGCATGAGCCAAGGTCCACCCCTTGATGTGTCAATCGCCCCCACATTGGTGATGTTCATCCGACACGGGGAGAAGCCCAATAGTCATGGAGCACCACACGGCGTCAACCACGAGGGCGAGGCAGACGAACACGCACTTGCGGTGCGTGGCTGGATGCGTGCCGGTGCATTGGCGGCCCTATTCGCGCATCTTCCCAATAAAAGTTATCCGGCGGTACAACAACCTGCCCGTGTTGTGGCGACCAAACCTTCCTCGGACGCCAAGAGTCATCGTGAGCACAACACTGCCCATCCCATTGCCCAGCGCCTGGCACTGCCTGTCGACAGTGACTTGGAGCGTGGGTCCGAGCAGCAGGTGCGGGACAATATCCTCCGAGATCCCCGGACAACCTTGGTTGTCTGGCATCACGGCGAACTAGCTCACCTTGTCGGTGGTTTCCCAATCTCCAACGCCGGTGATGTGCCTGCGAGTTGGCCTGAAGATCGCTTCGATCTCATCTGGGTACTCGCACGAAATCCCGGGGATCAGGCATACACATTCACATCGGTGAATCAGGGACTGCTTGCCGGAGATCTGACTACGTAGTTCGCGAGGTGACTTATCGTCACCGGGCTCAACTACCCCCTGCCGTCCCTCAAGTTATCCCCAGACGAGTTTGCCTTTCACCTTCTTACAGGTAAATGCACCAGACAACGCACCCTGCGGAGAGCACTTCTTCCCCTTGGCAACCTTTGCTGTGCTGAGCGAGATGATGCCGTTGGCAATGCGGGATACGGCATGGGACCCTCCGACCGCATAGCCAAACCAAACCCGCAACTTGCCGTCAATGATTTCGATTGACGGATCAAGCACACTTGCCCCGGCCGGTGAGTACAGATCCGTCTTACGCTTCGTCCAGGTCAGGCCGTCAGTCGAACTGAGCAGCTGCAACTCTTGAAATCCGCCGATACCCAGGGTCGACCCAACCATCAAGAAGGTGCCATCCGGCATCTCAATGGGCGCCGGGTCCACGAGGTTTGAGTCATTTGCGACCATCGACGTTCCAACAGTCCAGGAGAGCCCATCCGCAGACGTACCGATATAGATGCCATGTACCGGGTCGCGCTTATTGAAGTAAAGGAAGTACCGACCATCCCGTGTCTTCATCACGTGCGGCACACCGCACCCCACGTCATTCAGCAGGACTGCAGGTTGCACCGACCACGATTGCAGGTCGGTCGAAGTCGCGTAGCGCAACCGCTTCGACCCAGGCGTGCATGGAGGTGGCGGCGCCTGTCCGGGCGTTCCGGGTACAGCTTCGGAGTAATAAAGCCGGTACGAGGACGGCCCCTCCTGAACGATCGACCAGTCGAAACCTGGGGGCAGTGAAACGCTGGTAGCCGTCCAGGTCAAGCCATCCTTGGAGGTGTACTGAACTGGCGGATTTGCGGTGGTCACCAGGTAGTACGTCTGAGTGTCCGCGTGATAGAACACGTCAGGCGAGACCCCAGGCGGAGCATCAGCCGCAGGCGGCGACGTGACGATCTGTGCGCCGTTGATCGTCGCCGATGAAGCCGTCAGAACATCCGCATGTGCCGGCAACACGGTAGCCGCCGCGATTACTAACGACACTGCTAGTACTGGCAAAGCTCGCACGACTCACCCTTCGGCCTGGCCCCGCACGGCCCTTGCGCACCATAGCCCAGGCGTAGCCTGCACGTCATGCGAGCGGTCACGTACGACGGATATCTTCAGGATCTGAGCGTGACGGAGGTGGCCGAACCCCAAGCCTCCGTGAACGGAGTGGTCCTCCGGGTCGAGGCCGCCGGGCTATGCCGCAGTGACTGGCACAGTTGGAACGGCCACGACGAGGACATTCCAGCATTCCCTCACGTGCCCGGACACGAATTCGCCGGCACCGTCGTGGCAATCGGGTCGGGGGTGACGCGCTGGGAGGTAGGTGACCGTGTGACGACCCCATTCGTGTGCGCATGTGGGACCTGCCCAGTCTGCGCGTCTGGAAACCATCAAGTTTGTCCCAACCAGTGGCAACCTGGATTTGACGGTTGGGGTGGCTTCGCTGAATTCGTCGCCCTCCCGGCAGCCGATGTCAATCTTGTGCGCCTGCCCGATGACATGACCATGACCACGGCAGCCGGCCTAGGGTGTCGAGTGGCGACTGCCTATCGAGCCGTAGCTCTGGTGGGTCACGTCGAACCTGGTGAAGAGGTGGTTGTGCATGGTTGTGGTGGCGTTGGATTAGCTGCCGTGATGATCGCCCAGGCGCTCGGGGCTCGCGTCACCGCCATCGACCCGTCTGAGCAAGCCCGCGTCCTTGCAACGCGCTTGGGTGCTGCGGTAACGATTGACCCCGGCGACGCGACATCACTCTTGGAACAGATCATCGAGTCAACGTCAGGTGGTCCACACCTTTCACTCGAGGCGCTAGGTCGCGCTGAGGTATGCAGACTTTCCATCGAAAGTCTTCGACAGCGCGGACGTCACGTGCAGGTGGGCCTCCTCTCGCCAGCAACGACGCGCGAACCGGTACCCATGCACCGCGTCATAGCGCGTGAGCTCGAAGTCTTAGGCAGTCATGGGCTTTCCGCGCAGGCTTACCCTGAGTTGCTTGCGCTGGTGGCAGCCGGTCGCATTCGACCCGACCTGCTTGTCACGCGAACCATTTGCTTCGATGAGGTGCCATCCGCATTTGCCGAATTTGGTGTGAGCAACCAGCAGCCTGGCATGACCGTGCTGCTTCCATTTGACTAATCCGAAGTTGCCAATGAGGTCGAGCCAGCCACTAGCATCCCTGCCAAGACGCTGTGAGCCGTACCGAAACGGAATGCAGAGTCTCACAACTCGAGACCGGCAATGGTGAGGGGTACACAATGGTGAAAGGGTTCTCGGTCCGCCTGAGGTCTCAAGTGGTGCTCGTGGCCGTTGCGGGCCTTATCGTGAGCACACTCATGGCCCAGCCGGGTGCCGCGGTACCGGAGGATGACCAGCCCATTGCAAATACCTTCGCTCCCCGCGACACCTCAGACTGCAGGCTTGTCGAGGGGCTCGATACGGTGCCGCCCGACCTCGTCGCCGAGTTATTCGCCACCGGCTACGCCGAAGTGCGACAGCTCTTGGCGAAGTGCCAAGAGGGGAGCATTCCACCAAGCCCACCCATCAAGCTGAAGAAGCCGAAGGTACCTCGAGCACTCGTACCAACTGCATTCTGGGCCTACATTCGGTACACGCACACTGACGTGTCATACCGGTCGATACCCCTTGATGATCCCGAGATCTGCTCGAAATTTGTGAACGGTAGTTCCATTACTACCTCATCAGCCGAGCCCGGCTTTGTCGTCATAGGTGGTGCGATCGGCGAAATCCCGGTGACGTCCACGGTGAATGATCTGCAACGCACGTACCCGACTGGCTGTGAAAGAACTTCCGAATCCATGGATGGGATTTACCCCGGGCTCATGAGCGTAACCTTTCTCGATCCTGGTCGACTCGAGCTGGGATCTTCGATCGGGTGCAATGGGTACTTTCCGGTGCCAAAGTCGGTGGCCGCCTGCAGGTCACTCTCCCTAGCGCAGACCGTGCCGAACATCATCAGGCTCCCAAAATCAATCCAGAGCGAGATCAGGAATCCACGCAAAGGCATCATCAAGATTCCCCTGTCAGGCGGTGCCGGTGGCGATGCCTACTCCAAGGACCCGGGAACCTGCAGCAGCTGGGGTGACGGTGACCCGGCCTACGCCTGCGTCTGGGTGTCAGCCTGGTCCGCTCAACTCACCTTGGTGCGCGCCGAACCTCTTGATGTTCCGGTCTTCTAGCGCTCACTAGGGCTCACGTACGCGATACGGTGCCCGTATGGACGAACGTGGGCGCTTGCGATTCTCGTTCGTCCTGCAACTCTTTGCGGTCGTGATGTTTACCGCAGCCGGCCTTGTTCGCGGATTTGCTATCGGGTTCGACTCGCTCGCACTGGTCCTGCTCGGTGCTGGCGCAATTGCTTGTGGTCTCGCTGCCTTTACCTACGCACACTTGCGAAGAACGTAGCCACGACCGTTCTCGACCAACGGGCCGTAGACGAACTCATTTACAGCGGTCGCCGCCTTCTCCGGGGAGTACCGAGAGCGCCATATAGCCGGTCACCGTCCGCGCGATCCGCCACGCCGTCACTCGCTGCGTCCGTCCAGGCGGGTGCCTGCCCCTTGATCAGCTGTGCAGTTTGCTCACGCTCCGCCCGTGAGGCGCGAACTTGAGTATGCAATTCAGGATCGGACAGGACCCGGAGGGTTTCCTCACGAAAATCCAGGTGATCGGCACTGATCAACGCCGCTTGGGGACGACCATGTTCGGTGATCGTCACCCTCAGCCACGTAACCCGGACGCCGAAGCCAACCTGTCAAGCATCAGCCGAAACCACACACACAATGGAGCCGCCTCAGGGATTTGAACCCTGGACCTACGCATCACGAGCGCGATCCGACGCATTTCGTACATGAGGAAATCGTTGCGTACCAACGGTTTTCAGTCCGTATAAGTCAGCGGAAGGCCGCTCGGAGCCCGGTGGTTTCAGTTTAATCTCGGTTTAGAACTCGGGTGCCGAGGAGCGAGGCAATCGGACTCTCAACCCGCCCCAGGAAGGTACTCCACGGGACACTGCCTTACAGCCTGAAGTTCCTGTTCGCCCGTGGCAGGGACCGGTGCCAAGATCGGGGCGTGAGCACCAGTCACGTCCCCGAGCCCGATCTCGCCGTGATCCGTCGCTGGTGCGATCGACAGTCTGCCAAGTTGCCGACTGACGAGCTACGTATCGCACATGTCGTGGGTGGGCGCTCGGTGGACATCGGCGAGGAGCGGCCGCCGTGGCGCTGAGGCACGGGAGATGAGTGGACGTTCATGGCGGTTGCCCGGCTCACCTACGTCAAGGCACGCAACGAGTGGTCGCTGGGCGTTGCCAACTCCCACGGCGACTTCCGCCGCTACACACCCTTACCGACTGGCAGGCTCGCCACGCTGCTTGACGAGATCGATGCCGACCCGATGTACGCCTTCTGGGGGTAGCAGGGGCTGATCATCAGCTAGCTGCGTAGGACATCACGGTGCCGACCGCACTACGCAGAACTCCGGCGGCGGCCAGGCCGAGGCCACCCACTGCAACTGCGCGGGTTCGGCTCAGGTGAGCCACTTCTTGCGTCGCAAGCGCGTCCTGCAATGCAGCTGTCCGGCTGTAGAGGTCTCCTCTCAGTGCCTGGATGGAATCCTGCAAGTCTCGGATCTCGCGGCTCGTCGAGTTCGCTAGGTCCTCGACCCGATGATCAAGCGCCTGCACGCGGCCCGCCAACCCCTCCTCGGGAGCGAAGTCGCGCGCCTCGGCCGTGGCGGCAACGTTCCACGTAGTCGAGACCGATGTGGTGACCTGATGCGTGCGCGCCCGCCCCAGCCAGGTCCGAGTCCTCGCGACCATTCGTCGCCAACGCCTTCGGAAGGGGTGGTCCGGGTCGCTCCGTACCCATTGGACCCACGCATATCCCAGTCCGAACATGGTGACGACGATTCCGACAAACTGAAACCAGAACCCTGCCTGCTTCATCTGACCCCGTCCTGCACTAGTCGCCCGAGGGCCGCTCCTACTGCTACATCGCTAACGAGGACTTGTCGGGCAAGGGTCATGATGGGCCCAGAAGATCGTTGAGCGCCTCGTGCTGAGCTTCGAAGTCGGCTGGGCGGCGGCTCCTGAACTTCTCCAAGTTGTGCAACTTCCACTGGAGCGCCGGAAGTCGGTGAAGGTCGGCGAAGGGCAGTGCGCCCCACGTGGGGTCCAGTGCGAAGAAGGAGACCAGGAACTCGCGCGCCTTCGGAGACAGAAGTTGGAGAACATCTCGGCGGAGTTGCCGGCGTGTGCCGTCCAGCTCGTCCACCGAAGGAATGTCGCCGGGAGTCATCCCCAGAAGCGACGACACGTAGAGGTCCTCGAGTGGCTTGTCTCGTCCCGCGAGGATCTCGTGCGGCGGCCTGTTGTGCCCGGCGAGGTAGACCGCGAACACATCGAGGTCACCGCTGCCGTACCCACCGATCTGGCTGCGGACCCAGACATCGAAAAGGTCCCGAGGATGCTGTCTGTCGAGCGCGGCGACTGCCTTGCCGGCGTAGACCTCCGCATCTGTCGCAAGTCGAGCGGTCACGTCCGTCGCGAACATCTCCTGCGCAGACGGGTGCAGGTCGACCATCCGCGGAGGCAGAACTGTGCCACGGAAGATCTGGTTGACCTCAATCTTGACCTCGGTCTGCCCGTCCGACACGAGCAGCTGGGTGTCATCCCCCGCCAGCCGACGAGGAGCGCGGGCCGAAAGTCCCATAGCGCTCGCCCGTTCGCGGACTCCATCGAGTTCGGCACCGATCGCTGCCAGTGCCTCCTCACGCGACAAACCAAGTGGCAAGAAGATCAGGTCCAGGTCGACGGACAGGCGAGAGACGGGCGACAGGAACAGGTTTATGGCCGTCCCGCCCTTGAGTGCGAAGGCGTCCGTCGCGAAGACGGCGGGCACGAGTCGAAGCAGCAGTTGCACGGCTTGCTGGTACTCGGCGTTCAGCATGGCGGCAGGACCAGCATCGAGCCGTCGTCCATGGTGCCGATCCAGCGTGAGTTGCCACCGGTGGGCAACGCGTAGTCCCTTCGAAGCGCCTCAACATCGAGGTTGCCGACCCGCTCACCCCACTGAAGCGTCATTCGCACAGCTTTCACACTGAGGCACTGCGAAAGGAGTTTCCCCAAAACCGGCGTTCGTAGCCCCGTCGTCGCCTCGAACAGGTGCATCGCCTCCTCCATGTCTTGACCCTGACCTGCATCGCGGAGCAGTTCAACGACGGCGCGTTCGCGTGTGGATACGCGCACGCCAGCGGTCACGGCGGGAGGAGTGAAGATGCCGAGCTCGGCGACCTCGGCAGTGAAGAGCGACGTCGAGCGGTAGCGGTTCGGGAATTCGTGGGTGAACCACGCCGGGACGGCGCCTGACTTGTTTCCCCACAGAGTCAGTCGCTCGGCGAACTCGACGTTGTGCCGGACTCCTTGCCAGGCAAGGGCGGTCCGCCCAGCCACATGCAGTCCGGGCATCCGCTCCTGCAACACCAACAGGCTCTGGTCGCGATCCAACGGTGGCGAGGGCAGGCGATACAGGCCGGGACCGAGCCGCACGAGCCACCCCGACCGCGCATACTTGGCAGCGAGGTACGGCGATACGCCGAAGGCTTCCAAGTCGTGCAGGCTCAATGGGCGTCCGGGAACCGCCCCGGACACCAGGTCTCTGATTAGAGATCCGCCAGTTATTGAACCCACAGGGCAAATAGTATCCACATTCTTAAACATGAGCACCCGAACCATGAATCACCATTGCCTGGGCGAGGGTCTGGTCGGTAATGCCCGAGTAGAACCGGCGGACGGTCTCGGGGTCCTTCCAGGATCCCTGCTGGAGCAGGACCTCCTCGGTGTTCTTCCACTCGTGCAGGGCCGTGTTCGCGTAGCGATCACGCAGGGAGTGCATAGTGAACCGCAGGAGCCTTGAGACCGCTCGCACTCTGATGAACAAGGTGCCCGAGGTCACGATCTGGTTCTGGATCATCAAGATCCTGTGCACCACCGTCGGAGAGTCCGCAGCGGACTAGCAACTGAGGATGCCGACGCAGTAACCCAACCGCGTGAGTCTGCGGAAGCCGATGCGGTGCGAGCCGAGTACGGCAGTGCCAGCGGCGAAGCGCCACACAATGAACCGCGAATGGTCATTGATCCCCGTCAACGCCTTCAACTCGGTGCCGTCAGACAGCAGGATCCCCCCGACCACATCCATCTGCCACAACTCCATCGCCGTCCCCCGCTCCCACCGCTTGAACTTGCGATCTCGCCGACGCCGCGCACCCGGATCAATCTGCGCATGCCGCCTCAACAACCGGTAAATCCCCGACCGTGACGGCAAGGGCTCCACCCCCTCCCGCGTCAACTCATGCAACAACCGGCACGGCCCCCAATCCGGATTCAACCGCCGCAACTCCAACACCACCGCGTCCACTGACGCCGGCATCTGAAGCGAACACCCCTTCGGCCGATGCGACCGATCCGCCAACGCAGCCAGACCACTCCGCTCATACCGGGCCAACCAGGCATGCACCGTCTGACGCGACACGTTGAAACGCCGCGCCACCTCGACCACCGACTCACCGTCGTGGACCACAAACGACACCGCTTGATACCTCTGCTCCATGACACTCAGCTCCACCAACATGCCAAGGAGTGTCAAGCATCAGCCGAAACCACACACATGGAGCCGCCTCAGGGATTTGAACCCTGGACCTACGCATTACGAGTGCGTTGCTCTACCCCTGAGCTAAGGCGGCGCAAGGCGCATGTTACCGGATGGACTTGTCGTCCTCAACGCTGCGATATGTGTGCGCGTTCAACTCACGCGTCGCTCGGAAGTGCCGAGGATCGGATCCGTATTGTCATTCCAGATGAGTTCATAGCGGTCACCATTTGCGGTAACCGTTGCATGAACATCACTATTTTCATCCCAGATGACCGTTCCAGAAACAGGCAGATCATCAAAAAGTTTCACCCGATTGAGAGTGAACTGCACTGTATCGAAGCCAACCGCCTTCCATGAACCACCGCGCAGTCCAGCACCAGAGATGGTGTCACCTTCCGGTGCGATGCGCCAACGATTGAACATGTCGGCAATAGTTCGAGCTACGGCGATACGTGTCTCCATCGGCCCCGTAGTGCGCGAAAACGCGGAGACTAAACGCACCGGGGCTTCTATGGCCGCGCATTCACCGCCAGCCCCATCCACCACTGCTTGGGGAGCCTGAATGAATGCTTGGATGAGCCCATCAACACAGTCGGTTCCTGTAAGTCCATGCGTGCCACTTGCGACAACAATCTGACGAGAATTCGGGAACTGATCCGCGACGATGGCTCCCTCACGAACAGTCGTGACTAGGTCTAGGTCACCGGACAGGATGAGAGTTGGCTGGTTTGAGTAATTCCCCGCCAGGGGCATGGGCGGATGGGATGGATATCTTGCCGATGCGGGCCAATCAAGACACGATTCCTGATCCCACCAATTGGATTGCATGAACTCGTCAACCTTGAATGGTGCGTACAACTTGGGATTTGCGGCACGGCCATCGCGGACGGCGGCAAGGTACTGCGCATCCCGACTACCTGCTGGCCTACTCATGTCCACGATTTGCGGGTAATCCTGGCAGATCACCGCATACATCAGTCCCTGATTTGATTCCGTCGAGCCATCTCCCTGAGGCATGGACCCCGCACCTGAGGCTTCATTGAGCACGCGACCTAGTGGCAGCCAGTCACCCACCAATCCGGCCCGTAGCGCAGCATCAATATCGGCGTACGTGATACCTCCGTAGCCAGCCCCGATGATCGCATCGAGAAGTGCAACAGGCTCGATCACAACCGTGGTGCGCGAACCGTTCGAAGTCGGAGCTTTCACTCGAATCGAAGAGCGACGCAGGATCTTGAGGACCCTAGCTAGCCGATTCGCGCTCGTCCCAGGAATCTGAGCACAGCTGGGGGCACGGCTACATGCCAGGTTCAGCGCATCGACGATGGAGGGCCCGATGGTCTCCACCCATCCACGCTCGCCGAAGACGGGATAAGCACTGTCAAGGAGCAGAGTTCGGGTGAGATCGGGATGACGCCCCGCAAAAACCTGCCCGAAGAAAGTGCCGTACGAAACTCCGTAGATGTTTGACGGACCCAGCTGCAGAGCATTGATGATTGCTGCGAGATCATCAGCCGCTAGCGCGGTGCCGAAAAGGTCGAAGTGGTCCCCGAGTACTTCGGCACATGCCGAGATGGATTCGCGCCAGGTGTCATATTGATTCATTTGCTCGTCGCAGGCCACTGCTGCGGATTGGCCCGTTCCGCGTTGGTCGACGACCAGAAGTCCACGCCGGCGAAGTTCATCGCCAAAGGATTCAGCGAAGTCGGTTCCGCTTGCAATCGATCCATAACCAGGACCACCCTGAAGCGCAACGATGGTTGAATTGCTCGCGTCCTTCGGAGCAGCTGCAGCCCCTTGCAATGAACCTGTGGGCAGGGTCAGCGCGAAGCTGACCTGAAAAGTCATGGACGCGGGATCGGCAGGGTCCCACGGGCGCGTCAGACTCCCACACCACGCTTGAGAGCCATCGACTTCGACCGCGTCGCAGGCGGTGAGCGAGACCGAGCCGACGTTCAAGGTTTTCGGGTTGGCTGCGAATGCCGACGGTGGCATGAAAGGAATTGCAAGTACAACAATGAGGGTCGCAGTAATTGAGGAATGCGCGAGTTTGCTTAGCCAGCGCTTGTCAGCCACCAACGATCCTTCCCGCAAACCGGAGCACCTTGCGGCTACTTGCAGACCGTTCCTTGAGGGGGAAGTGCGCCGGTGAGGAAATAGTCATCAACTGCATCGGTGATGCAGGAGGATCCCTCGTTGTATGCGGTGTGGTTGTAGCTGTCCCAGGTAATGAGGCGACCATTTTCGAGTTGCTCACTGACTCTCAGACCCCACTCGTGCGGCGTAGCTGGATCGTTGAGCGTGGAAACGATGAGGATTGGGGCCGACCCCTTGGCCGTCACTTCCATCATGGGCGTGTCCTCAACCGCTGGCCAGTCATTGCAAGAGAGCACGCCCCAGGCCAAGGCTCGACCGAACGTTGGTGCGATGTCTTGCCAATTACGCGCCAAACTGCGGACCTGATCAACACTGATGTCATACGGCCGGTCTAAACAAGTGACGGCATAGAACGCTTCAGAAGAGTTGTCCATGTACTTACCATCAGGTCCACGGCTGATGCGTACGTCAAGCATCTCGAGGAGTTGTGTTGCGTCCTGGTCGACGACTGCAGCTTTGAGGCCGTCTAGGAGTTCCGGGTAGTCGTATTCCGGGAAGTACAGGTAGGACAGCACCGTCCATGAGGCAACAGGTTCATTCACGACACGATCGCCGACCAGCATGGGGTTGCTGTCAAGGCTCTGCAACCACGCTCGTAAGGCGGTCGCAACCTTTGTCGCATCGCCGGGAAATGGACAATCCGACTGCTCGGCACAGTAGCGAGCGAAATCGTTGAATGCGACTTCAAAGCCCTTGGCCTGACCCAAGGACAACTGTTGGAGATCAAGATCCGCAGGCAGGATGCCGTCGAGGACCATGCGTCCGACATTCGTCGGAAAGAGTTCGGCGTAGACCAGGCCGAGCATCGAGCCATAGGACTTGCCTAGGTAGTTCAGATAAGGCTCCCCCAGGACTGCTCTGACGATGTCCATGTCGCGCGCAACATCTTGCGTGCTCATGTGTCGAAATACTGGGTCGCTGCTCTGTTCGCAGCCCTTTCCAGGCCAGGTGTTGGCGTCGACTAGTTGTTGCTCCTCGAACGGGGTATCGGGCGTGCCGTCGACGACGAGGTACTCGTCCAATTGCTCATCCGTCATGCATTCGACGGGGGTGCTCTGCCCCACCCCGCGTGGATCGAATCCGACGATGTCAAAGTTTTCAGTAATCTGCGGCGTCACTATGAAGGATGCCGCCTGCGCGTACTCCACGGCACTTCCACCGGGGCCGCCTGGGTTGACCAATAGCGAGCCAATCGCCTTACCAGTAGCCGGCACTTTCGTCAGCGCCAGGTCAATCGCCGGCCCATCCGGGGTGCTGTAATCCAAGGGCACCTGAATGGTGGCGCACTCAGCAGATCCACATTCGGTCCAAGTGATGTCCTGCTGGTAGAACTGCTCAAGTCCGCTAGGGGCTGGAGTGCTTGCCGACGGGCTGGGAAGCGGCCGAGGCATCACAGTTGAGCCTTCGACCCCCCGAAACGCGAGAAAGGCCACGACGCCGATAACGGTTCCCCAGGTGATCACAAAGGCGACGACCAAGGATCCAATCAGTACCCCAAGGGTGGTGCCACGGCTCGCCATACGACGTACCGTATCCCGATGGGCCGGGGTCGACGCGAGCCAGCGGATCTGGCAAAGGTTGTAGAGCAGGGCGTGCAGCTCGGCATAGATGCCGTGGATGGCCTTCGAGCCGCCATCGGTCAACCGACAGCAGCCGGACGAGTACGAGCTTTGGAGCGACAAAACCGCCACATTCAGGCACAACACCAGCGCGCTCTTACGCGATTCCGACACCGCCTCCAACGTGCCCGCCAGCAGCGCATCGTCGGGACCAGCCTCGCAGGAGTAGCTGGGACCTTGGGCCTGCTTGACCTAGTAATCGAAGGCGTCAGCAGCGCGTCGGGCGTGTTCGGGCCGGCCTGGTTGTGGTGCGGTACTGCCGGGGTCGCCGCTGTGATTGCGGTCAAGGGGTCGTTAACACTGCGTCATGCCCAGGCACCTCAGGCCCCCGTTCTTGCGCTGGCGCCGCCGCCACCACTGCCACTAGGCGCCCGAGGGGCCGCGGAGGTGGCTCGCCTGGCGAGTGTGCGATTGAAGCTCAACGACGTTGCCAGTGCGGTCAGCCGATTGCATCCAGATGCGGCCACTGAGCTCCGCCGTGCAGATCGCGAGGCTGCGGGGCCCTTGAATACTTTGGCAGAGCGTTTGGCTCTGCTGCACCAGATCGCGAAGGACCTTCCAGGTTCTGCTGCTGCCCTAGCTAGTGCGGAATCTGCCCAGGTGGTGGCTGGGCGATTAGCCGATGGTTGTCAACGCTACGAGGAATTGCTCGCTGCAGCCGCTCGGCTTCTCGCGGCACCCGATCAAACGCGCTCGACGGAGGAGGTACTGGGGCCAGCGGTGGCCTCCATGGTGGCGTACGCCCACGGGTTGCAGCAGGCCTCCACGCTCTACGAATAGCGCGCTGACCGCTCGAGTCAGGCGGCAGCGGCAACCAGCGGGTCTTTCAGTTGCACCATGAGTGCCTCCAACGCCGTGATTGGGGCGACATTTGCTGCCAGTTGCGCGCGGGTATGGGTGATCGCCAGCATGCGACGTGCGGTGTCTACAGAGGTGGATGCACCGGCAAGTTTCGTGATCTGGGGACGCATCTCCTCATTGATGAGGCCAAGGGGGACGTCAAACTGCGTGAAAAGGACGTCGCGATACAGGCCGAGCAAATCAACCAGTGCACGGTCTACCTGATCACGCACCATGCGCGTTGCTCGTGTTCGCTGGCGACGCTGCAGATCCTTCAATGCGGCGTCCATTGATCGTCGTATGGCTCCACGCAGTGGCGCTTCACCGCTGGCACTGCCGTACTCGGCTCGCACCGCATCGGCTTCCGCAGACTCACGCGGTTGGGTTACTGCGTCGGCATCCTCAGTTGCCGCCTCCAGAAGATTGGCCGCGTTCACGAAGCAGGAAGGCAGGTCGCGAAGTTCCAGCGGAATACGCAGCACTTCCTGGCGGCGAATACGGGCATGTTCATCTTTGGCGAGGGCTCGGGCACGGCCAATATGCCCTTGGGATGCGCGTGCGGCGAACGCAGCCATTGCGCCATCAACACCGTCGCGGTTCACGAGCGCCTCGGCAACCTCAGCAGCACTGGGCGTTCGCAGTCCGACATGCCTCGTTCGCGATCGAACGGTGGGCAAGACATCTTCAACACTGGGCGCGCAAAGCAACCAGACGGTTCGGGGCGAAGGTTCCTCAAGAGTCTTCAGCAGAACGTTTGCAGCTTCCTCGGTCAGCCGATCGGCATCCTCGAGTACCACGACATGCCACGGCGAGGACATGGGCGCCAGTGCTGCTCGCTGCACCAGGGCTCGCGCTTCGTGAACGCTGTAACTCAATCCCTCAGGTCGCACAACCTCGACATCCGGATGGGCACCGCTGGGAACCTGACGGCAGATCGAACATGTCCCACAACCGCCGGCACTGCAGGCCAGCGCACTAGCGAAACACACGGCAGCCGTGGAACGGCCCGAACCAGGTGGGCCGGTGAAAAGCCAGGCGTGGGTCATGCCTGGACCCGGCGGCTGGCTTGCAGCGTCTACGACTGCCTGATGAAGCGTTTCAACAACCGACGGCTGCCCGATCAGGGCAGAAAACACTCCCTCGCCGGTTGTCATGCACCCTCCCGGTCAGAACGGACCATCTCCCGAGTGTCCCTTAGCGTGACGCCAGAAGAGCGTCCACTCCAGCAAATACCTGAACTGCTATCTCATCAGGTGCCTTGCTGCCATCAATGACGAGATAGCGCGCAGGGTCAGCCGCCGCAATGGTGAGGAAGCCATGACGGACTCGCTCGTGGTACTCCAATGGCTCAGCCTCGAGCCGATCAGGATCGCTGACTCGAGCTAGGCCAACTCGTGGTTCTACATCCAAGATGATGGTGAGGTCTGGCAGCAGGTCGAAGGTCGCCCACAGACTCAACTGGCGAACCTGCTCAGGATCCATCTGTCGCCCGTACCCCTGGTAGGCCACCGAAGAGTCGAGATAGCGATCGCAGATAACCGTGGTTCCAACTTGCAGGGCTGGTCTGACGACCCGTGCCACATGGTCTCCACGAGCGGCGGCGAACAGCAAGGCTTCTGCGCGAATGTCCAGGCCTGCAGAAGCGGGGTCAAGCAGGATTGCGCGAATCCGTTCGGCTGCCGGAGTTCCACCAGGTTCTCGAGTGCGCAGCACTGGCAAACCCGCTGCCGCTAAATGCTCAGCGAGAAGGCGCTCCTGCGTACTTTTGCCAGCACCCTCACCGCCTTCGAAGACGATGAAGGCACCCGATTTCGTCATTTCAGGAGCTACCGGCAGCCACTGGCTCGCTCGGTGCGTGATCAGTCGCCAGTGGTTCCGGGGCGGACTTCTTCGCGGCCCGCTTCGTGGCTTTCTTCGCAGGAGCCTTTTTCGCGGGGGCTTTCTTCGCAGGAGCCGTGCGCGCCTTGACTGTTCGACGAGTCGTCGGGGTTGGTGGGCCTTCAAGAGCGATCTTGGCGCGACGCTCAGAGAGCAGATCACTGGCTCGCTCAACTGAAATCGTCTCGGGATCATCCGCCGTACGAAGTGAAGCGTTCGTCTCACCATCGGTCACGTACAAACCGAAGCGTCCATCGCGCACCACGATGGGCTTACCCGTGGTGGGGTCGTTACCGATCTCGCGCAGCGGTGCCTGTGCTTGTCCGCGCCCACGACGCTGCTTCGGTTGGGCGAAGAGCGCCTTCGCCTGATCCAACGTGACGGTGAAGATCTCGTGCTGACTTCCCAGCGTTCGCGAATCCTTGCCGCGCAGCAAGTACGGGCCGTATCGGCCGTTCTGCGAGGTGATCTCCTCTCCAGTCTCCGGATCCACACCGACGATCCGCGGCAGGCTCAGCAGACGAAGAGCCTCCTCGAGCGTGATCGTGTCTGGTGACATGTCGGTGAAGAGCGAGGCGGTGCGAGGCTTCGCCGACTTTGGGGAACCCTCCGGCAGCACTTCGGTCACGTATGGGCCGTAGCGGCCAGTCTTCGCGACGATTTGCATGCCGGTATCCGGGTCGGTACCGAGCTCATGGTCGCCACTTGGCATCGCCAAGAGTTCCTCGGCCTTGACCGCGTCGAGTTCATCAGGCGCGAGGGTCGCGGGAATGTTGGCGCGTTGCTCACCACGTTCCACGTACGCGCCGTAGCGACCAACGCGCAGCACCGCGTCTGTCCCGTTGATCGGACTGGTGGCGATCTGCCGGGCATCAATCGCGGCTAGGTCTTCGGTTAGGGGCTTGACTCCGGGGAAGCGACCAGCCATCCCTTCACCGCCGCGCCAGAAGGCCTCCAACTGCTGGAGCCGATCAGTCTCACCATTGGCAATGAGGTCGAGGATCTCCTCCATGTTGGCGGTGAACTGGTAGTCGATCAGCGCGCTGAAGTGTTCTTCCAGCAGCCGCACGACTGAGAATGCCGTGAAACTCGGCACCAACGCTGAGCCGCGCTTCCAGACATATCCCCGGTCCAAGATCGTGGACATGATGGACGCATAGGTTGATGGTCGTCCGATACCGAGGGTTTCCAGCGCTTTAACGAGGGATGCCTCAGTGAAACGGGCGGGGGGGTTCGTGCGGTGCTCATCAGGCTTTAGAGATGTGGCGCGAAGGGTGTCGCCCTCTGCCAAGCGAGGCAACTCGCGCTCACGATCCTCGTCGCTTTCGTCCTCCGTGAGGTCGCGTAGCGCGGCATAGAAGCCAGGGAACACGACCACAGTTCCCGAGGCCGTGAACTCCGCGTCGGTTCCATCGGAGGCCTTCGCACCCAACTTGACGGTGGTGGTCGCCACCTTGGCATTGACCATCTGCGAGGCCACGGTCCGCTTCCAGATCAAGTCGTAGAGGGCGAATTGATCGGTGTTGAGTTCACCGGCAAGTTCCCCAGGGGTGCGGAAGGATTCACCAGCCGGGCGAATTGCTTCGTGCGCCTCCTGGGCGTTCTTTACCTTTTTGTCGTAGGTACGTGCCTGGGGGTGCAGATATTCCTGGCCGTAGAGCTCAACCACCTGCCTGCGGGCTGCGTTCAGAGCTTGTTCGGAAAGGGTCTGGGAGTCCGTACGCATATAGGTGATGTAGCCGTTTTCGTACAGGCTCTGCGCAATCCGCATCGTGCGCTGTGAGCCCCAGCGCAGCCGACTCGCGGCCTCCTGCTGCAGGGTCGACGTCATGAACGGCGCCTTCGGCGAGCGTTCACTGGGCTTCTGCACAACGGAGCGGACTTCGAATGCAACATCGGCCAGTCCGGCCACCAGGGCAGTGACTCGACTCTCGTCCAGGACGATGACGCCCTGGGACTTCAACTGCCCCGCGTCGTCGAAATCACGACCACTGGCAACGCGAACACTGTCAACCGCGGTCAGCCGGGCATCAAAGTTGCCCGGTACAAAGTCACCAACGATGTCCCAGTACCCAGCGGAACGGAATGCGATGCGCTCGCGCTCACGATCCACAACCAACCGCACAGCCACCGACTGCACGCGCCCGGCTGAACGTGCCTCACGCCCAATCTTCTTCCAGAGAACTTCCGAAACTGGATAGCCGTAGAGCCGATCCACGATGCGACGGGTCTCCTGAGCGTCAACCAACTGCATATCGAGATCCCGGGGATGCGCTACTGCCTCCGCGATGGCTTCCGGGGTGATCTCGTTGAAGACCATGCGGTGCACAGGAATTTTCGGACGCAGTACTTCCTGGAGATGCCAGGCGATCGCCTCGCCCTCGCGGTCCTCGTCGGTAGCCAACAGGAGTTCGTCCGCTTCCTTGAGGGCCTTCTTCAAGTCGTTGATGGTGGCGCGCTTGTTTTCATGGATGACGTAGTGCGGTTGGAAGCGGTCATCGACGTTCACCGCAAGCTTCGCCCAAGGCTTCTTGCGATCCGTCTCGGGCAGTTCCGAGGCCTTGGAGGCGAGGTCGCGGATATGCCCGACGGAGGCCAGGACCGTGAACTCCGGCCCCAGATAGCCGGCGATCTTCTTCGCCTTCGCCGGTGACTCCACGATCACCAGGGTGTTGCCTGCCAACGCATCCCCTTGTCGCCATGAGGTTCAGTCGAGTCGCCTGACCCGATCCGCGAGCAGTGTGGCGGGACGGGGCACCCTCATGTCAAGTCGCACACCGTTCCCGGCGTGGCGAAACGGTCGGGGCAGGCACCAGAATGCCTGCCCCGACCGTTCAATTCACGCTGCGATGTGTCCGGAGTCACACTTACTTGGTTGCTGGGACCTCTCCGACTGCGATCGGGCGACGCTTGGAAATGATGACCGCCACTACCACGATCAGTGCAGCTCCGACAGCGATGACCCAACGTAGAACCGGGTTGGCGTCCGTGCCGATCGACAGACTCACCACGGCCGGGGCGATCAGCAGCGCGACCAAGTTCATCACCTTGATCAGCGGGTTGATTGCCGGACCAGCAGTGTCCTTGAACGGGTCGCCCACCGTGTCGCCGATGACCGTGGCGGCGTGTGGTTCCGAGCCCTTGCCGCCGAAGTTGCCGTCCTCGACGAACTTCTTTGCGTTGTCCCAGGCGCCACCAGAGTTCGACAGGAAGACCGCCATCAGAACACCGGTAGCGATGGTGCCAGCCAAGTAGGCGCCCAGCGCCCCGACACCAAGGCCGAAGCCCACGGCAATCGGCGTCAGGACTGCGAGCAGACCTGGCGTGATGAGTTCACGCAGTGAGTCGCGCGTGACGATGTCGACGACCTTGCCGTACTCAGGTTTGGCCGACCCATCCATGATGCCCGGAATCTCGCGGAACTGGCGACGCACCTCGAAGATGACCGCGCCGGCAGCGCGCGAGACTGCGTTGATTGCCAAGCCAGAGAACAGGAAGACCACTGCCGAGCCGATGATCAGGCCAACCAGGTTGCTCGGGTTCGCGACGTCCAAAACACCTTCGAACTGCAGCAGGTTGAAGATATCGCCGGTCGTGGCTTCGAGGTCGACATCGGCAGCCGCGAATGCAGCAACCACTGCGTCGCGGAAGGAGCCGAATAGGGCAGTTGCCGCGAGAACCGCGGTCGCAATAGCAATGCCTTTGGTGATCGCCTTGGTCGAGTTGCCCACTGCATCCAGGCGGGTGAGCACGGCTGCGCCCTCGCCATGCACATCGCCAGACATCTCCGCAATACCCTGAGCGTTGTCGGAGACGGGACCGAAGGTATCCATCGAGACGATGACACCGACCGTGGTGAGCAGACCCGTTCCTGCCAGAGCGATTGCAAACAACGCCAACAGGACTGAGCCGCCACCCAACAGGAAGGCGCCGTACACCGCGAGGGCGATCAGCAGGGCCGAGTAAACCGCGGATTCCAGGCCGACCGAGATACCCGAGAGGATGACCGTGGCCGGACCAGTGAGCGAAGTCTTGGCGACGTCATCGACAGGCCGACGGTTCGTTTCGGTGAAGTACGCCGTGAGCTGCTGGATGACTGCGGCCAAGATAATGCCGATGAAGACCGCGCCAATCACGTAAATTCGCGGCCCAATACCAATGTCGAGCGTGGTTGCGTCTAGGCCGCCGATCGAGGTGATGCCCGCCCAATCAGCCGGTACCCACATAAAGACGGCAACGACAACTAACACTGCCGAGATCACCGCGGATATGAAAAAGCCGCGATTGATAGCCGACATACCTGAGCGATCCGAAGCGCGCGGCGACACCGCGAAGATGCCGATGACGGCCGTGATCACACCAATGGCCGGGATTACAAGTGGCAGCACCAGACCCAGGGTGCCGAAGGCCGCCTTACCCAGAATGAGCGCAGCGACGAGAGTCACGGCGTAGGACTCGAAGAGGTCAGCCGCCATGCCAGCGCAGTCGCCGACGTTGTCACCGACGTTGTCAGCGATGGTTGCGGCGTTACGCGGGTCGTCCTCCGGAATGTTCTGCTCGACCTTGCCCACCAAGTCTGCGCCCACATCGGCCGCCTTGGTGAAGATGCCGCCGCCAACACGCATGAACATGGCCAGCAGTGCCGCACCGAAGCCGAAGCCCTCCAGAACCTTCGGGGCTTCACCCTGGTAAACCAGAACGACCAGTGCCGCACCGAACAGACCCAGACCAACGGTGAACATGCCGGCCACACCACCGGTGCGGAACGCGATCTTCATGGCCTGCTGCTCACCACCATCGCGGGCTGCAGCCGCGACGCGCACGTTGCCGCGCACGGCAAGCCACATTCCCATGTACCCCGTGATGGCGGAGAAGACCGCTCCGACGAGGAAGAAGATGCTTCGCCCGATGCGCTCATTCATGGTCTCGGCCGGAAGCACGAAGAGCACGAAGAAAACGACGATGGCGAAGATGCCAAGGGTTCGGAACTGTCGACTTAGGTAAGCCGACGCCCCCTCTTGAACCGCAGCCGCGATCTCTTTCATGCGGTCGGTGCCCTCACTTGCCGCCAACACCTGGCGAACCAGGACACCTGCGACCAGGAGCGCGGCCAGTGCGATCACCGCCACGGCCACGATCGTGACGAGGTTGCTGCCGGTCAGTTCGAACATGGGTCTCCTCAAGCCGGAATTCGACGGCTGAGTCTACGCAGGAGGGCACCCGCTGGGCGATACAGGGCTACGAAGACTCCATGGTGATTCGGGCATAGCGCTTGGCTGCCTGGAGATCGGCGACGATTGGGATCACCTCGGCCAGTCCGGTAATCCGCAGCACCTTCAGGACGGAGGCATGATTGACCACCAGGACAAAGGACTGCCGGCGCAGCTGGGCCTCCTGGAAGTACCGATGGATGTGTCCCAGAGCAGTGGAATCCATGAACGTGACGTCCGCACAGTCGAGGATGAGCGGCTCCGAGCCGTGGCTGGCGTCATCCAAGAGAGGCAGCACCGAACGCACAGTGTGTAAATCCAGCTCTCCCGACACGCGAATACGAATGGCTGCATCGAGCCGATCCAGTGCACATGCAAACCCCCGTTGCACGGGCACATGCTGGCACAGGTCTGGCGTAGCGTGATGGCAAATGGACAAGTCGGAATTGCCTGCACAACCGTTGTGCAACGCACGAATGGCAGACATAGCCCGGGCTTTTCCGGACCAGTTGCGCCACGTGCGGCGGGAGCCGGAGCGCGAAGCGGTGACGGCCCCTTGGCCGATCTGGGCACATGAAGAAGTCGTGACTGCCCTTACAGGTCGAGGCATCGAACTGCCCTGGGAGCATCAGGTCGAGGCCGCACAAATCGCACACGCAGGTCGCGACTGCATCCTCGCCACAGGTACGGCCTCGGGTAAATCGCTCGCCTACCTCGTAAGTGGGCTGACCACCCTGCGCGAGAACAGCAGTGCGACGGTTTGCTACCTCGCCCCCACCAAGGCGCTGGCCCAGGACCAGTGGCGCACTCTGACCGACCTAGCACTGCCGTGGTTGCGACCAAGCACCGTGGATGGTGACGCGAACTCCGAGGAACGCGGTTGGGCTCGCAAGCACTCGAACTGGATCCTGACGAACCCGGACATGCTGCATTACTCGCTCTTGGCACAGCATGAGCGGTGGGCGAGGGTGTTTCGAGGCCTGAGCCTGATCGTGCTTGATGAGTGCCATGCCTACCGTGGCCTGTTTGGAGCACATATAGGAATGGTGTTGCGTCGCCTGCTCAGGATTGCCGAGCACTACGGCGCAAGCCCCGCTGTCATTGCCCTGTCGGCCACAGTGGCGGATCCGGCCGGACTAGGGGAACTGTTGATCGGTCGGCAGGTGACTGCCGTCACCACGGATGGCTCCCCCCGTGCCGAGCGATGGATCGGTCTGTGGCAGGCCGAGGCTGAGGGAGAGCCGAAGTCCGTGAGTGCCCAAGCTGCGCAGTTGATGGAACTACTACTACGCAGCGGCGATCAGACCCTGACTTTCGTCGGGAGTCGGCGCGAAGCCGAGGCAGTTGCGACGAACGTTCGAGATCACCTGGCCGATGATCGCCCGGATCTGGCCGCTGCAGTCGCGGCCTACCGAGCGGGGTACCTACCTGAGGAGCGACGGCAACTCGAAGACCGCCTCCGCACCGGCGCGATTCAGGGCATGTCGACGACCAGTGCCCTAGAACTTGGCATAGACATCAGTGGCATGGACGCGGTCATCACTGCCGGCTGGCCCGGCACACGAGCATCGCTGTGGCAGCAGTTCGGTCGGGCTGGACGTGCGCAGAATCCAGGACTGGGCGTATTTATTGCGCGCGATGATCCACTCGATACCTATCTGGTCGAGCACCCCGAGGTACTGCTGGACGCACCCGTTGAGACGACCACCTTCGATCCGGGAAACCCGCAGGTGGCCCGAGGGCACCTGTGCTGCGCGGCAGCGGAACTACCCATTCGTGATGACGGTGATGCCCAGCGTTTCGCGCCAAACGCTGTGTCGCTTCTCGATGAGCTCGTCGACGAGGGTTTGCTCCGCAGGCGGCCGGCTGGCTGGTTCTGGACCCGACGGGAGCGGCCCGCGGACCTGGTGGACATCCGCGGCAGTGGAGGCGCCCCCGTCCAGATCGTCGAGCTGGACACCGGTCGCCTGCTCGGGACCGTCGATGCAGGAGCAGCAGATCGAACGGTGCATCCTGGTGCGATCTACACCCACCAAGGTTCGACCTTTCACGTGGAAACACTTGATCATGATCAGCGCGTCGCACTCGTGGAATCCCTGGAGGTTGACTACACCACCCATGCGCAATCCATCAGCGACGTGGTGATTGTCGAGTCACGCAATCGCCGGGACCTGGGCGCCGGCGAGTTAGCAACAGGGGTTGTTGACGTTACGAACCAGGTCATCGGTTACCAGAAACGCCACCTATTCACGGGCGCCGTTCTCGCCAACCTTGCGCTGGACCTGCCTGAACGTCGCCTGACGACCGTCGCAACCTGGTGGACTGTGGGTCTAGAACAATGCATAAGCGCCGGTATCGACGTAGCGGCGCTTGGCGGTGCCGCACATGCCGCCGAGCACGCGGCCATCGGTCTATTGCCGCTCTTCGCAACCTGTGATCGATGGGATATCGGCGGCCTGTCGATCGCCCAACACCCACAAACCCTGGACCCGACGATCTTTGTCTACGACGGCTACCCGGGCGGTGCCGGATTCGCCGCCTACGGGTACCAGGTGGCATCGACCTGGCTGACCGCCACGCGCGATGTGATCGCGCACTGCGCATGCCGTGACGGTTGCCCGTCCTGCGTGCAGTCACCCAAGTGCGGCAGCCAGAATCAGCCACTGGACAAGGTCGCCGCAGTGCAATTGCTGAACTTGTTCATCGGCACCTGAACGAGCGTCACCCCGCCCGCGCCCTGCCAATAAATGGTGCGGGGTTATGACCTGACCAACGGATGAGCCGGGCCACAAGGTCGGGGGCGGGAATGGCCACCTCGACTGCAGCCGCACCGCCAGTGATCTGGCAGGTCAGCAGGGCGGTCTGGTTTGCCTCCGCCACCGCCCGCGCCCGTTCACACTGGTCTCGCCAACTACTGGCTGCTGCCAGGGCCGACATATCGGCGGCCATGGCTACCCGTTGGCGCGCCAGTGCAGCCTGCGCCAACGTGAGCCCGAACATGGCTACCGCGAGTAGCAGCGCAAACAGGGCAATGGCCCACACGGTTGCTGACCCTCGTTCCTGGCGCAGCACTGTGGTCACCATGGCCGCAATTCCTTCGCGGCAGTCGATGACTGCCGGATCGTGGTCCCGGCACCATCGAGAATTGGAACTGGCACGCTGAAATCCTGACTGAGCATCACGGTCACCATGCCTCCGGCGTCTTCAATACGAATGTCAGCGCGCGGTGCCTGGGCACTCACCCACCAGGCGACTTGGTCAGCCGGTTCCCCGCGTGCCAAGGCCCGGGCTGCGTGACGAGCAGTGTCACCCAATGCCAGCGTCGTGATCCCTAGACCCAAACCCCAGAGCAACGCCAGCGCCACCGCAGCGAGGGCCGGGATGGCAATGGCTGCTTCCAAGACAGCACTGCCCTGATCATTCGTCCACCGCTGGCGCCTCGGACAAGCCAAGGCACCAGCGATCAGACGTACTCGCTGCAGCATTAGCCGGTAATTGCCTTGAATGCACTCAGGATGATGGTCCAAATCAGTTCCTTGGCCGCATCCGAGGTCAGAATCTTGATGAGCACACCACCAAGCCCGGCGACCGCAACGGTGCCGACTGCGTACTCGGCAGTCGATAAACCCCGCTCGTCACGACGCAGGTGAGTCAGTGCTTTCATGACTTTCGTTGCAGGTTCGCTGATGGTGATGAATCTGGCCGAACGCTTCATGATCACTCCTCCACACGCCGCACCTCACTGGTGCGACATTGGGTCGACGGACGGTCGACGCGTGCTGCCTTGTGGCATCGACACTTTCCGCTGGACTTATGCGCGAAACCAGAACCAGGACGCGAACTGTGGATGCAGATCAGCCTGGGGATGGCGTCAACGCGTTGTCAGCAACTGCCCGGCAAGCGAGGCAACCACCGGCACGACGCCGAGAAGGAGGAATGCCGGCAGGAAACATGCAGCCAGTGGTGCGACCGCGCGGACACCTGCGGTGCGAGCCGCAACCTGTGCGTCCGCGCGATGGCGTCGGCGCAGATCAACCGCCAGGCCCTGGAGCACCGCAGCAAGCGGCGCACCGCTGGTCGCCGAACGTATGCCGGCTTCGGCAAGGCCGGCGAGGGCAGGTTCGGACTGCAGGCTCTGCCACGCGTGCGCCGGATCGGCACCGAGTTCGAGGGCGAGGTGAACCTCGCGCACCGCTGATTGCGTTGGCTCCCCGATGGCATCGGCGACCACCTTCAGGCTCGTTTGCAGGCCGGCTCCTGCGGCAAGGACTGCAGCTAAGAGCTCAAGGAACGCCGGCGCCTGCCGCTGCAGGGCGACCCGGCGTTGACGGAGGGCTCGCGATTCAAAACGCCTCAGGAGTCGAGGGCCGCCCACCACGACAGCCAGGGCGGCGATCCAACCGAGCCAACCACCAACCAATACGCCTACGGCCAGTGCCGCCAGCGCGCACGCCAGATACGCGTTGCTCATAACACCTTTGCCGCGCCCGCGTATCGACGCGGCCATCACACGTCGCTGGCTGGGGAACCACAGATACGTTGCGCAACCGACAAACCAGCAGGCAAGAACGGCGGCGAGCGGCTCAGTCATCCCAGCGACCGCTCAACACGACTGGCAATGTGGCCCGTCCAGACCAGTCCCAGGCACGTCAAGCCAGCGCCAACGAGGAGACAAAGCCAGCCTGCCGAGGTGCCGAAGAGCCAATGCAGGGGTTCACCGCCCAAGGCCATGCCCAGCAACACACCGATGATCGGCAACCCCGCCAACATACGGGCGGTTGCCCGTGGGCCAGCCAGCTGAGCCTCCAGTTCGGTGCGCACCTCCTCGGCGACACGTGCCGACTCCGCAAGTCGTTCCACCGCTAGGGCCAACCCGCTGCCCGTCATCTCGCAGACCTGCCAGCAGGCAGCCAGCGAAACCAACTGCTCGTTGTGCTGCGCATCCTGACGCAGGGACCTCGCGGTATCGGCGCCCATGGTGATCCCAGCGACCGTCATAGGCCAGACCGGCGGATTGCCGGCGGCATGCCGCAGGGCTACGGATGGCGGTTGTCCGGCGCGCAGTTCTGCGGCTAGCCCCTGGAGTGCATGGATAGTCCGCTCACGATCTGCAGTCCGGCGACGACGGCCAGACGGGCCAAGGTTGCCAAGGTGGTCACGTACGGCACTGGTCACAACTCGCAAGGGCGAACGCCGTACTTCGCCCCAAGGGCCACCGCCGGGAACGAGCAGCGCCGCAGCGGCGGCTAGCGCTACGGCTGCGAGGACCGAACTGATCGACCGCGGATCGTCAATCATCGCGCTGGCATTCGCGGTGGGCGGACCCCTCTGCCCTTGATCATGGTGCTGAGGTGATTGAGTCCGGGACCGGGACGCAGGCCACCTCGTCGACGCACAAAGGCGGCAGGTGTGCGAAGTGTTGCGCCCGGATGCTGGCCACCATCGATGACATGGATCCCGGTGACTCGCCGAGCACCAGCGAGATCGCGATCGAGGTGCATTAGGACCTGCAGGCCGGCAACAACCAAGGCCTGAGTTGCCGCTCGATCCAAGCCAGCCATCAGGCCTAGTGCCTGCAGCCGCGCAGGCACGTCCGTCGCTGAATTTGCGTGCACGGTGCCGCAGCCACCTTCATGACCGGTGTTCAGGGCCGCCAGCAGATCGACGACCTCGGCGCCGCGTACTTCACCGACCACGATGCGATCCGGGCGCATTCGTAGCGCCTGCCGAACCAGGTCGCGCATGGTGACCAAACCAGCGCCTTCGATGTTCGCTGGGCGCGATTGCAATGCCACCACATGCTCATGAGTGGGTTGCAGTTCCGCGGAGTCCTCGACAATGACGAGCCGCTGATGCTCAGGAAGTTCGCTCAGCAGGGTGCTGAGCACGGTGGTCTTGCCAGAACCGGTGGAGCCACTAATGAGGAAGGAAAGGCGGGCTTCAATGATGGCGCGCAACCATGAAGCACCGACCCTGTCGACCGTGCCGCAGGTGATTAGGTCCTCCAATGTGAAGGCTTGCCTGCGGGGAATGCGCAGGGAGATTGCCGTTCCCTTGGTTGCGATAGGTGGGATGACTGCATGCAGACGAATACCGTCCCGGATCACGGCGTCGACACAGGGCACCGCTTCATCAAGCCGACGCCCTGCCGCTGCTGCTAGGCGCTGCGCTAACAGGCGCACGTGTTCCTCCGAACGCAGCTGCACGGGTACCCGTCGCAATCCAGCACCATCGTCAACCCAGACCTCGTCGTGACCGTTCACGACGACATCGGTAATGCCCGGTATGCGTAGCAGCGGTTCTAGGACTCCAGCACCGGCGAACTCCCGACCTAAATCGCTCGCCAAGGCCAGCAGTGCATCGTCACCGATGAGCAGGCTTTCATCCCGCACTGCAGAGGCAACTGCATGTGGTGTTGGCGGTTGACCGGCTGTGATGAGTCGAGTTCGAACCCGACTGGCCAGATCACCCTGAACCTGATTTGCAACGGTGGTCACTGATGACCTGACTTCGGATAGCGCTGGAGCAACTGACTATGTAAGGCACGGCAGGTGCGTAGGTAGGCACCGGTGAACTCGCCCTGCTCACCCGCCGACGCAACGGCCGACTGATCCGAAAGCACCGCTGTGGGCTGGAGTCCGAGGGCATCCCCAATGTCTGCGGCCGAAAGCCCACGGGAGCGCTGGCGGATAACCAGGTGGATGCCTGATCGAGCACTGCCGATGCGCTGCAGCAGGTTCATTCCGGCAGCCACAGCAGCAATCCGATTGGGCAGCAGCAGGATCAACGCCTGGCTTCGCTCCAGCACTAGCTCAGCGCAGTGACCCGACTCAACCCGCCGCCGGCCTTGGTCGTCAGCGTGACTGGGTGGGGCTGAAGCCGGTCGATCAGCGAGCATGACTCGGCCGATATCCGCCACGACCAGGTCGTAACCGCGCACTGCCGTATCAAGCAGTGCGACCATGGCCTCGGGCGGAATCGGTTCCGCAGCAGATGTTCGCGCATGCGCAAGCACGGCCACACCACTCATATGCGGTATTGCGTAGTCCAAAGTTGCCGCGCTGAGCCTTCCGCTGGTGCGCAGGAGATCCGGCCAGCGGACGCCCGGCAGGTCCTCGGCACCGAGGTGCAGGTCTAGGCCACCGCCCATGGGATCGGCATCTAGTGCGAGGACTCGATCACCCTGCGCACTGGCCGCTAACGCAAGTCCGATCGCCAACGTTGATGCACCCGCTCCACCACAGGCACCAATCACGCCGACAACCAGACCCTGTCGCGAGGGCCCTTCGGCGACATCGCGAAGCCGTCGGACCAGTTCCGGCTCATCGCCGGGAAGTGCGATCAGCAACTCGGCCCCCACAGCCAAGGCCCTCGTCCACAATTCCGCTTTGTCCCCCGCCTCCATTGGCGTCGAGGGATCGTTGATTACCAGGACATTGCGGCGGCGAACTGCCCCCTGCACCTGCGCGAGCAGTCCCGCCGCAACCAAGATGAGTTCAGGCTCACGCCACTGGGTGCGTGCCGCCGCCCCGTCTGCAGTGACCAGCACGTTGATTCCGACAATCCCAGCAAGCTGGAGCACCTGGTCGACCAACTGTGCATCGCTCGCCACCAGCAAAACTCCGCCTCCATCCATGGCGACACCCTGTCCTTGCCGGGTGCGGACGGAAATGGCCAGGACACAGCCTGTGTACGACGTGAATCACCCTGTGGATACCAGGTACCGTGGGGTCATGCGCAGCGCCGCATTCTTCGATTTGGATAAGACAATCCTGGCCAAGTCGAGTTCCTTCGCGTTCGCCAAACCCTTCTATCGCAATGGGCTCATCGGTCGGGCCGACGTCCTGCGCAGCGCTTACGCTCAACTGCTCTTCCGAACCACTGGGACCGATCACGACCAGATGGAGACTATGCGCGACTACATGTCGCAGTTGATTACTGGCTGGGAGGTTGACAAGGTCCAGCGCATCATCACGGAAACCTTGGAAGAGGTTGTCACACCCATGGTCTTCCAGGAGGCCATCGATCTATTCGCCGAGCACCGGGCAGCCGGCCGGGACATCATCATCATCTCCACATCCGGCATCGACATGGTTGCGCCCATCGGCGACATGCTTGGTGCTGATCGCTCCATCGGCACCGAGGTGGGTGTGCTCAACGGCCGCTACACGGGCGAAATTACGTTCTATGCCTACGGACCAGGCAAAGCTGAAGCCATGATCAATATTGCCGCTGAGGAGGGCTACGACCTCGCTACCAGTTTCGCCTACAGCGACTCAATCACCGATCTGCCGATGCTGGAGTTAGTTGGATTTCCCTCGGCCGTGAATCCGGATGATCAGTTGCGCAGTATTGCCATCGAGCGGGGCTGGCCAGTCCTTGATTTCGCGCGTCCGGTGGCGCTGCGTCGCGCCATCGAACCCAAGCGCGCCGCGGTAGCGGCTGGTGCCGGTGTTGCCCTGGTTTCACTTGCAGTGGGCATTGCCTGGGTGGTGCGACGCCGCCTTACTCGGCAGTTGACCCAGGCGTCTCACGAGTTATCGAAGCGCTGACTCACTGCCTGCGCGCCCAGACTCAGTGCCCTGGCGAACCAAACGAGGTAGTCACTCATCCCCGCTGGACTACCACTGGAATATGCGCGCAGCGCGGCAACGTAGGCCGGCCTGCCAAGCATGGACATGCCAAGTTCGGGAATCGTGAACAGGGACGGGTCCACACCGCGCTGCATGAGAGTGCAGCGCACCGTTGCCCGGGCGATCAGTCCTGAGCCCTGGGCAAACGGCCGCAGAATTTGAATCTCGCCGTGCACCACGGCAGCCAGCACAAGTGCCGGGGCGTCAGTCGAAGCTGTCAGCATCCGACCAAGCTGAGCGAGACGCAGTGGTACCTCCGCGGCAGTAGGCAAGGCACCTAGGTGCAGCGGGTCGTCGACAACCTCATCCGAGCGCGGGCGACCGGGTTCATCAGTTCCCCCCAGGCTTCGCGCAACCTGGACCTGCATCCCTGCCAGCACCTGAAGGGGTGCCGTGGACCACTGCCGTTCGCAAGCTCCGGCCTGGGCGGTCACCGCGAGTGCCGCATCCAGCACGCGGCCCATCGGAGAGTCGTCCGGAATCACCAGGTCCGCACCGTCCATTGCAGCCGAGGCGCGGGCGCCATCGGCGACCGAGGCCCGAGCCACGTCCTGGGCGCGGGCTCGGATCTGGCGATTCCACAGCACCGCATCGATCGCCGCACGCGCATCCGCCAGTTCCGGACGCACTGCGGGGAATTCCGCGATGATCCTGAGGGCGTCGGAAGATTCCGGCGATCCCGGACTGGATTGAGTTCCCTGCACCGCCCCCATCTAAGCCTGCGGGCTGGCACCATGACCCCGTGGACAATGAAGCCCTGGAGAACCTGCTCGCCGAGACTCGCGAGTTCCCCCCATCGGCCGCCTTCGCGGCTCAGGCCAACGCCACGGCCGCCATGTATGACGAGGCCGCCGACGATCGGTTGGCCTTCTGGGCCAAGCAGGCCCGCATGCTGCAGTGGGAAACCGACTTTGCTGAGGTCCTCGACTGGTCGCGTGCCCCATTCGCGCGGTGGTTCATCGGTGGACGACTCAATGTCGCGGTCAACTGTGTCGACCGCCATGTGGATGCCGGCTACGGCAACCAGGTGGCCCTGCGTTTCGAAGGCGAGCCGGGTGATCGCCGCGACGTAACCTACGCGGAATTACAGGATGAGGTCTGCCGCTGCGCGAATGCGCTCACCGAGTTAGGTGTCAGCGCCGGCGATCGCGTCGCTATCTACATGCCGATGATTCCCGAGGCCGTGGTGGCGATGCTGGCCTGTGCTCGCATTGGCGCACCACATTCGGTTGTGTTCGCAGGATTTTCTGCAGAGGCGCTGCGCAGTCGCATCGATGATGCGCAGGCCAAACTGGTGATCACTACGGACGGTCAGAACCGCCGCGGCTCAGCCATGCCGCTCAAGCCAGCGGTGGACGAGGCAGTCGCCCAGACCCCCTGCGTGGAGCATGTGCTGGTCGTTCGACGCACGGGTGGCGACGTCTCAATGGTGCAAGGACGCGACCTGTGGTGGCACGAGTGCGTCGAGCGGCAGTCGACGACACACCAGGCAGAGGCATTCGACAGCGAGCATCCGCTGTTCATCCTCTATACCTCTGGAACCACGGGCAAGCCCAAAGGCATCCTGCATACCTCGGGTGGGTATCTCACGCAGGCCGCCTATACACACCGCAATGTCTTCGATCTCAAGCCCGACTCAGATATCTATTGGTGTACCGCTGACATCGGATGGGTGACGGGCCACTCCTACATCGTCTACGGACCCTTGGCCAACCGCGTCACGCAGGTGATCTATGAGGGCACACCCGATACGCCTACTAAGGATCGCTTCTGGGACATCGTGCAACGTCACCGCGTCACGATCTTCTACACCGCTCCAACGGCAATCCGCACCTTCATGAAGTGGGGTGACGAACTCCCACTGGGTAAGGATCTGTCGTCCTTGCGGCTGCTCGGCTCCGTGGGCGAACCCATCAACCCCGAGGCATGGATCTGGTACCGAGACATCATCGGCGGTGGCCGCACGCCAATCGTGGATACCTGGTGGCAGACCGAAACCGGAGCCATCATGATCTCCCCGCTGCCAGGCGTAACGGTCTGCAAGCCCGGTTCGGCGATGCGCCCCCTGCCCGGCATCGGTGCCGCCGTCGTCAACGACGCAGGCGTCCCGGTCGGCAATGGCTCGGGTGGTTACCTCGTCCTCACTGAACCCTGGCCTTCGATGCTGCGGGGTATCTGGGGTGATGACCAGCGTTACGTCGACACCTACTGGTCACGCTGGCCGCAGTATTACTTCGCCGGCGATGGAGCCAAACTGGATGATGACGGTGCTATCTGGCTCCTGGGCCGCGTCGATGACGTGATGAATGTCTCCGGTCACCGCATCTCCACGACGGAAGTGGAATCAGCGCTGGTGTCACATCCGATGGTTGCTGAGGCGGCGGTGGTCGGTGCCAACGACGAGATGACGGGGCAGGGCATTGTGGCCTTCGTGATCCTGCGCGCAGGAAGTCAAGACGGGCCAGAGGTTGCCAAGAATCTGCGGGACCATGTTGCTCGCGAGATCGGCCCCATCGCCAAGCCGCGTCAGATCCTCGTCGTCGCAGAACTTCCCAAGACGCGGTCGGGCAAGATCATGCGTCGACTACTGCGCGATGTCGCTGAACACCGTGAACTTGGCGACGCGACGACCCTGGCAGACCCCACCGTGATGAACCTCATCGCTGCTGGCTTGGGCAGTGGCCAGTCGGAGGACTAGGTACCCAACAAGCCAACGGCCATGACAGCATCGTGGGATGACTGGCCGCGAGATCCTCGGTCGGCCCTCGCTTGGCCAGCGTGGCTGGCTACTGGCACAGTTACGCGACGAGACAGTCGGCGGGGCACTACTCCTCGCGGCTGCCGCGATCGCGCTGATCTGGGCCAACTCCCCCGCCGGTGACAGTTACGCCGCGCTGATCAGCGCACCGATCGGACCATCCTCAATCGGGCCGGTACCAGTCGCACTGAGTCTGCCCGTTGGAGTCTGGGCTGCCGATGCCTTGCTGGCCATCTTCTTCTTCATCGTGGGCCTAGAACTCAAGCACGAACTGGTCCTGGGCTCCCTGTCGCGTTTTCGCGAGGCGATTGTTCCAGCAGCTGCCGCCCTTGGCGGCATGGTCATTCCCGCCGGGCTCTTCGTCATCGTCAACCTCACCCTCGTCGGCGGCAACACGGCGGGCTGGGGTGTGCCGATGGCCACCGATATCGCGTTTGCGCTTGCGGTGCTCGCCGTTATTGGACGCAGCCTGCCCGTTGCACTCCGGGCGTTCCTGCTGACTCTGGCGGTGGTGGACGACCTCGGCGCAATCGCGGTCATCGCCGTGTTCTACTCCGATAAGTTTCAGACCGGGTGGTTCCTGGCCGCCATTGGGTGCCTGCTGCTGTACGCCGCTGCGCAGCGTGCTCGCATCACCACACCGATGGTCTACGTTCCCCTGGTCATCCTTGGCTGGCTGTTCACCTACTACTCAGGCGTACATGCCACAGTGGCCGGGGTCGCCTTTGGACTACTCACCCGTGTGCGTACCGATTCAGGTGAACTCCAATCTCCGGTTGATCGACTCAATCGCCGCATACACCCGATTAGCGCTGGGATTGCCGTACCGCTCTTCGCATTCTGTGCTGCCGGCGTTGACCTGCGGAGCATTGGCATCGGACCGGCCATTACGTCACCGATCGCACTAGGCATCATCATCGGGCTCGTTATCGGAAAGCCTGTCGGCGTGGTCGGTGCAACATGGATCACCGCGCGTTTCACTCGGGCGCGACTACACCCGAGTATCGCCTGGCGGGATATTGGCGCGATCGGCCTACTCGCCGGCATCGGCTTCACAGTTGCACTGCTCATCACCGAACTCGCCTACGACGAACAGGTTGCGCAGCTCGATTCCGCAAAGATCGCCGTGCTCTTAGCTTCTGTCATGGCCGCTTTGGTTGCCAGCCTCGCCCTGCTCAGCAGAAACCGCCACTACGCCCGCGTTGCGGCAGTCGAGGAGCGGGATGACGATGGCGACGGAATCCCGGACGTCTATCAACAACCTCCCGACCGGTAACCTGACGCATAGGAGGCCCCGCCATGTCAGATCCACGCCGAGCGTCACAGTCGAACTCTGCGAGTTTCGCAGCACTCATTAATCAGACGATTCTGGACGCCAAGCGCCTCCTAGAAGCCAACATAAACCTCGCCAAGGCTGAACTCGGCGCACGAGCTGCCCGCATTCAGGGCTTCACGCTGTTCGGGCTCATCGCAATCGGGCTGATTGCACAGGCTGGCGTATTCCTTCTCGTCACTGCGGCGCTTGTGCTGGTCGCTCTCGGACTTCCCATGTGGGCTGGTTTCCTCATCGTCAGCGTCGTGCTGATTCTGGCTGGCGCCGGGTGTGGCTTTGCTGCTTGGCGGCAGTTCCAGCAGATCCGCGCCCCACTGCAGTCCGTGCAGCAGCTTCAGGCCACGGCAGCGGCGCTGCTGCCTGATGTCACTGGCCTGCCGACTGGTGGGCCCTCAGCGGGCGCTCCCCCAGTTTCCGGCGGCTGACAGCAGGTGGCTTTCGTCGAGCCAGACCTGGCAATCCACGCCGAAGGTCCCTGGGAGCACCGCACAATCGCCGCAAACGGTGCGCGATTCCATCTCGTCGAGGCTGGTTCTGGCCCTGCGGTGCTCATGCTGCACGGATTTCCCACCTTCTGGTGGACCTGGCGAGAGCAGGTGACCGCGCTAGCGGCTGCCGGCTATCGAGCGATCGCCATGGATCTACGCGGATACGGGGGTTCTGATCACACACCACACGGTTACGACCCGTTCACCCTCTGCCAGGACATCGCATCTGTCATCGAGTGTCTGGGTGAGCGTCAGGCCGTGATCATGGGTCATGGCTGGGGTGGGCTGCTCGCCTGGTCAATGCCCGTCCTGCAACCACAGGTGACTGGTTCTGTCATCGCCGTTAGTGCGCCGCACCCGATCGCCTTCCAACGTGCCGCCCGGCACTGGGCTCAACTGGCACGCCTGACCTATGTCGCCGGCCTACAGTTGCCGTTCTTGCCGGAGCACTCCCTCACCCGACGTGACGGGGAAAGGGTAGGTGAACTGCTCAGCCGCTGGTCGGCCGACCCTACGTGGCTGGAACAGAAAGTCGAAGGTTCCGAATTCACGCAACGCGCTTGGTTCCAGTCCGCCTTCCTGCGATGGCCAACCGCACACACGGCAATCGAGTATCACCGCTGGTCCATTCGATCTATCCTGCGCTCGGATGGACGGCGCTATCGACGGGCCATGGACACTCCAGTGCATGTGCCGGTGCTGCAGGTTCACGGCAGGGCCGATCCGATGGTCTTGCCCAGCAGTTGCATCAACAGTGCGAGGTTTGCGATGGGCGGCTACGACTATGCCGAACTCAACACGGGGCACTTTCCACATGAGGAGGCACCCGAAGAATTCGCCGACACGGTCATGCGGTGGCTCCAACGATGACACAGGGGCAGACTCGTTACCGAGACCGCCTGGGTCGACCACTGCGCGGGCCGACAGCGGCGGAGCAAGCCTTCCCGCAAATCGACGAGCGGGACTTCATCACCGCTGAGCAGACCTGGGCGCTTGCCCGCGAATACCTGGAACAAGACCTCCCCTTCCACGTTCACGAAGTATTCGAGCAGCGCTGGCGTTGCTGCCCAAGCGAGGAACGTCAGCTGTGGCAGGCACTCGCTCAGTTCGGTGCAGCCCTGACACATGCCGCACGCGCAAATGCACCCGGTGCATACCGAGTCGGGTCACGGTCACTGTTCAATCTCATGGATGCACTTCAGTGAATCCGAGTATCGACGGCGACATCGCTGGAGGTGGCCTTCAGTCCGATGAACTCATCATGTTCAGCGACGGAATCCAATACGACAAGGCAATCTTTATCGGCAACGAGCTCTACGCCGACAGACGGCCTGCCTGCATCATCCAGCCAAGAAGTATCGCTGAAATCGCAGCGGCGATCGCGATGGCTAAGGAGCGATCGCTTGACTTTTCGATCAAGTGCGGGGGGCACTCCTACGCTGGGTACTGCCTGAATAACGGCGGCGTGATGCTTGATCTCTCACTTATGCAGGGGTTTGAGATCGACGAGGCGTCGATGACAGTGCGTGCGGATTGCGGAGTGCGCTGGCTGAGCCTCTACGAGGGCTTGGCGAGAGTGAATCCGAATTACATCGTCATGGGTGGCATCTGTCCTGATGTGGGCATCAGCGGAGCGGTGCTCGGCGGTGGAATCAATCTCATGTCACGAACCTTTGGGCTCGCTATCGATTCCCTTCAAGCGGTGAGCGTGATGACCGCTGATGGTGAACTGCTAGAGCTGAGTGGGTCGGACGATCTTGATGAAGACATGAAGGACCTTTGGTGGGCTATTCGAGGAGGCGGAGGAGGCAACTTCGGCGTTGTCGTGAGTTTCACCCTTCAGATCTTCGATGTCGGACCCCTGGTCATTGGGTCATTGAGCTGGGATGATCTAGAGACATTCGAGAACGCCGTTGCCGTGGTCAATGCCGGGCTGTCTCGCGATGTTGCCGTTGACGCGGTCTGGACGAAAGCCGGGCCGGGCGCTCCCACCGCAGGGAGAATGACCGTGAGTCACCTCGGAACCGTGGCAAGTTGCAAAAGCGGTCTTGGCGACATCTTTTCGGAACGCCTTGCGCCGACGCAGTACGACCTGGCTGCGAGAGTCTTCGCAGAATGGGATGAGTCCAATCGGATCTGGGACCCGTTCTCGCACGACACTTTCTTCTACCATGTCGGCTTCATCTTCGGCCCCAGGTCAATCACCCCGGACCTGGTGTCCATCATCAGGGAACTCATGGCTGCGGCGCCCTCCCGCAGTACCTTCCACTGGAACCACGTCGGCGCTGCCTGCAGTGAAGTGGACCCAGAGGCCACGGCGTACTACTGGCGGGCCGGTGAATTCGTCGCCACCGCCAAGATCTATTGGTACGACGGCTCAGATACGAGCACCTGCATGGAGTGGGCGCAACGGGTGAAGGACGCGCTCACGCCTTTCGCGCTTGAAGCTAAAGCCACCTATATCAACTACATCGAGAACCCTTTTGCTGGCTGGCAGGAGGCTTACTATGGTCGCAACTACGCGCGCCTTCAACGGGTGAAGTCACGCTTTGATCCAGGCAATTTCTTTCGTTTCCCCTTGGGAATCGAGGCGCAGGATGCCACTTCGCACTCAGCAGCGACCGGTATCGACGCCACGTGAATCCGTGTCGCGCTGAAGTGCTGCGCGTATCTGCGCCGCGGTGATGGCATACCCCGTTTCCTGTTCACCAAGGCCACGGCCGAAGACCATGCCCAGCACGGCCCCGTCGGGAGTGACAAGTGGACCCCCCGATACTCCGGGCTGCAGGGTTCCGCGAAATGCGATGACTTCACGTTCAACACCGGACCTGCCGTGGATGTCATTCCCGCGCGCGGCGAGCGATCCGCGCACGCGCACAGCAGTTGCCTGCTGCCCAGCGCCGTCGGGGTACCCGATCACCACCGCGGACTCACCGAAATCAGCCGGCTGCTGGCTCCAAGCCAATGGCTTGGCCGCACTGTCGCCCAAGGCCAATACGGCGAGGTCGAGTCGTGGATCGAAGAGGACGACTGTGGCACGTTGTGGTCCGCTAGCGGTGTCTACTCGAACTCGCTGCACGCCGGCCACAACATGTGCATTGGTCAACACCAATCCAGGATCGAAGAAGAACCCAGACCCCCGCTGTTGCACTCCACACGCTCGTCCACCGACGCGGACTACGGATTCCGCCGCGCTTTCGATCGAAGGACTGTTCACAATGCCTGGGTCAGCGGGCTGCACCTGGGGGCCTTGGAACTCCGCGAGCCCGGAGAACACCTGGGGCAGGGATGTGCCATCGACGCTGTCACGAAGTCCGGTGAAGGCGTTGCGCACTGCATCGGGCACCGTGCGATCAAGAGCGATGAGCACCTGAGAATTCCGCACCTGCTCGGTCACCGGATGGCGGGGCAATGTAGACAGGGCGCTGGAAACAATCCAGGCAAGCATGGCTAACGCAGCAATGCTGAGCGCTGCGCCGCCTGCTGCGTCAAGGAAGCGCGCCGGATGCCAGTGCATGCCGCTGCGCAGCCGCTCGGCGAGCAGGCTCAACAGGAATTGACCGGCCAGTGCTGCGAGCAGGATTCCAATACCAAGGGCGATCGCCCGCGCAGTGCCCGAACTGATGGCCTGCATGAACACTGGCAACCCGAAGGCCGCTGCAAGCGCACCGCCAACGAAGCCAACGAAGGACATCGCGCTAACCACCAGGCCACGACGCCAGCCGATCCAGGCAAATCCCAGCAGGACGCCGACAAGTATCCAGTCCACGAGACTGAAAGAGGTCAGGGTTATTGAGGGCAGGGAAATCAAAGGCAGATTCACGTGCTCATGCACCGGCTTCCAAGTGCACGATGCGCGAGGTGTCCCAGGGTTGCGCCCAGCCAGCCCGCTCAAGGATGCCGGCGATGATCCCAGCGGTGAATCCCCAGACGACCATGTCTTGGACGAGGAAGGCCGGCCCGATGTAACCGGATGGGTGCTGCACCCGGCACCGGTTAGCGGGGTCGGCAAATTCGGCGACAGTGACGCGGTGCACACTGACCACCTCACGTGGATCAGCTGGATACACGGACGATGGCCGCTGCCACCAAGCAAGGACCGGAGTTACCACGTAGCCGGTCACGGGGAGCGACAGGTCAGGCAGTTGGCCAAAGACGCGAACGCCCTCCACGGCCAGCCCAGTCTCCTCATGCGCTTCACGCAGTGCCGCGGCAGGCGGCCCAGCATCGATGGGTTCCATCGCTCCACCCGGGAAGGCTGGCTGCCCGGCATGGGAGCGCAGATCCTTGGCTCGCTGCACCAACAGCAGATCAGGACCGTCGCCGAACAGCAACAGCACCGCCGCGTGCCGCCCTTGCCCGTGCTGTGGTGGGTAGCGCGTGATGTCGTCAACGTGCATATCACGCGCACCCACAGCTACGGGTGCTAGCCAGTCAGGCAGTTCCACCGAGTCATCGATGGTCGTCGTTCGAACCCAACGCTTGGGCTGCGTCATGCGCGACCCTGGACCTTGAGAAGCTTTGCCGCCGCATGCGGATCTGTTGGACCGGTACCAAAGGCAGGACAGAGTTCGGCGACACTGCATGCACCGCAGGCCGGCTTGCGCGCATGGCAACAGCGGCGTCCGTGCCAGATGACCAGTTGCGACATCTCAGTCCAGTCCTTCGGTGCGAAAATCTCTGCAAGGTCGCGCTCAATTTTTACCGGGTCTGAATTCGTGGTCCACCCGAATCGACCAGCTAGGCGGGCCACATGGGTATCGACGGTGATCCCTGGGATTCCAAAGGCCTCGCCAAGCACCACGTTCGCTGTCTTGCGACCAACGCCGGGAAGTTGCACCAGTTCGTCCAAAGTCCTGGGTACCGCGCCACCATGGTCGGCACACAGCGCCGCGCCGAGTGCCTTCAGAGTTGCTGCCTTCTGTCGAAAGAACCCCGTGGGCGCGACCAGGCTTTCCAGGTCCTCGAGCCTGGCGCCTGCGTAGTCCTGGGCACTGGGATAGCGCGCGAACAGTTGGGGTGTCACGCGATTGACACGTTGATCGGTGCACTGAGCGCTGAGAATCGTCGCGACAAGCAGCTGCAGCGGCGAATCGAAATCCAACTCACAGCACACATCGGGGTAGGTGCGCCGCAATATCCGCAGGATCGCCTGGGGCTGCTTAGCGCCGGTCATCCCTGCAGCGTAAGTGCGCTGCGCACTGGTCAGGTGCACCGCCGACCGGCGGTTTGCCCCGATGAGCCAGAATGAGGGTGTCGATCCGATATTCGAGGTGGGAGGCTCCGTGGACGACGCACTGCAGCAGGCACCTCTGTTCTCGGCATTGGACGAGGATGATGCAGAGGCACTGCGAGCGACCATGATCGAGGTCGCCCTCAGCAAGGGCGAAATCCTGTTTGCCGAGGGTGAGCCGGGGGATCGCCTCTATGTGATCCTCGATGGCAAAGTGAAGTTGGGCCAGACCTCTGCCGATGGTCGCGAAGCCCTCGGAGCGGTCCTAGGCCCCGGGGAGATGTTCGGCGAATTGAGCCTGTTCGATCCGGGACCGCGCGCCGCAACGGCAACTGCGCTAACGGATGCGCGGGTCATTGGACTGGGCAATGATCAGTTGACGCCGCTACTCAATGGGCGCCCTGAAGTTGCCGCGACTTTGCTACAGGCGCTCGCCAGGCGCCTGCGCCGAACGAACGAAGCCATGGCCGACCTGGTGTTCTCCGACGTACCCGGGCGCGTGGCCAAGGCACTGATGGAACTTGGTGAGAAATTCGGCACCCTGACCACCGAGGGTCTGATGGTCACCCATGACATGACCCAGGAAGAACTCGCGCAGTTGGTCGGTGCGTCGCGCGAGACAGTGAACAAGGCGCTGGCCGACTTTGCGCAACGTGGCTGGATCAGACTGGAATCGCGCCAAGTACTCGTGACCGACATCGAGCGATTGGGCCGTCGGGCTCGCTAGAGCATGCCCAGGTAGGCCAATTGGGCACGAACGCTCTGCTCGGCCGCGGGCCACACCTCCCGCGGCACATCCGCGTAGACCTCGGCAACGACCTCAGCTGGGGTGCGGGCTCCGGAAGCTAATGCGTCTTTGACCTCGTTAAGCCGGCGCAGACGATGTGCCCGGTAGGCGCTGAGCACATCCGCAGGCTGGGCCAGGACCGGACCGTGACCCGGAAGTAGGTAGTCGACCTGCTCAGCACAGTCGGCCAGCCGTGCCAGGCTCTCCAGGTACGCACCCAGGTCCCCGTCCGGCCAAGCAACCACCGACGTGCCACGCCCCAGCACGGTGTCACCGGTAAGCAGAAGGCGGCCCTGCGCAATGCGAATGCAGACGCTATCCGCAGTGTGGCCTGGTGTCGCCAAGACTTCGACCGCTAGATCTCCGCAGGTGAGGTGGACTGATGAACCTGTTGGCAGATCCGCAAACGCATGTATGGGCACCCCCCAGGATTTGGCGCAGGTGCCCGCGCCTGCAGCGTGATCAGGGTGAGCGTGCGTGAGCAGGATGCCGCGAGCCCGAACCTCCAGCTCAGCCAACTTCGCTTCGATGGCGCGAAGGTGCATGGGTTCATCCGGACCCGGATCGATCACCAGCGCTTCGCGCCCCGACGGGATGATCCAGGTATTCGTCCCGTCCAGCGTCATTGGTGAGGCGTTCGGCGCCAAGATGCAACAGACCCGAATGCCGTCAGCACCGACAACCTCGCCACCCGCCCATGACCCTTCGCCTCCCGGAAGTCGCAGCCCGCTCACGGCAGATCCAGCGAGACGGGTGCCGCGTCAGTCTCACGCACCTGCGGTCTGCGAATGCGATCGATCAGCACCTCTTGCGTCTCGGCATCAACGACGCACCAAAGTCCACCATCCTGCGACAGTGGCCGGGGCAGATGTGGTCGCACCGCCCTCGACCCGAGTTGCTCAAGTACCTCGGCAACCGACCCGTGCTCGGCGCAAGCCGCGAGCATCGCCAGCGTCGGCGGGAGCATCGGCATGCGACCTTCCGTGAACGCCTCCATGCAGTCTGCAGGTCGGTACCACTGAGCCTCATCGGTTTCTGTCGACGCCGAGTAGGGCAGCTGTTCGGGGCCAACTTTTGCTGCGAAGAAGTGCACGTCGTAACGACGTGGTTCGAACTCGGGGGTCACCCATCGTCCTACCAGCGTGAGCAGTTCGGGTTGCAGCACAATCCCCGCTTCTTCGCGCACTTCGCGACTGGCACAGTTCATCAGGGCTGCCATGTCTACCGCGCTGAGCCTGGCTCGCTGCGCCGCCTGGGCAACCTGCGGATGCGCAGCATCCGCGGTGCCATTCTCATCCACCTGTTCCAGGCGACCTCCCGGGAACACGAACATGCCTGGCGCGAACGGCATCGAAAGCGCGCGACGCATGAGAAAGACTTCCGGTCCGGTGCTGCCATCACGTAGCAGAAGCACCGTGGCCGCTGTCACCGGCCGGACTGGCAACCGATCAGTGAGCATGTTGCTCAGCCCGATACCTCGACCACGAGTTCAACCTCGACAGGCGCATTCAAGGGCAGTGACACCACACCGACGGCGGAGCGTGCGTGCGCTCCATGGTCACCAAAAACGGCCTTGAGGAGGTCGCTGGCACCGTTCACCACCATAGGTTGACCGAAGAACTCAGGAGCACTCGCTACGAACCCAACGACCTTGACCATGCGCACAATGCTGTCCAGATCCGCCACCGTGGTGATTGCCGCAAGGGCATTCAGGGCACATACCTGCGCCAACTGCTGCGCCTGCTCAGGTGTCACGGTCTCTCCGACCCGGCCACTAAACGCCAATGAGCCATCGACGAGCGGGATTTGGCCGGCCGTGAAGACCAAGTTGCCGCTGCGCACGGCTGGAACGTAGGACGCAACCGGCGGCACAACGCTCGGTAGCGCCAACCCCAAGGATGCCAACCGTTCCTGGACGCTCATGCCGTCAACTCGCCAACGGCCGCTTGAAATAGGCGACCATGCTCTCTGGATTCGGGCCCGGCACCACCTGCACCAGTTCCCACCCATCCTGACCCCAGGTATCGAGGATCTGCTTCGTGGCGTGTACCAGCAGGGGGGCGGTTGCATACTCCCATCGCGTCATGCCTTGACAGTAGCGCTGCGCTCGAAACTGGCAAGGTGGCAGATGCCGTCTAGGCTTTCTTGGTGAGTTCCCCTGCGCACACAGCGCCCGCAGCGCACACCACCTTGCACGTGGTGACCGGCAAAGGAGGGACCGGTAAAACGACGGTAGCTGCCGCCCTAGCCCTCGCTCTTGCCGCTGGCGGCCAGCGGACTCTGCTGATGGAGGTGGAGGGTCGCCAGGGCATTGCGCAACTCTTCGACACACCACCGCTGCCATACGAGGAGCGACGGGTAGCCATCGCTCTTGACGGCGGTGAAGTCTGGGCCCTCGCGGTGGATCCCGGCGAGGCCCTTCTGGACTACCTCGAAATCTTCTACAACCTCCGCAAGGCCGGTTCGGCGCTGCGACGGATGGGTGCCGTCGACTTCGCGACGACCATTGCGCCCGGGTTACGCGATGTGCTGTTGACCGGTAAGGCCTGCGAGTTGGTACGCAGACGCGACAAGGGACAGCCTGACTCCTATGACGCCATCGTGCTTGACGGCCCCCCGACAGGGCGAATCACGCGCTTCCTGAACGTCAACGCCGAGGTCTCCGGGCTGGCGCGAGTCGGACCGATCCACAACCATGCGGAGTTGGTGATGAGCGTTATCGCCTCTGATCGAACTCGCGTACACCTGGTCACCATCCTGGAGGAGATGCCAGTTCAGGAAACAATCGACGGAGTGGCCGAACTCCGCGCTGCCGGACTCCCGGTCGGCAACCTCTTCATCAACATGGCTCGCCCACCGATGCTGACCCCCGCTCAACTTGAGAGCGCGCGTGACGGCCTCTTGCCACTGGGACAAATTCGTCAATCCATCGCTTCCACACTTTCCGGACTGGATACCGATGTGATCGTGTCAGGCCTGGTGCAGGAGGCCCTTGACCATGTACGTAGGGTCGATCTCGAACAGCGCGAGCGAGCTCGACTGGCTCAACTCGGGCTACCGATGGTGGACCTACCTCTCCTGGCTGAAGGTATCGACGTCGGTGCGCTGTACATCCTCGCTGAGATGCTGCGGCAGGGGTGGACCCATGCAGCGTGACGTACCGCGGCTTGACATCGATCGGCTCATTGCTGATCCACAAACCCGCATCATTGTCTGCACGGGCGCGGGCGGAGTTGGCAAAACCACGACGGCTGCCGCAATCGGGTTACGAGCAGCCGAGCACGGTCGTCACGTTTGTGTGCTCACAATCGATCCGGCTCGCCGACTCGCGCAGGCCATGGGCCTTGATCACCTGGACAACACGCCGCGTCAAGTTATCGGCGTATTGGGGCAGGAATCTGGAGGCAGCCTGCACGCGATGATGCTTGACATGAAGCGCACATTCGACGAGGTCGTTGAGGCACACGCCGATCCTGAACGCGCTCAGGCAATCTTGAACAATCCGTTTTATCAGGCTCTGTCTTCATCCTTTGCCGGAACTCAGGAATACATGGCGATGGAGAAGCTCGGTCAACTCCGCGCTCAGGCGGACCGCGAAGACAGTTGGGACCTCATCGTTGTTGATACTCCACCATCACGCAGCGCTCTGGACTTTCTCGATGCGCCGACACGACTTGGGTCGTTCTTGGATGGACGGTTCATCAGGATCCTGACGGCGCCCGCCCGAGGCGCCGGTCGAGGCATCGGTCGCCTTGCCGCAGTCGGCTTTGGCTTGTTCACCTCCGTGCTCAACAAGATCCTCGGCGCGCAGGTCCTGCTTGATATCGGTGCCTTCATATCAGCCATCGATACGACGTTCGGTGGATTCCGGGAACGCGCCGATGCCACCTACGCACTGCTGAAGGATCCTGGCACGAGTTTCATTGTGATCGCAGCGCCCGAGCCCGATGCCCTGCGCGAGGCGGCCTACTTTGTTGAGCGGCTGCGCACCGATGCGATGCCACTCGCGGGTCTGGTGCTCAACCGCATGCAGCAGGTCATTGACCCCGGCCTATCTGCCGAGCAGGCCGCCGCCGCGGCCGAACGCATTGACCTGCGCGAACCAGCCGGGGGACTGACCGCGGCTCTCCTGCGGCTGCACGCCGAACGTGTCCGCATCGCCGAACGCCAGCAGCGTCTCGCGCAGCGTTTCAGCGCCGCGCACCCCCAGGTGCCGGCCGCAAGCGTGCCTGCGCTAGCCGAGGACGTCCACGATCTCAGCGGGCTTCGCGAGGTCGGCGAGCTGCTGGCCCTGGACACTCGGGCAGCTGCCCCGGCCCACGTCACTAGGACGCCCGGGTCGACCGCCCCGTAAGAATCGATTGCCGCTCGAACTCGGACTGCGCCGTTTGCAGCAGATGCCGCCAACTCGTCACATTTGGCCGACGACGAAGCAGGGCCCGACGCTCCCGTTCCGTCATACCGCCCCAGACCCCGAACTCCACGTGGTTGTCAAGGGCATCGGCAAGGCACTCCGTTCGAACCTGACATCCCGCGCAAATCGCCTTGGCCCGGTTCTGCGCTGCCCCTTGGACGAAGAGCGTGTCCGGGTCGGCCGTCCGGCAGGCAGCTTTCGCCGCCCAGTCGTGATCAAACATCTGCAGTCGTTCCCTCCTCCGGTCAGGCACGAGTGCCTGCCCCGTTCGCCGGACGGTACGCCGACACACCCTGTCCCTCTAGGCTCAAACTGACTAGGCGAGCATAGTTATTTTGGACTATATCTGTAAAGGGCTTCAAGGAACCCCCGCACATACGCTGGCGTCTGATGATGATGCGACGCAACGACGAATCTCGTGGACTCCTGGCGACCCTTGGTCGACTCGGTCTCTTTTTCGTCGTCGCGACCCTTGCCGGACTGGTCTCTGCTGCTATCGCGCTGCCGTTCGTCGGTGGCGCTGGTGCGGGCGCACGAAACCTTGCTCAAGCCTTCGAAAACCTGCCAGACAACATGGAGACGCCGCCGCTTCCGCAGCGGACGCTGATCCTGGCCGCAGACGGCTCTCCCCTGGCCACGCTCTACTACCAGAACCGCGTCGAAGTCCCACTCACCGCAGTGTCCCCGGCAATGCGCCAGGCAATCGTTGCCATCGAAGACGCTCGATTCCTGGATCACCATGGATTCGACATTCGCAGCGCGGTTCGAGCACTCGCACGAAACACCTCAGCCGGGGGTGTGCAGCAGGGGGCCTCGACGCTGACCATGCAGTACGTCAAGAACGTGTTGGTCAACCAGGCCACATCTGCTGACGAACTCCAGTCCGCGCGCGGCCGCAGCACTGTCCGCAAGCTCCGTGAAGTTCGATTTGCCCTCGCACTGGAGCGTCGATTCGACAAGGCCGAAATCCTCGAGCGGTACCTGAACATCGTTTACTTCGGTGCTGGGGCCTACGGCGTTGAGGCGGCGGCCCGCCGCTACTTCTCCAAGACCGCCGCTGAACTCACGCTCCCTGAGGCGGCCACATTGGCCGGCATCGTGCAGCAACCCGTTGCTTTCGATCCGCTGCGGAACCCTGAGCTCTCGCAGAAGCGTCGCGACGTGGTCCTCAATCGCATGGTCGCCGCTGGCTTCATCTCTCAACAGGAAGCCGACGATGCAGCTCGCACACCGATGGCCTTCCTGGTCAAGCCCACCGCTTCGACCAACGGTTGCACCACGAGCGCGGCACCGTTCTTCTGCGATTACGTACTGCAGACCGTTCGCAGCGACCCGGCCTTCGGTGACACGCCAGAGGCTCGCGAGGCGTTCCTACGCCGCGGCGGCTACGTCATTCGCACCACGTTGGATCCCAAGGCTCAGGCCGGCGCTTTGGAGGCAGCGACCACGGCGATACCGATCGACGACCCGAGCAAGAAGGCCGCCGCCATCAGCATGGTCCAGCCCGGAACAGGCAATGTGATCGCAATGGCGCAGAACCGACTGTGGGGAACATCGGGTGTCGGCTACACCACCTACAACTACAACGTCGATCG
>JAGWVT010000228.1 GCA_018970765.1 Actinomycetales bacterium
GCGCTCACGCGGAACTCCAGGTGGCCGTGACCGCCACGAAGGAAGGCCCGCTCAACGGGTTTTTGCTGTTTTCCACCAATGATCCGTCGAGGCCGGCCTTCTCGATTCCGGTGACGGCCACTGGCGTGCCCGGACCGGGCCCCCAGGTGGTGAAGGTGGAGTTGACCTACGAAAACGGCTCCGACAGCGCCTTTGACGAAGACTTCCGCAACGTCGACATGACCCTTGAACACCCCTACGGTTTTGTCTGCAACAAGCAAACCCCGGCCCCCACCAACTGGGGCAATTTCGGGAATCCATCTTGGCTCTCTTTCGGCCCCAAGGAAGAGCCCGAACGCATCATCCTGGTGAATGGCCAGCAAGATGGAACCTACCGCATCATGCTCCAATACATGCAGGACTGCGCCTCGCTTCCCACCCAGTTGTTGTCCGGCATCCTGGGCGTGGCCGTCGACGTCGCCCAGTTGGCTGCCGCCGGCGCGGTGCTGGTGCCCGGCAAGGATGTCGGTGCGCTCATCGAGCAGATCTGCCTTTCCAAGAAGAGCACGCCCGCCACGGTGAAGGTGTACGTCAACGGCGTGTTGGCGAAGGAAGCCACCGTCACGCTGGGCAAGCGAGGCGATGTCGTCTACGCCGCTGACTTGGTTCGCGCCAATGGAACCTTCACCGTCCCCTAGGGAAAGAGCCATGACCTCCAAACACCTGCTGGCATTGGCGTTGCTCACTTCCTGCGGCCCGACCGTGCTGCCTCCGGAGCCCCTGGTCATCGAGCGCGGCATCGCCGCCGAGCCCTCCAAGCTGATTTTGGGTTGTGTCACGCCCGGCTGCGACACCACCACAAGGGTGACGATTCAACACCTGGGCGATCGCCGCCTGGCCATCAAGCGCATCATCTTGTCGGAGGAAGCCCGGCAGGACTTCTCGTTCACTTCCAGCCAGCCCGCGCCCTTCATCTTCGGCGTCGGCAGCAGCTTCACCATCGACCTCCGCTATGCCCCGAGGGAGGCACCGGTAGTCTCCGAGATGTACCTGGCCGTCACCTACACCGATGCCTCCGCCATCGAGAGTGCCGACCGCGTGGAGCCCGGGGAATTGCGCATTCCCCTCGTGCGGCGCCTGGTGGGTCAACCCAGCCTGGTGGCGAAACCTGCGCGCCTCCAGTTCGGAGTCGTCGCCATGGGCACCACCCAAAGCCTGCCCCTCAAGGTGGAAAACGACGGGTATGGCAACGTCGCCATCAAGCTCGAATCCATCCAGGCGCCTGACGACGTCATGTGCAGCGAGCCCTCCACCCGGGTGCTCTTGCCCAAGGGCAGCGTCGACCTGAATGTGTCCTGGACGCCCTCAAACAGGGCCTACCTGAAAGACACCCTGACGCTCAGCGCCGGAAAGTCCGAGTTGGCCCCCACCGACGTCGAAGTCGAGGGCACCAGCATCGCGGACGCGCGAATCGCGGTCTCTCCGGAGGACGACATTCATTTCGATCAACTCCCTTTGCGCCAGCAGAAGAAGCAAGTGCTCGAGGTGATGAACCAGGGAGGCCAGAACCTGAGCATTCTCTCGGTGACGGTGGACGACGCCTCGGAAACCGTGGCCGCCACCCTGCCCCA
>JAGWVT010000229.1 GCA_018970765.1 Actinomycetales bacterium
CAGCAGCATCCGGTGCTGATGGCGTTCCTGTGGTCCTCGGCCATCATCGCGGTCTTCTCCACGATGGCCGTGCGCAAGTTCCGCAACAAGCGCGGCTGACAGACGGGCCCCTGCGGCGGTTGCTCCTGCTGACAGCTAGGCGCTATGGCCGAGTTCGGGAAACATCGATTCCGGGGAAGTGGCTATTTTCCGCGACTCCCGCTTACTCCAGCGACTTAGCCGCGTCCGTGCTTCAGCGGTGGGCTCTGGGTAGGCCGCTGTCCACTTCTCCAGGCTCTGTGGCGAATCCATCGTCCAGAGCAAGTCGTCTGCCGGAGACCACACCAAACACGGCTTTTCTTCATCCACGAAGTCAATGACGTTGGCAAGCGTCCCGGGGCTATTGCCGTCCCAGACCACGAGGCCCGACTCGGCATTGCGGACCATCTGCCGGTCCTTGGCCGTGTGCATAGCGGCGCCTTTGGATTTCAGGCCCGAGTCGATGCAGCGAACTTCCCAGCCGCCGAAGTTGTGGCGTGCCGAGTCGAGGGCTGTGAAGACCACGACCCTCTTGTACTGGGCAGTGGCCAGCAGCGCTTGAAAGGCGCAATCCACACCTGGTGCATCGCCGACCAGGAACCAGGTGCCCTGATTCATCAACTCTCGGACTTTCTCAGAGGCAGGAGCCGGAAGGCTCGAAATATGCCGTGACCCAGCGAGCATCACTGAGGCCATCAGTCCCCCCTAGGGTCATATCGGTAGACGGCGGTGATTGCCACGACTTGCGATTGTGGAGCTGCCCGTCGGACGGCCGCCACCGCTTCCGACAGCGTAGCCCCGGAGTCGTAGATGTCGTCAAGCACCAGGATTCTCGCGCAGTCGGGCAAAGCGGAAGTCGCTCCGACGGCGTACTTGTCGGCGACAGCGCCCGCCCGTGCGGATCTTGCAAGAGACTTCATCCTAGGCACTTGCCCGGTCTTGATTAGCGTCTCTTGCTTGCCGACCCATCCCGCCGCGTGTAGCGCGCGTGCGACGGAAACCATGATTGATAGCTCAGTGTCACGACTGCCGGGGACGACAGCGCAGCCGTCAAATCGATTCTGGCCTTTCATGGCTAGAAACCGGCCAATCTGCTCCGAGAGTTGCGCGAGCATCCGCGAGGTGTCCTGGTCGTGGGTGGCGTATTTCAGATCGCTCACGAGCGCGCCGATAAACCTGGCTTCGGCTTTGTCGACGGTGTACTTGCCAAGGCCCCAGGCTTCATCTGCTCCGGGGCAGGGAAGCCTGCGATAGCAGGCTGGTGTCGGGCAGTCACCTGGCCCGGGTTCGTGCACACATGTTGATGCAGGCGTCATGCTGCCTCCCCGTTGAATGGCGGGGAGCAACATAGGCAGGGGGTACGACACTCTCGATGTAGCGCTGTGCCGGAGCCGCAGCGACTAACGCGCTTCGATGACGGTGACCGTGAAGGTCTTTCCGTTCGGCGCGGTATAAGTCACCTGCGCGCCGATCGCGGAGCCGACCACTGCGGCGCCAAGCGGTGAGGTGGGGGAGTACGCGTCCAGGCCGTCCACGGCCTCCTCGCGCGCCCCGAGGAAGAACTCCATGCGCTC
>JAGWVT010000230.1 GCA_018970765.1 Actinomycetales bacterium
CCGATGTCGGCATTGTCGGCGTTGATCTGAGTCTCCATGTTCACCAGCTCGGCATAGGTGGGCTGGTTCGCGGCGAAGTCGACAGTATTGATGCCGGTCACGAACTTGAGTCCTTGCGGCTGATTCACAGTGCCGGTGCCGTAGAGCGAGGCCCGGTCCATCTCAAGTGCCAGGACGGTGGCCAGCTCGTTGCGGACCATCTGCTCGACATCGATGGACGACTGCAGAATGAGCCGACGGCTGAACTCGGTGAATGCACCGAGAGTCTTGGGGGTCATGTTGACCTGATCCACCGTCGGGTTGCTCTCGGTCGGCTCACCCTTCTCTGCCACCCAGTAAGCAGTAGCCGCACCGGTTTGACGCGGGATCGCGACAGGGCCCTGCAGACCAGTCAGCGTGGTGACGCCAAGTGTGGTCAGTGCCAGGCGGTTGCGCAGCAGTTCGATGAAGCTGCCAGGCCGAGCATCGACCATCACCAGATCACCAGCAGCGCTGGCAGTGCCGACCGTCAGATCGCGGTGGATGACCTCGTTCGCGACCAGGTAGCCACGGGCATCGATGCCCATTTGCTTCGCGACGGCTTCGCTCACTTCACGCTCGAATGCAGCGGCCTCATGGGCGCCGCGGTCATTCGGGAATGCCTGCGCCCGGATCGCCCGCAGGAACGAGTAAGACCGGGCCTCCTTGTCGGTCAGGCCGATGTCGGCAGATCCAGCAATCGGGCGGCTGGGGGTGGCAGGAGTCGCCGGCTGGGCGGGCTGCTTGCTCCGCTTGCCGATCGCGCCCAGCACTTCACGCATGGCATCAGATTCGCTGGCGCCACGTTCGATCAGGCCCTGGGCCAGGTCTTCAGTGCCGTGCTCACGGCACAGGCTGGTGATACCGGCGACGCGGGAGCGCTCATCGGCCGCAGCCTGCGCCCGCACCGCCTCGATGTCGATGGTCGGTTCCATGGGTTGTTTGGGGGTTGGGGGTTGGGTTGCGGCCGGGGCCGCGGCAACGTCATCCTCGAGACTTCGCCCGATTCCGACGCTGTTGTCGGCTGGCACGCTCACCACGGACACCTCATGGGGTTGCCACAAGGTGGCCAGGATGCCGTCTTGGCCACCCTGGCGGAGCGGTTGTGCGTCGGTGATGGAATAGCCCACCGACACATTGCGCAAGATGCCATCTCGCACCTCGGCAAGTTTCTCCTCGGCAAATGCCGAGCGGCTGAACCGGACCGCGACCATGCCACGGCCATCCTCCAGCCAGGCCCGCTCGATCACACCCAGCACTCGATCAGGGTCGTGATTCCACAGCAACGGAGCTCCGTCGTTCAGGCGGCTCATGTCCATTGCTCCCGGCGCATGGCTCAGCACCTCGGTGCCGAACCAGCGCTCGACCGGCGCTTCACTGCTAAAGCTGAAACTCAGCGTCCTGGGTTCGGCAGCATCGGGCTCAGCACGAACAGCCGCGTCGAAGCTGAAGCTCGCGACACGTCGCAGTGGTCGACTGTTCAGCTCACGCAGCTCCATTCCGGCAGGTCTCCGTTCTGGTTCCATCGTAGCGGTCGCCTCCTCGAACAGGATCGGCGTCATGTCATGCTCCT
>JAGWVT010000231.1 GCA_018970765.1 Actinomycetales bacterium
CGTCGGCTTCGCCGACGAAGCGCGCTTTCGTGACTACCTGATGGCCGTGGACCTCGGCGTACAGCTACGGGTGAGCCCACTGCTAGGGGTGAGTGGACCACTGTCGGACCTGGCCGCCTTCGGTACGCCGTCGCTGGCGAGTCTTGGCCTGTGCCAGGACGTCGACACCCCCGCCTACGTCGACCGCCTGCCCGACGAGGTCAGTCCGCTGCTGGTGGCTGAGGCGGTGCAGGCCCGGCTGAGCAACCTGTGGGATGACGGGACACGTGAAGCTATGCGGCAGGAGTATCTGCTGGGCAAGCGCCCAGAGGTCTACGCGCGGCGATTGTTGGACCTCCTGCAGCAGGGTGTCTCATGAGCGTGCTGGCGATCGACATTGAGCAGTTCGTGCGGGATCCGTACGGCACCGGTATCCAGCGCGTGTTGCAAGGTCTGGCCCGGCATTGGCCCAACGACATCCTCGAAGGGCAGTTCGTCATCCCCTGGGACGATGAACTTGCCCTACTTAATGCTGAACAAGCAACTGCTTTGCTCGACCTGCCTTTCCAGGATCACCCGGACGACGTCGACCTGCGTTTTGTGATTCGAGACCACCTTGCGGAACTGCGCCCGGTCCGCATCGATCTTGGCCGATTGCTGGCACTCGTGGACGGCTGGTTCCTTCCCGAGGTGAGCTACCTGGACTCGGTGCTCGACAGGGTCGAACTCGCCGCGCGCTGCCTGCCCACTGGCATGATCGGTAATGACGCCCTGCCACAAACGCACCCGGCTAACTACCGGTTTCCGCCGGGGAACAGCGGACGCGTCAGCCGCTATTTCCGCATGCTGGCCAGTGTCGAAACCCTGGTCTGCATCAGTGAGGAGTCGCGACAGGACATGTGGCAGCGCTTGCGGCGCAGTCGCACCCTGGATACGACTGTCTCTCTGCCCGGTGGCGACCACCTACCGGTTCGAGCAGGTGCCGCAAGTGACCCGCCGACCTTTCTTCGCCTCGGCACGCTGGAGGCCCGCAAGCGACCGCGAGAAATCCTGGCGGGTTTTCGAGCGGCAATTGCTGCAGGTTCCCCGGCCCATTTAGTGTTCGTCGGCAAGGAATCGAAGTCAGACCTGGCCATCAATGACGAAATCGCGCAGGCGATGGCTTCAGGCCTGCCGGTGCATTGGGTTCGCCATGCTTCCGATGCCGGTATCGCCGACCTGATGAATCAGGCCAGTGTGTTCCTGAGTTTCGGGGTTGAGGGCTACGGCATCCCCGTGCTGGAATCGATCCGGCAAGGCACGCCGGTGCTCTACTCCGGTATTCAGCCGGCGGCTGAGGTGATGCGCGGTCGCGGAGCGCGTCCGGTGGCCGCGGAGAGCGTCGACGAGATCTCCCAGATGTTTCAGGACTATGCCCGGCCACAGGCCCTGGCCGATCTGCGCGCTGAAGTGGACCCTATGGCGGTACCAACCTGGCAGGCCTTCGCCAACGATGTGGCGAGAGCAATGCTGGGCGCGATTCGCCGCAACTGACGGCCGTGGACGCTGGGTACGCTCGTCCCGTGAATCCGGCGATCCCACCGTCGAAGGTGATGATCGCCATTCC
>JAGWVT010000232.1 GCA_018970765.1 Actinomycetales bacterium
GGGTGCTGATCCGCAATGGTAGAGTTAGTAGGGCAGCGGATAGGGCTGTTCGTGAGAGCTGATCCGGGGTAGACGAGAGTTACCACACAACCGTCCACCCGGAGCAGCCCATGTCGTTCACGCTACCAGAAGTTCTTCTCCCCGTCATCCCTTCGCTTACGTCGCTGATCGAACTGGTGGAAGCACAGCTCTCGAAGCCAGTCGATGCCGCGGCGGCTGAGCATGCCAGCTTCGAGCGCTGCCTGCGTGAGCGCACGATGGCCATGGAGCGGGAGGTCCACGCGATCGTGCTGGGACGACTGGATGAACCCACCGAAGGACTGGTGGTAAACGGGGTGCGTTATCGGCCGGCGGGCAAGGCGCCACTTCAGGTGCTCACGATGGCGGGCGAGGTAAGCGTGTCACGGACCGTGTACCGGGCGCGCGGTTCTTCAGACGCACCAACCGTAGGCCTGGTGGACCTTCACCTTCGCCTCGTCGATGGACGGACGACGCTTGCAACAGCCGAACTGCTGACGGCTTTCCTCGGGTCGGTCACACCCACGACCGCATCAAGTCTGCTGGCCCAAACCGGAACTCTGTCGGTCTCGAAGTCGAGTCTGGATCGACTGGCCAAGCGGGTTCATGACAAGTGGGAGCCGAAGCGTGCTTCTTTCGAAGAGCAAGTGCGAGTGGATGAGCTTCGCACTGAAGTCGACCGCCTCGACGTTGAACAGATCGTCGTCAGCCTTGATGGGGTGATGGTCCGGATGAAGGATGCACCGAATACCCCAGGCGCGTTGAAAACGGACGATGGACCACATGGCCATCAGGAAGCGTCCAGCGGCGTCGTTGCTCTTTACGGGCCGAATCTGGCCCGGCTAAAAACCACTGGATATGCCCGAATGCCCGAGTCGAAAAAGGGGATTCTCACGGAGCAACTGCAAGGCGAACTGCATGCGGCAATGACCCGATATCCGAAAGCGCGTGTCGTTTATCTCGCGGATGCCGCTTCGGAGAATTGGCGTATTATCAATGCATTGCAAGCGGCCACCAGACCTTCAGATTTCGTTATGGTAAATGATTACTATCACGCAGCTGAACACCTCGCTGCTGGATTAACTGCGAGCGGTGCAAATCAGTCCATTATCAAGAAATGGAAGGATCGCCTTTGTGAACCGGGCGGCGCTGACGCATGTGTCGCGGAGTTGATGAGACGCTCTCGTATGCTGAGCGTCAAACGGTCCCCTGCACGCATGAAAGCGGTGATGAGCGAGGTCACCTACTTCAACAACCACCGCGACCGGATGGACTACGCCCGCTACCTCAGGCAGAACATTCCGATTGGCAGTGGCGTTCAGGAGGCCGCCTGCAAGACCTATGTCGCGCTCCGTCACAAACAGTCGGGCATGTCGTGGGGCACTCGCGGAGGTCAGGCGATCCTGACACTCCGAGCGCTCTGGCTGTCAGGGCGCTTCGCTTACGCGTGGCGCAGGATTGCAAGTGCGCTGCAAGTGGACTTTCAACTCGACACGAGCCGTCGCCGGCTCAACGCAGCCCAACTCGCGGCCTGACCAGTAGATCTGCTATTGCGGATGAGCACCC
>JAGWVT010000233.1 GCA_018970765.1 Actinomycetales bacterium
CTTGACCCGTCTAGTGGGCCAGTTGATCTGACGCCATGAAATTGGCTGTTTTGAGGTTCCCCGCGGAAAGTAGACACGTGGTTTATGCGGCGGCTGCCGCTTGGGTGGCTAACGATAGTTCGTAGGCGATGGGGCTGATGTGCCCGATCTTGGAGTATCGCCGGTGGTGGTTGTAGTTGTGCATGAACGCCTGGATGCCGGCCTTGAGCTCCTCGAGACTGGTGAAGGCGTGACGGTAGTAGTACTCGTGCTTGAAGATGCTCCAGAACGACTCAGCGGACGCGTGGTCGTAACACGATCCGGTACGGCCCATCGAGCGCAGCAGGCCCATCTGCTCGCATTGCGTGACCACGCTCTTGGCGACGAACTGCCCGCCCCTGTCGGTATGGAACACCGCGCCGGCGCAGGAGTGCTGGCGTGTGAACCATGCCGCCTTCAGCGCGGCCACGACGAGGTCGTCACGCATGTGATCGTCGACGGCGTAGCCCAGGACCCGGCCGGAGTGCTCGTCGCGGATCGCGCACAGGTACGCGATCGTCGTTCCGGCCTTCAGGTAGGTGATGTCGGACGTCCACACCGCATCCAGGCGGCCCTGATCGAACTGCCGGTCCACCAGGTCTGGTGGGAACTGCGCTTCGTGATCGGCGATCGTGGTCACGATGTGGAATTCCCGGGGGCTGATCCCGGCAATACCCATATCCCGCATGGCTTTCGCGACCGTCTTGACGTTCACCGCGATGCCGGCAGCATGCAGGTCCGCGGTGATCCGTGGCGACCCGTACGTGCCGTTCGATGCCTGGTGATGCACGCCGATCTGCGCGTGCAGGTCCGCCCGGGCCTGCTGGCGCACCGTCAATGCGGTGCGCTCCTGCTCACGCCGCCACCGGTAGTAGCCGGCCCGCGACACCTTCAGCAGTCGGGCCATCCGATTGATCTCGAAGGTGGCGCACTCCGCGGCCATCAACGCGAATCGCTCCGCTTTGGTGGATTGCTCGCGAAGTACGCCGCAGCTTTTCCCAAGAACGCCAGGTCCTTCTCCTGCTCGGCGACCTGCTTGCGCAGGCGCACCAGTTCAGCACGCTCCGCTGGAGTCAACGGCTCATCCTCCGTTCCTTTCGCAGCCTCCAAGCGGCGCCGCTCATCACGAACCCACCCGCCCAACGACTGCTCACTGACGTTCAACTCCCGAGCAACCTCAGCGATCAACCGTCCCGAGTCGATCACCCGATGCGCGGCCTGGACCTTGAACTCGGTCGTGAACTTCCTACGACGTGCAGACATAACGACATCCTCCCGCCCGATCCGAAGACCGAGCCAGACAGGTGTCTACATTTCCTGGGGAACCTCAGTCCACAGACCTGTCCAGGCACAGCAGGAGTGAACTCGCGCGGGTCGAGCGCGAACTCAACAACCGGCCCCGCATGACCGTGGCGGTCAGGTCGCCGGCCGATCTCTTTGAGCCATTGCTAGCCCCTCCAAACCACCCACCGTTGCGATGATCGCTGGAAACCACGTTGCCGCTACCGGTCTACATTTCAGTGATCGTCGACATCGGTGCGGCGTTTGATCTCCTTGTT